>NZHB01000064.1 GCA_002691185.1 SAR116 cluster bacterium | reverse complement strand
TCCCNAGTAGNATAATACCANATAATTCTGTTTTTTTAATTTTTTCCTTAAAAATTATCNTTGANATTAAAACNGAAAATATCAACTCAGTTTGNCCAACAGCTCTNACNTCTGCAGCAGTGGCNAGNCCAAAAGCAACAAACCAACCAAAAGTAGCCCCAGTNCCACANATNCCAGCAGGCAAACTTGGTTTCCAATATTTAAATACAGCTAAAAATTGTTTTTTTTGAAAAAAGAAAAGATAAAACCCTACAATTATAGTTTGAAAAATAATGGCTATAACAGATATTAGCAAAGATTTGTCTAGTAGGGGAGCCTCTACAGATATTATGGACATTCTAAAAGCTACTACAGACGCAGCTAGGAGAAGACCAGACAAAAGTCCTATCAAGGTCCCCAGCGAAAGAATTGATTTAAACAATAAATTTACTGTTTCAATTAAACTTTCTGCTTTTTTTGCATATGACAATAACAANACAGATATTACCCCAAGAATAATTCCAGTTNTTATTAGTAAGGANAAATNTACACTCAANATTATAGTTTCAAGAAAAGCTATTAATATCACCTCTGTTTTGGAAAAAGCGATTCCAGTCGCAAAGCTNTTATGAGAGAATACTTTCATCAAAACATAAGTNAATAAAACCTGAAAAATTGAACCTAAAAAACATAATGTGATTGNATAAGTTGACAAGTTTGGAATTGTGTTTCCAGGTATATTAATCCAAATAAACCAAATTAATGTCGTAAAAGGTAAAGCATAGCAAAATCTTATGTAAGCAGCACCATAATCGCCTAACTTAGANATCATATTTTTTTGGAAGGCAGATCTAGCTGTTTGACAAGCAGCTGCAAAAATTGCAGATAAAATCCAAATGAATTCCATTAATTACTTTTTATAGAGTATATTTTATAAAACATTAAAGCTTACTCCCTTTAAGTTTTTTACTAGCAAGAAGTTCAGCAATTTGCACAGTGTTTAAGGCAGCACCTTTACGAAGATTATCTCCAACACACCAAAACACCATGCCATTTTTAACTGTTGGGTCTTTTCTAATCCTACTAATATAAATATCATCTTCGCCAGCAACCTCATCTGGAGTTACATAACCTTCATTTGCTCTATGATCAATCACAGTAACTCCATCAGCATCTCTTAGAATGCTCCTGACTTGCTTTTCTTCAATTGCTTTCTTACATTCAAAAAAAACTGCTTCACTATGACCTATGAAAACAGGAACTCTTACGCAATGAGCAACCAAGTCAATGTTTGGATCTAATATTTTTTTTGTTTCGACCCTCATTTTCCACTCTTCTTTAGTAAAACCGTCNTCCATAAAAACATCAATGTGAGGGATAACGTTAAAAGCAATTTTTTTTGTAAATTGTTCTGGAGTGGCTTGATCGTGTACAAAGACACCTTTGGTCTGATTAAACAGCTCATCCATTGCAGGTTTCCCTGCACCTGATACAGCTTGGTAGGTTGACACAACAACTCTGGTTATTTCAAAATGGTCATGGATCGGTTTTAGTGCTACCACCAGTTGAATAGTACTGCAATTAGGGTTGGCAATTATGTTTTTTTTATTGAACTTATACACCGCTTCAGGATTTACCTCAGGAACAATTAACGGGACNTCTTCGTCCATCCGAAAATAAGATGANTTATCTATTACAATACAGCCTTTCTTTCCAGCAATAGGAGCAAAATTTTTTGCTGTTTCGGAGCCTGCTGAAAAAAGGGCAATATCGACTTTTTCAAAATCAAAATTATCAACTGAGCTAACTTTTAATACCTTGTCCTCTCCAAAGGATACCTCTTTGCCAATGGAAGATTTTGACGCTAATGCATAAACATCACCTATGGGAAATTTTCGTTCAGATAAAGTTTGGAGCATTTCTCTACCGACGGCGCCAGTTGCTCCAACAACAGCTACATTGTAAGTCATTTATTTAGATAATTCCTCTAACTTTCTTATTACTAAATCCATCATCCCTTGAGTCCCAACCTTTTCTCTGCCAGGTGCCAATATGTCAGGTGTTCTTGGGCCAGCATCTAAAGCATTTGATACCGCTTCATCAATCAAATCTGCCTCTTCTTTCATATCAAAAGAATAGCGTAGTAACATTGAAAAACTTAATAATTCAGCCAATGGGTTTGCTAAGCCCTTTCCTGCAATATCTGGAGCTGATCCGTGAACCGGCTCATACATTGCAAATCTTTTACCAGTGATTTTATCAACTGCTCCCAAACTAGCAGAAGGAAGCATACCAAGAGATCCAGTTAACATTGCTGCACAATCTGATAAAATGTCTCCAAATAAATTATCAGTTACAATAACATCAAACTGCTTAGGATCTCTGACTAATTGCATTGCGCAATTATCAGCGTACATATGCGATGTTTNGATCCCNTGTCCCTCTTTATCAAAAAGACTAGTCATTACTTCACGCCATAAAACTCCTGACATCATTACATTTGCTTTTTCAACAGACGTTACCTTTGCATTTCTAGCCTTTGCCAAATCAATTGCAACCCTTCCAATTCTTTCTATTTCTGGAGTGGTATATAGATTAGTATCGTAACCTTTTTTTGTTTCTTCGCTAAGTTTCTCTATTCCTCGTGGTTCAGCAAAATAAATACCTCCGGTAAGTTCTCTTACAATTAATATGTCCAAGCCGGAAATTATGTCAGGCTTTAATGACGAGGCATCAACAAGGGCAGGGAAGACNATTGCTGGTCTTAGGTTTGCAAACAAATCCATTTCTTTTCTTAATCTTAACAAACCATTTTCTGGTCTTTTTTCAAACTCAACACCATCATATTTAGGTCCACCGACAGCTCCAAATAATATTGCGTCAGCATCTAAAGAATCAGCAAGTGTTTCATCAGACAAAGGCGTACCAAATTTATCGTAAGAGGCTCCACCAACCAAGCCTTGTTTAATGTTAAAATTAATACTTTTATTTTCTGCTAACCAGTCAACAACCCGAAGAGTTTCTTTCACAACTTCAGGTCCAACACCATCGCCTGGTAAAACCATTAATGTTTTATTCGATAACATAAAATTTCCCTAATGTTTAAATTTTATAACCAAGGCCTTTGGGATGACATGTTATTTTCAAAAGTTTTTATCTCATCTGACTTTTGCATTGTTAAACCAATATCATCTAAGCCTTCTAACAGACATTTTTTCCTGAATGGGTCAATTTCAAACTTAATTATTGATCCATTAGGTCTTCTAATTTCCTGTGAGGGTAGATCAATTTCTAATTCAGGATTTTCTCTATCCTTTGCATCAGCCATTAAAGCTTCTCTATCCTCAGCTGAAACCTTTATAGGCAACAACCCATTTTTAAATGAATTATTATAGAAAATATCTGCAAAAGAAGTTGAAATAATACACTTAATACCAAAATCTGACAAAGCCCAAGGAGCGTGTTCACGACTTGAACCGCAACCAAAATTGTCACCTGCTACTATAATACTGCTAGATCTGTAGGGCTGTTGGTTGAGTATAAAGTCTTCTCTTTCTGAGCCGTCATCTTTAAATCTCATTTCATCGAAAAGATGTTTACCAAGTCCAGTTCTCTTAATAGTTTTTAAAAATTGTTTAGGAATTATCTTATCAGTATCAACATTCATGAAATTGAATGGTGCGGCAACCCCTTTGAGATTATTAAATTTTTGCATTGCCTGTCCTCTTAAAAAAATTAGATTATTTCATTAAAGTCAGTTAATTTTCCTGTTATTGCAGAGGCTGCTGCTATTTCAGGGCTTACTAGATGGGTTCTTCCACCTTTACCTTGCCTACCCTCAAAATTTCTATTTGAAGTACTAGCGCATCGCTCACCAGGCTGTAGCTTGTCTTCGTTCATAGCAAGACACATTGAACACCCTGGCTCTCTCCATTCAAAGCCTGCTTCTATAAAAATGTTATTTAAACCTTCTTCCTCAGCTTGACTTTTGACAAGACCTGAACCCGGAACCACCATAGCTCTTATACCATTTTTTACTTTTTTACCTTTAATTACTTCTGCAGCAGACCTAAGATCTTCTATTCTAGAATTAGTGCATGAACCAATAAATACGGTATTGATTTCAACCTCAGATATTTTTTGACCTCCGTTTAGACCCATATATTCGAGTGATCTTTCAATTTTAGCTCTTGCATCATCATCTTTGACTTTTGTTGGGTCAGGGATGTTTCCATCAATAGGAACCACATCTTCAGGACTTGTGCCCCAAGTGACTGTGGGTTTGATTTTGTTAGCATCAATTATAATTTTTTTGTCATAAACAGCACCTTCATCTGATGGTAGTGATTTCCACCACTCAACAGCTAGCTCCCAATCTTTACCCTTTGGAGACATGGGTTTACCTTGCAAATATTCAAAAGTTATCTCATCGGGGGCAATCATTCCAGCCCTTGCCCCTGCCTCAATTGACATGTTGCATAGTGTCATTCTACCTTCCATGGAAAGTTTCTTTATAGCGTCTCCTGAATATTCTATTACATGACCAGTTCCACCAGCCGTCCCAATTTCGCCTATAATTGCTAGGATTAAATCTTTAGGAGAAACACCAGGTTGAAGCTGTCCTTCAACACTTATAAGCATATTTTTAGCTGGCTTCTGAATTAAGGTCTGCGTTGCTAAAACATGCTCTACTTCAGAAGTTCCAATTCCAAATGCAAGTGCTCCAAATGCTCCATGTGTTGCGGTATGACTGTCACCACAAACTATAGTCATTCCAGGTTGTGTAAAACCCTGTTCAGGTCCTATAACATGAACAATTCCTTGTCTTTTGTCCATCATGTTAAAATAAGGAATTCCGAAGTCTTTAACATTTTTGTCTAGTGCTTCAACTTGGATCCTAGATTCTTCCTCATTGATTCCTCCGGCTCTATCTGTTGTTGGTACGTTGTGATCTGCAACAGCCAATGTTCTTTGAGGTGCACTTACTTTTCTACCGGTCAATCTTAACCCTTCGAAAGCTTGAGGGCTTGTAACTTCATGAACCAGATGTCTATCTATATATATAAGAGATGCGCCGTCATCTTGGGTGCTTATAAGATGATAATCCCAAATCTTGTCAAAAAGAGTTCTAGGCTTCATTCGTTTCTCCATCAAGTTAACTACGAGGTATGTAAAAAATGATTTTTAAACCATGCCTAGGAACTTGTTTCCTCCGAAACAACTTTTACATCTGCTTGATCAGGTTTTACCTTATTATCTTTTTTAGAAAGCTGTATTTTTTCAACAATACGTGCAGCTTTTCCTCTTCTATCTCTAAGATAATATAGCTTGGCTCTTCTAACTTTTCCTCTTTTAAGAAGTGTAATGCCAGCTATCTTAGGTGAAAAGATAGGAAAAATTCTCTCTACACCCTCACCATATGATATTTTCCTTACAGTAAAACTTTCATTTAAACCACCACCACTTCGAGCAATACATAAACCTTCAAAGGCTTGAATTCTTTCTTTGTCACCTTCAATAATTTTTACATCAACTTTAATAGTATCTCCGGCACCAAATTCTGGGATATTTCTTTCAGACAAAATTTTATCCATCTGATTTTTTTCTAATTTATCTATCACATTCATTTTATTACCCTTTCGTGAAAAATACTCATAACAAATTATTATTTTTTTTTCTAGTTAAGATTTAATATATTTTGCCCACAGATCTGGTCTTTTTGATTTTGTTATCATTTCTGACATTTTCATCTTCCATGACTTAATTTTCTTATGATCTCCNGACAAAAGAACCTCTGGAACCTCTANGCCTTTCCAAATTCTTGGTTGTGTATANAGAGGGTATTCTAACAAACCCATCTCAAAACTTTCATCTAGCAAGGTTTCTGGTTTTCCAACCACATTTGGAAGCAAGCGAACAACAGAATCTATTATGGTCTGAGCTCCTAATTCGCCGCCAGATAGAATAAAATCACCTAGGCTTACTTCTTCAATTTCGTTATAAACTAAAAACCTCTCATCAACTCCCTCATACCTTCCACATATAAAGACCGCACCATTTCCAATAGATAATTTTTTTGCAAATTGTTGATCAAATTTTTTGCCTCTCGGGGACAAGTAAATCCTTGGTCCTTTTTCATCTGAAACCGATTTCAATGCCTCATTAAGTACGTCTGCTTTAATGACCATGCCATAGCCTCCACCAAATGGCATATCATCAACTTTACCATTCTTATCACTCGAAAAATCTCTAATATTCACTTTTTTAAGTGACCACATCCCATTTTTAAGAGCTTTACCTGCTAAAGAATGTNCTAGAGCACCTGGAAACATTTCCGGAAACAGTGATAAAACTGTCGCTTTCCACACTAAATTACCTCACTTAATTTTCTAAAAAACTTGAATCAATATTTAAAATAACTTCTTTATCTTTATAATTGATATCATTTAAAAAGGGCTTTCCTATGGGTAAGTAAAATCTTTTTTTGTTTTTTTCAACTTCAACCAATAGTCCACCTCCAAAATTGTTAAAAGAAGTGACAAAGCCCAAATCATGCCTTTCTAAATTATAAACATCAAAATTTAACAAATCTCTCTGATAAAATTCATCATCATTTAGTAATGGTAAATCATCTCTTTTTACATAAATAATTAAGTTTTTTAACTTTTCAGCCTCATTTCTTGTTTTAATGTTTTCAACANNACAAATAAGATTTTGTTTAATTTTCCTGACAAGTCTCAATTTTATTGGCTTAGTCTCAAGACCTAAAAAAAATTCTTTATAAAAGAAAAAATTTTCTGGTGTCTCTGTAAAACTCTTGACCTTGACCTCTCCCTTAATTCCGTGAGCGCCAATAAGAAAACCAATTTCTACAAAACCTTGCCTAGACAATTGTTCTATTCTTTTTTGCCCTCTTCTGCAGGTGCTTCAGATGCTGATACTTCTTCTGCTGGTGCTTCGGCTACTGGTGCCTCTTCTGCAGGTGCTTCAGATGCTGGTGCTTCTTCAGCTGGGGCTTCGGCTACTGGTGCCTCTTCTGCAGGTACTTCAGATGCTGATGCTTCTGCTGCAGCTGCTACCTTTTCAGCAGCTTCTGCTTCACGTTCTTGTCTTTTCTTTCCTGGCGCACTTTTGATTGGTTGATCTCTAATTACGGGTGCTTTAACTAAACCATCAGAAGAAAGCATTTTCGCAACTCTGAGAGTAGGTTGGGCACCCTTGGAAACCCAATATTTGGCTCTTTCAACGTTTAAGACCATTCTTTCTGGATGATCTTTTGCAACCATTGGATTATATGAGCCTAATCTTTCAATAAATTTTCCATCGCGAGGTGATAAAGCCTCAGCAACAACTATTCTGTAGAAAGGTCTCTTCTTAGATCCACCTCTGGATAATCTGATTTTTAATGCCATTTTTTTTCCTATTTTAAATTAAATTTATCTTCTTTTTTTTGATGGTTTCCCACCCAATCCAGGAAGTCCCATACCTCCAAATCTATTAGCCATATTTCCAAGATTTGGCATATTACCACCCATCATTTTTTGAAGCTCAGCCATTTTATTTGGATCCAAAGTTGGATTTTGTGCCTCACNAGNATTTTGCNTGCCTCCACCTAAGGAAGACATCATATTTTTCAAGCCACCTAAGCCGCCCATCTTTCCCATTTTTTTCATCATTCGGGCCATGTCCTGCTGCTGTTTTACCAGCCTATTTACATCAGAAACGGCAGTGCCTGAACCGGCAGCAATTCTTTTTCTTCTAGATGCATTTAATAATGCAACATTTACCCTTTCTTTTTTGGTCATAGAATAAATTATAGCTTCTTGTTTAGAAATAGCTTTGTCGTTGAAGTTATTTGNAGCCATTTGTTTTTGNAGCTTTCCTATTCCTGGAAGCATAGACATTATACCNCCTAGACCACCCATTTTTTTNAATTGCCCAATTTGTTTTANCATATCATTCATATCAAAACTGCCCTGAGACATTCTCTTCATCATATGAGCAGCATCTTCTTCTGCAATTGTNTCTGCAGCTTTCTCAACTAAGGAAACAACATCTCCCATGTCCAGAATTCTGCCAGCTGCTCGTTCAGGATGAAAAGGCTCTAATCCATCTAGTTTTTCAGAAACACCAACAAATTTNATAGGGCAACCAGTTACAGATCTCATGGATAGAGCAGCACCACCCCTCGCATCACCGTCAGACCTTGTAAGAACAACACCTGAAATTTTGATTAACTCAGAGAAGGATTTAGCTGTCTGGACAGCATCCTGACCAGTCATAGCATCGGCTACTAGGAGTGTTTCCGAGGGCTTTGATATTTTAAAGACCTCTTTTGCTTCAGACATCATTGCGGTATCTAAGGTCGTTCTTCCTGCAGTATCTAAAATCAAGACATCAATAGCCTGGACTTTTGAGGCAGCCATCGCTCTCTTGGCAATTTGCTCTGGGCTCTCGCCATCTATTTCAGGTAAAACTGAAACCTCAGCTTGCTCACCAAGAATCCTTAACTGTTCTCTAGCAGCAGGCCTGTAAATATCAAGTGAAGCCAACATGACCTTTTTTCTTTTTTTATTTTTTAAATGAAGGGCAAGTTTTCCTGCTGTAGTGGTTTTACCAGACCCTTGAAGACCTACTAACAAGATGGTGGCTGGGGGGGAATGCTCTATTAACAGCTCTGCTTCATTCGAGCCGAGCACCTCGATTAACACATCATTAACAATTTTAACAACTTGCTGACCGGGTGTAACTGATCTTAATACCTCTCCACCTACTGCCCTAACTCTGACTTTATCTATAAATTCTTTTACAACAGAAAGAGCAACATCTGCCTCTAGCAAGGCTAACCTGACTTCTTTTAGAGCTTCATCAACATCTTTCTCTGTCAATGCACCTCTCTTAGTCAGGCCTTTAAAAACATTGCCAAGTTTATCTGTTAAATTCTCAAACATTTTAAAACCTAATATTCAATCAAAGCACTAAAACGCCCGTGCTTGAAACTCAAGGACGCGCGTAAAAAACATTTTCTTCTAATTAATAATGANAGTTTCTATATAAATTTATTTTGCGTGTCAAGCAAAACTACTTATCATCAAGCCCCACAAGAGCTTTAGAAAAAGATGACGCCTCAAAAGACTGAAGGTCATCAACCCCCTCTCCAACCCCAACTGCGTGAATAGGTATATTAAATTTTTCAGCAAGTGACACCACTACACCACCCTTTGCACTTCCGTCTAACTTCGTAATAATCGTACCTGTTAAACCAATAGCTTCATCAAAGTTTTTTAGTTGTGAGTGAGCATTTTGTCCAACTGTACCGTCTAGTACTACTACTTTTTGGTGAGGAGCATTTACGTCTAATTTAGACAAAACCCTACAAGTTTTTGTTAACTCTTCCATAAGATCTTTTTTATTCTGTAACCTTCCAGCAGTATCAATGATAACAATGTCAACTCCCTTATCTTTGGCAATTTGAAAAGCTTTGTATGCGACGGCAGCAGAATCACCTCCATCTATTCCAAAAATAACTTCAGCGCCAACTCGCGCTCCCCAGGTTTTTAATTGCTCAACAGCCGCTGCTCTAAAAGTATCCGAAGCAGCTAATATAACTGATTTATTTTGCAATCGGAATTGTTCCGCTATTTTACCAGCTGTTGTTGTCTTACCAGACCCATTTACACCAACTAGAAATAAAACATGTGGGCTAGACACAATGTCATCGTATAGGTTTTTCTCACTCGGAATTAAAATTTTCTCAATTTCAGAAGCTAGCATATTGGTAACGTCTAGTTTGTTAATTTCTTTATTATCTTTTAGCTCAAACTTCTGATCTTTAATTTTCTTTGTAATTCTAGAAGCAACATCTATACCAAGATCTGCTAATATTAGTTGTTCTTCAATATCATCTAAAGTTTCCTGATCTAAAGTTTTTTTACCAGTAATTGAAGCTATTGCCCCTTCAACTTTTGAGGCTGACTTACTTAATCCAGACTTTAACTTTTTAAACCAATTTAATGCCATAAATTCAAATTCTCATTTTTGTTTGTTTACTTATAAGCAGTTCCAATAAGATGATCAGAATTAATACCTAATACTCGAGTAGGCACGATCTCACTTGTTTGAATAGTTTCTTTCAATTTTATTTTAGCAAAATTTTCTGCATGTCCAATAGAGTTTTGTTCTACTAAAACGTTTTGTATAGTTCCGATTTGACTCTCTAAAAATTGTTTATGTTGTTTATTTGCAAGATTTCTTAATTCCTTAGCTCTCAATTTTATATTTTTTTTTAATACTTTTGGCATTTTTGATGCGGCAGTGTTTTCTCTATCTGAGTAAGGAAAGACATGTATATAAGAAATTTTTGCTTCATTAATTAATTTTAAACTTTGTTGGTGGGCCATTTCATCTTCTGTTGGAAAGCCAGCAATAAAATCACCTCCAAACACTACATCACTTCGTCTTCGTCGAACTTCTGAAACAAAATTTATTACATCTCTATAAAGATGCCTT
Source organism: SAR116 cluster bacterium (assembly GCA_002691185.1). Classification (GTDB taxonomy): domain Bacteria; phylum Pseudomonadota; class Alphaproteobacteria; order Puniceispirillales; family Marisalimonadaceae; genus Marisalimonas. Next base: position 6,017 of record NZHB01000064.1, on the reverse strand, counting down.
CTTTTCATTCTTTTTAATATAAGATCATCGCCGTGTTGAATAGATAGGTGAATATGAGGCATTAATCTTTTTTCATTTTCTAGTGCATCCATTAATTCGTAATCAACTTCAGCAGGGTCTATTGAAGATAACCTTAACCTTGGTAAATCTGGAAAATTTTTTAAAATCTTCTTAACTAACAAACCTAAACTTGGTTTTCCAAACACATCAACACCCCACGAAGTCAAGTCCACTCCTGTTAAAACAACTTCTTTAACATCATTTTTTAAAAGGGAGTTAATAGAGTTTATTACCTCTTGCGTTGAAACAGATCTACTTGGCCCTCTTCCAAAGGGAATTATACAAAAAGTACACCTATGATCACATCCATTTTGGACTTGGACAAAACCTCGAGTATGTCTATCAAAAGTATTGATGATATGATTGTTCGTTTTTTTAGTTTCCATGATATTGTCAACGAACATATTACTTTTATCTGTAATATTACCATGAGAAACGAAGTTCTTCCAAAATGTTGCTTCTAATTTTTCTCTATTTCCAACAACAAAATTTACCTCAGGCATGGAATTCCATTTATTAGGGTCTATTTGTGCAGCACACCCAGTGACTAAAATTTTGGCATTTGGTCTCTTCTTTTTTTCTGACCTTATTGCTTGCCTAGCTTGACGTTCTGCTTCACTTGTTACCGCACATGTATTAAAAATAATTAAGTCACTGTGACCATAATTACTAGTATGGTCTGAAATTACCTGGCTCTCCCAAATATTTAATCTACATCCAAATGTTTTTATCTCTGGTATGGAATTCTTTTGTGTAGGAAGTTTCATTTGTAGCTAACCTATAGTACCTTCAAAAACTTTTTCTACATCGCCAGTAAGAGTGACTGATCCATCATTAATCCAATTAACAAATAGATCACCACCATCTAAAATAATTTTATTCTCTTTAGGACTTTTATTTAAAACCGAAGCGGCAACTAATGTNGCACAAGCGCCAGANCCACAAGCNAATGTTGTTCCCACGCCCCTTTCCCAAACTCTCATTCTAATTGAGCCATCATTTATAACACATGCAAACTCTATATTTGCAAACTCAGGAAATAGGGAATGTTTTTCTAATTTTGGGCCNACAGCATTTAAATCTAAACTCTCNAGCTCNTCTAAGTTTTCTAAGAAAATAACAGCATGAGGATTCCCCATCGATAAACAAAAAGNATCAAAATTACCTAATTTTACTTTCTGNGNATCCATGTCTGTAGATAAAGGTATATCAGTCCATTTAAATTTTGGCTTACCCATATTTACCGTTACTAAACNATCACTCTTAAAACATTTTAAATCACCTGACATAGTTTCTAAAANTAATGAATTCAGGCTATTTTTATTCATTAAGAAGCTGGCTACACACCTGGATCCATTTCCGCATGCTCCAGTTTCTGAGCCGTCAGAGTTATACATCTTTATCTTGAANTTTTCTGGGTTAGATGTGTCTTCTATAATCATCACNTGATCACAGCCAATGCCAAAACGTCTATCAGATACTTTTCTTAAAAAATTTNTATNATGAATTATAGGGTTTTTTTCATTATCAAAAACAATGAAATCATTACCTAAGCCATGCATTTTNNTAAAAGGTATTTTCAAATTTCTTTCTCTNTGTTTTNACTNTAGAAATTAAATATCTATGTCTATTATTATGGGTACGTGGTCAGATGGCCTTTCCCACGATCTAGNTTCCTTATAGATAACACCAGACTTAACTTGTGGAAATAGTTTTTTAGAAACCCAAACATGATCTAACCTCCTGCCTCTATTTGAAANCTNCCAGTTTCTATTTCTATAGGACCACCACGAATATAATTTCTCATGNTGAGGTATNATTTCTCTCATCACATCAACCCACTCCCCAGAAGAAATTATGTCTGAAAGAGTTTCTGTTTCAATTGGGGTATGNGAAACAACATTNAGCAGTTGTTTATGAGACCAAACATCATTCTCTAGTGGTGCAATATTTAAGTCTCCAACTAAAATTTTTTGTGTTTTTTTATCTTCTATAAAATGAGATTTAATCTCATTTAAGAAATCGATTTTATGCGCAAACTTGGGGTTTATTGATACGTCAGGCTCGTCACCACCCGCAGGAATATAGAAATTATGAAGCTCTATATGATTGTTAATTTTAATAGAGAGATGTCTGCNGTCATNTTTTTTACACCAATTAATATATGAGAGTTCTTCAAAATTGTGAGTAGAAAGTATNGCAACTCCATTATAGGACTTTTCACCTCTAAAGTATTGATAAGGCATCCCAATTTTTGAGAATTCATCTTTTGGGAAGAATTTGTCTTCAGTTTTTGTCTCTTGCAAACACAGCAAATTTATTTTTTGATCTTGCACAAACTTCAAGACCTGTTTGATTCTTAACCTCACTGAATTTATGTTCCAAGTTGCTATTCTCATGACTAATTATTACCTGCTGTNAATATATTTTTATAATTTGANTNTTATTTTAAATTAACTTTAGTTGGTTGGTTCAGGAAAATCTTCTGGAAAGAATAACAAGTGTGATAATTTTTTATTATATTTTGCATTTTGAATTAATACAGTTGTTATATCACCAAAATTATCCTTAATTATCCACTTTTTTAAGTTAAAAGGTTTCTCTGAAAACTCCAAAATTAATTGACCCGCTTGTTCGTTATTTGAGCTTTTTACGGTTAATGAGATAATACCCGATTTATTTTCAAATTCAGTTTTAATATTTTTATTAGATAAAGAAATTTGCTTTTCTATTAAAATCGAAAAGGGTGACTGATTGAGAGGAATATTGTTTGTAGTTTTTAANTTTCTATCTTGTATGACGATCCAAAATCCTTTGCAGGTAATAAGAAGATTATTTGGCTCGCTGTAGTCAATTCTTAACTTTCCTGGTAAGTCAAAATAAATTTTGCCATTACTCACATTGCCAGAAGAGCTCACCTGAATAAAATCTGCCTCCAAAGTATTAAGATTTTCAAAAAATTNATTTACTTGGGATTGTGNNACTGCATTTGCAACAGAAATATTCAAAAACATAAAAGTGATGACTAATGCAATCATTATTGGATGTACTATNGAAGAGTTAAGTTTAGTTTTAAGTTTTTTCAACTAATGATCCTCAATTAAAACTTCTCGTTTTCCAGCTCTGCCTGGCTTTGATACTACATTATTTTCTTCCATTTTCTCTATAATGGTAGCGGCTCTGTTATAGCCAATCTTAAAATGTCTTTGAATAAATGAAGTGCTTGCTCTCCTCTCACGAGCTATTAAAGCTACTGCTTGGTCATATANTTCATCTTGCTGGTTANTATTTGCATTAAAACCACTTATATCAAAATTATTAGTGTTTTCNGGTTCTTCTGTGATTGTTTCATCATATTCAGGAACAGATTGGTTGGANAAAAATNTAGCTACTTNTTCGACTTCTGAATCTTCAACAAAAGGTCCATGAACTCTTGTAACTTTTCCACCTCCAGCCATATAAAGCATGTCTCCTCTTCCAAGAAGTTGTTCAGCTCCTTGCTCTCCCAAAATTGTTCTGCTGTCAATTTTGCTAGTTACCTGAAATGAAATTCTTGTAGGAAAATTAGCCTTGATAGTTCCAGTTATAACGTCTACTGAAGGTCTTTGAGTTGCCATAACAACATGTATGCCTGCGGCTCTTGCCATTTGAGCCAACCTCTGGACAGCAGCCTCTATATCTTTTCCTGCAACTAGCATTAAATCTGCAACTTCGTCTATTACTACTACTATNAATGGTAACGGNGTTAAGCTAATTTGTTGATCTTCAAATATAGGTTGACCTGTGTCTGGATCAAATCCCACTTGNGTACTCTTTGATAAAATTTCTCCTTTTCTCCTAGCATCCGCTAACCTNGAGTTATAACTATCTATATTTCGAACTCCTAATTTACTCATAGACATGTACCTAGTTTCCATCTCCCTTACTGCCCACTTAAGAGCTACTACCGCCTTTTTGGGATCGGTTACTACTGGTGTTAGTAAATGGGGTATTCCATCATATACTGANAGTTCTAACATTTTAGGGTCTATCATTATCATTCTNCAAGTTTCTGGAGTATGTTTATACAGCAATGACAAGATCATTGCGTTAATGCCTACTGACTTTCCTGATCCTGTTGTCCCTGCAACTAATAAATGAGGCATTTTAGATAAGTCAACAATAATAGGAAATCCAGCAATATTTTTACCTAAACATACAGGCAAGCTATAGGTTGAAGCTTTAAACTCTTCATGCTCTAAAATATTTCTNAATATTACTGTTTCTCTTATTTTGTTTGGTAATTCNATACCAATGACATTTTGACCTGGGACCATGGCAACTCTAACAGCCTCGACTGACATTGATCTCGCTATGTCATCTGCTAGCGATATTACTCTTTGACTTCTTAAACCTGGTGCAGGCTCGAGATCATACCTTGTTACAACAGGTCCATATCTTACAGAGGCTATATTTCCATTTATTGAATAGTCAGANAAAACACCTTCAAGAACTTTTGCNTTGANATCTAAAGTTTCTTTACTTGGTGGNTTAATATCCTCTGTCAAATTTTTTAATAATTTNACCGAAGGNAAAACAAAACCANTTTCTGAACCGANTGGCAGATCGTCTTGTANAANATTCTTTTTNTTTTTTAATGTTTTGGGATCATCGTCAAATTTGTTTTTAATGGAAATACTGTTTTTTCTAATTTTTGGGGTTTTTCTCTGAATAGAATTATCGTNAATTTTAAAAAATTTATTTTTAAAATNAACGATCCAGTTTGAAAATTTATTACTANCGATTTCTTGTTCATTGTTTTGAACTCCAAAAAACAAGTTATAAAATATAGTAGAAAGCCAGAGTAANGGTTTAATTAATGGAGCCGCAATAAATTTGAAAAATTGTTTTTCTGCCGGTCCAAGTGAAGAAATCCAGAAAAATAACACTAATGAAATGATTGTAGAGCTAATTCCTAAAATTAAACTACTACTTATTGCAGAAATTTCTAATAAACTAGATATATTTTTAGAAAAAAGAGTAAAAATCCAATCAGAGTATCCTTCTTGGAAGTAAGAGGAATTTTGAAAACTTATATACTTAGTAATTAAAAGTTCTAAATANGCATCGCTCAATGACCCTAAAACNACAAATAAAATTAAACTTAGAACCTTAAGTTTAAAATATTTTACAATTGAGCTATTGAATAATTTTAGAGACCAGATAAATAAAACAAAACACAAAAGAAAGCCCGGTATCAGACCAAATTCCCTTATTATTAAACTAGAGATCCACGATCCGACACCACCCAAAATATTACTTGANTCCTTCAAAGAAACAACACCCCAACCAGGGTCGTCAGGATTAAAAGTCAATAAAGATAAAAAAATGGCTATTGACACACAAAAAAGTAGCAGCATCATACTTTTTTTGAATATTTGATTTAAAAACTTGTTTTCTAACATATTTTTTTGTCTTACTAATTAATCATACTGGACTAGAGATGATTATAGTTTTTTAAGAATAAACTAAGCCTCTTCATTGTTTCTTCAATAATCTCACTAGTATCGACAAGAGATATTCTTAAATAACCACTTCCAGGATTAATACTATTAATTTTGTTACCCATAAAGCTTCCTGGCATAACCCTCAAAGAAAACTTATTCCATAAAATTTTAGCTGCTTCCTCATCATCTTTTACTTTTAACCATAAGAAAAATCCTCCAGCAGGTACTTTAAAGTCATTAACAAATGGTTTTAGATAATTTTCGACTATTTGGAAATTTCTATCGTAGTGCAAGCACGCCTTAAAATGATGTTCCTCATCCTCATATAATGCTGCAGCAACTTTTTGAACAGGAATAGGTACTGGGGAGGCACCATTAGATACTAGTAATTTATAACTTTCTATTATTTTTTCATCACCAGCAATAAAACCAGCTCTCATACCACTTATATTACTTCTCTTAGATAAAGAA
>NZHB01000001.1 GCA_002691185.1 SAR116 cluster bacterium | reverse complement strand
TAACTAAAGAATCTTTAGAATCAATAAATCCGTCTTTTTTTTCAATTAAACTTCTGAATTCTTCTGCATTATCTTTTGGCTTATAACCAATATGTTTAGCATATTTGTTATCGATTAGCACCGAATCGTTATTTGATACTCCAAAAATTACAGAGTGTTGTACATTAGGGCTATTTATACACGCAATAATAAGACTCCTCAAATCATCATAACTTAACCATGTTGAGAGCATTCTATGATCTTTAGGCTCAGGAACACATGAGTAAATTCTTACTGACACAGTTTCTAGTTTATATTTGTCCCAATAATACTGAGCTAAGGACTCTCCAAAAACTTTTGACAAACCATAATTNCTATCTGGTCTAGGCATTACTTTACTATNTATAACTTCNGATCTTGGATAAAAACCAACTGTGTGAACTGAACTAGCCCAAATAACTCTTTTAATTTTATTTTTTCTGCATGCCTCATATAGATTGTACATGCCTATAATGTTTGAATTTAAAACATTATCCCAAGANCCTTCTATACTTTGCCCACCCATATGAACNATACAGTCTATATCTTTTGTTAATTTTAANATTGATTCTGNAGAAGCAAGATCAGCAATTTCAACTTCCTCATTNTGAAATTTTTTTTCTAAATTTTCCTTGTCAGAAATTCTAAGCAAATCACATTCNTTAGATAATGTTTCCCTTAGTTGATTTCCTAGGGCTCCAGCCGCACCGGTTAAAAGAATATTTTTATATTTAAATTTAGACAATTAATTCATCCCCTCACTAATCTGATTTTTTATATATTCTCGCCAAAAAGTGAATAGTCCTGCTGAAATTACAATTAATGATCCTATGACTATTTCACTCTCTAATTTCTCATTAAATATTAACACACCAATTATAGAAACAAAAACTAACTGCAGATATGTAAATGGCTGTAATATTGAAGCCTCACTATGTTTGAAAGCATTTATCATCAAAAAATGCCCTCCAGCTCCTAGCATGCAAACTAATAATAACCATATCCAATGCGCGTTATCAACTGATGTGTAAAAGAAGGGCCCTACAGAACCTAATATTACGAATCCTGTAATACCAGTATAAAAAAGACTAGTATCAGGACTATCTTCACTAGACACATATCTTGTTAAAATTTGATAGATAGCGAATGCAATAGCGCACCCCAATGCTATTAGAGATAAGGGATCAAAGACTTTAGTGCCTGGTCGAAGTATAATTAAAATACCTATAAAGCCTATCAATATTGCACTCCACCTTCTCCAACCTACTTTTTCTCCTAAAAAAATTACTGATAATGCTGCAACAATTAGAGGACAACTTGCAAAAATAGCGTGTGTCTCTATAAGGCCAATTTTTAAAAAAAGATAGTGAGCAAAGCACATCTCTACAGCAAGAATAGTACCTCTTAAAATTTGTATGAGTTTAAACTTACTTTTTGAAACCAGAATAACACTTTTGTTTCCTGTACTGTTAATTGAGATTACAAATAGAAATAAGAAGAAATATCGAAACATATTAATTGCTATTACGTTATAATAATCCGTTAGGTATCTTGTAACACCATCCATTACAGACAAACATGATACAGCAGCAATTATAAATAATATGCCCTTTGCATTTGAAGAAATATTTAAAGGCATAATTTGTTTTTCTTTCAAAGTTTTAATAAAAATCGATTGTCCTTTTAATCCCATCTTCAAGGGAAGTATACTTAAATTTTTTAAATATGTTAGAGGGCTCATTTCCTCTTATTTCATCTACTACACTTAATGGATTGCCTTTGATACCTATACTCGCCAGCGGTATATTTTTTTTAATTAAATTTATAAAATTGCTAACATCGGTTGTTATTCCGTTTATATTAATAGTTAATGCTCCTAAGGGAATTTGAGCTATTGACATTTCAACTAAATCCGCAACATCTTGAACGTAAACAAAACCTGCATTGCCTGAAAAGTTTACAGTATAACTATCTCCTTGTTTTGCCGCCTTACAGGCTAAGGTTACCCCTGCAGTTCCCCCAACTTCTCTTCCTGGCCCATAAATTACATATGGCCTAATTCCAATACTTGAAATCCTAGATTCGTTAAAATACGCCCTTGCAACCCCCTCAACTGCCAACTTATATGCACCATAATGAGTTTCTGGAAATGGGTAATAATGATCTTTTAGCCCAAAAACACCTGCACTGCTTGCATAAACTAAAAACTTAATATTATTTTTTTTCAAAGCTTCAAAAACATTAATTGAGCCGAGGAGATTTACTTTGGCACCTAAAATAGGGTTTGAACTACAATCTGGAGTCATTAACCCTGCTAAATTTATAACATGGTCCATATTATTTGTTGCTTCTTGGACCTGATCATAATTTGTTATATCACCATTGATAAATTTGATTTTATTAATATCCTCACCAACAACAAGGCTGACTAATTCTTTTTTAATTTTTAAGTCAAAAATTGAAACACTATAACCCTTTTTTAAAAATGCTCTTACTATCCAGCTTCCTAAAAAACCACATCCTCCAAAAATAATGACTTTTTTCATTTAACCTCTCTTATTAAATACCATTGAATTAGCAGCCTTTCCTATTTCTTTTATACATTCAGCAGCTTTAGGAAAATGTGCAGAATTGGACAAAAAACCATGTATCTGACCAGGATATAATTTATAAGTTATTTTATTGCCAAAGGCCTTTAATCTGCTTGCGTAAGCTATTCCTTCATCTAGCAAAGGATCCAATCCAGCCGCGAAGATAAATGTTTCAGGTAGATTATGTAAATTCTTGGCAAAAAGCGGTGATGCTTCCCAGTTAACCGCATCATTACTTGAATTAAGATAATGTTTAACGAAATAGTCCATAGTATCAAAAGTTAAAGTCATGCCTTCTAGAAAAATATCCATAGATCTCATTGTTAGTGTTAGATCGACACAAGGATATACTAATAACTGACCTCTTATAGGAATTACCTTTTTNTCCCTTGAGTTNATANNCAAAACAGTTGCNAAATTACCACCAGCGCTATCTCCACATACGAAAATATTTTCAAGATCAATAAAAAAATCTTTTTCAAAATTTACAAGGCTATTNAGAACATCNTTAACCTCTTCTACTGCATAGGGAAACTTATGTTCTGGAGANAAACTATAATCNACAGCCACAACAANCATTTGAGANGCTAANCAAATTGATCTNCANGTAAAGTCATNNGTNTCNANATCTCCCATGACAAATCCACCTCCATGAAAGAANACTATAATTGGAATTTTAGTTTTTTTATCGAAGTTATTTGGAAAATAAAATCTTAATTTAACATCTTTATTNAANCGNTTTNTTATTTTNAAATTTTCTACNTTATAAACTTTTGGAGGTGTTAAATTATCTTCTCTTAACTGCCTCAAACGTTCAGCTCTTAATTCCACAGGATCTAATAAGTGATGTAGTTTTGAACTATTTTGAATACGGTTTTTNAAAAAAATATCAGTTTCTGTATCAATTATCATTGATNTATATTTTCCTNTACTTGTTTGTTGTGTTCTTTTAGCTTTATATTTTTAATAAAGTTTATTTATAATAAAAAATCTAGTGAATTTTTTTTAAGGAGAAAANCATGACTGCATTGAAGGGAATTATAGCACCTTTTACAACTCCATTTAAGGCAAATGGAGAAATTGATCTTACTTTGATAAAGCCACAAGTGGATTGGTTAATTGAAAATGGTGTTCATGGTTTAGCTGCTGGAGGTAGCACAGGTGAAGGTCATGCTTTAAGTCGAGAAGAGTATTTGTCCCTAATGACGGAAACGGCTTCATCTTTAAATNGCAGGGTNCCNTTGGTTGCTGGTATTATTGCNAATTCGACATCTGAAGTAATTGAAAGAGGTAAGTCAGTAAAGTCTCTTAACGTTGCAGCCCTTCAAATAACACCACCAAGNTATTTATTTAGGCCTGANGATGATGCAATGGTAAGACATTTTAAAGANATACATGATGAATGCCAGATACCAATATTAATTTATAATGTTGTACCTTGGTGCTATTTATCACCTGATTTACTATTAAGAATTATGGANGAAGTNCCAGGAGTTTTAGGGGTAAAACAAAGCGCTGGTGATATGAAACTTTTTGCTGACCTAATTAGAAGAGCAAANCCTAAAAATATGATTTTTAGTGCTGTTGATGCTCTACTTTACTTATCATACAAATTAGGAGCACCGGGATCAATTGCAGCAATTTTAACTGCTGCTCCAGGTCCATCTGTCAAATTATGGGATGCTGTAATAGATCAAGATTGGGAAACTGCAAAGGATCTTCATGAAAAACTAATGCCTTTATGGGATGCAATTGGCTTAGATAATATGCCATCTCTATGTAAATATGCTCAAAGTTTACAAGGTCTTGAAAGTGGTTTTGCCAGAAGACCAACCTCTCCTGCAACCGATGATCAGAAAGAAAAAGTGAAGGAAGCCCTAATTAATCTAAACCTCATAAAATAAGATTAAGAGGATAAACATGAACCTTAATTATCCAAAGCCAACAGAATCAATAAAAGTTGCAAAAACTGACTTAAAAAAATGGGGTTATTGTTTACTTAAAAACGCTATTCCACCAGATCTAAATAACAGGGCTATGGAAAGATTAATTGAACAGGCTAATGCAGAAAAAGAATTAAATCTTGCATACGAGGATGGNAGTNAAAAAAAGAAATGGGGTGATTTCAATAATAATACTGATGCCCCTGGGGTAAACCAACGAGTATGGATGTTGCCAAATAAAGGTAAAGTATTTTTAGATATTTTAGCAAAACACAATTATGTGGATTGCGTAAAAGAAATAGTTGGAGATGAATTCCTAGTTTCAAGCTTTGGAGCAAATATTGCTAAGCCAGGTGGCGTTGCAATGGATCTTCATACTGATCAATGGTGGTTTCCAGACCCAGTTAATCGAAATGATGATTTTTTGCCTCCAGGATCTATTAAAAGAAATAAATTTAATATCAAAATCAATGAAAATATTAGTAACAACAACGAACTTATTTCAAGGCCAGCTGTAACTAATGTTTTAATAATGCTAAATGGAATGAGCAAAGAAAATGGTGGTACGCGTATTGTCCCAGGATCTCATTTATTTGGACGTCACCCAGATAAAATTTTAGATAAAAATATAGAAGTAATATCTGCTGAAGGTCCNCCTGGTTGTGCTATTATTACTGATGGTAGGGTATGGCATGGAACAGGTGCTAATATTACAAAGGATAATAGGCTTGCATTATTAATAACTTTTTGTGGCCCACAATTTAGGCCTCAAGAAAATTTTACCTTAGGTATAAAAAAAGATGTTTTTTCAAATTTAAATGATTATCAAAAAGAATTACTAGGGTTTAAAGTTTGGAATGGATATGGAAGAGTTGGAAACCCTACTGATACATTTCTTGATATAGAACACCATGAAATTGGTGAATTAAAAATTTAAACTATTGCCTAAACTTTATTTAAGTATCATAAAATCTAGCTAACGATTAGATTGGTACCTTATGAATTTTATAATTGAAAATGCTAGATGGTTGTTAGCAACAGCTCTTTTGTATTTTAGTTCCTGTTTTGGACAAACTTTTTTTATCTCATTATTTGCTGGTGAAATTAGACAAGCATTTGATTTATCTCATGGTGATTGGGGCGCCATCTATTCTGGGGGGACATTAGTTTCTGCTATGGCCATGTTAGTTTTTGGTGGATACGTTGATAAATATAAAATTACATCAAATATAAAAATTGTTATCATTTGCTTAAGTCTACTTTGCTTAAGCATGACTTTTATTGAGATTGTTTGGCTTCTTCCATTAGTAATTTTTGGTCTCAGGTTTTTTGGTCAAGGAATGCTAATACACATACCTGCTGTAGCAATAGGTAAATGGTATGGCAAAAACAAAGGAAAGGCCCTNTCTCTATCAATTATGGGATTTTCTATTGGTGAAGCAATATTTCCTGTAATATTTGTAAGTTTGTTCACAATTATTGGCTGGAGGAATAGTTGGGTTGTTGGAATGATTATTCTATTATTGTTATTACCTATAATATTGAAGTTATTATCCAATGAAAGAATTCCTAATAGCAAACAAGAAAACATTTCTAATCAATTAGGAATGCAAAANAAGCATTGGACCAGAAAAGAAGCTCTTAATCATTGGGTGTTTTGGGCTGTAATAGTCCCTTTTTTAATTCCTCCAATTTTTTCTACTGCCTTCTTTTTTAATATGGTTCACTTAACAGAAATTAAAGATTGGTCTTTGATTTCTTTCACCGCCCTATTCCCATTCTATACATCAATGTCTATTTTGACGACCTTAAGCTCTGGTTGGATCCTAGACAAATTTGGTGTTGAAAAAATTTTACCATTCTACTTACTACCCATGTCCTTAGGGTTGTTAATATTTTCTTTTGGTGACACATATCTTCATGCGATGATTGGACTTGCTTTTCTAGGAATGACCCAAGGATTAGCAATGACAATTGGAGGAACTTTTTGGCCAAATTACTACGGAACAAAAAATTTGGGATCTGTTAGATCTTTATCAACATCTACAATGGTGTTTGGAACCTCATTAGGTCCAGCAATAGTAGGTATGCTATTAGATTTTGGACATAATTATAATTCTATTTTATTAGGAATGTGTATATTGGCTATACTTGGTAGCATTTCTTTAGCTGTAACCATGAGACATGCACCAAAACTATTATCAAAAAATATCAAGAAGGGAGCTTAACATGTTGAACATTTATCTTTCAGGAGAAATTCATACTGATTGGCGCGAAGAAATAATAAACTTATGCAAAAAAGAAAATTTAGATGTTTCCTTTTCTTCTCCAATTACAAACCATGATGCATCAGACAATTGCGGTGTTGCAATTTTAGGAGATGAAGAAAGTAAATTTTGGAAGGACCATAAAGGTGCAAGTATCAATTCAATTCGAACAAGAAAGTCTATAAAAGATTGTGATGTTGTAGTGGTAAAATTTGGTGAAAAATATAAGCAATGGAATGCTGCGTTTGATGCTGGCTANGCTGCAGCTCTAAATAAATCTATAATTGTAATCCATAATGATGATCATCAACATGCTTTAAAAGAGGTAGATGCAGCCGCATGTGCTGTCGCAAAAGACCAACACCAAGTTGTAAAAATCNTGAAATATGTCTTAGAAGGAACCTTAAATTAAAAACAAATAAAAAAAGACATCATGTTTCACATCATTTTATATAACCCTGAAATACCTCCTAATACGGGTAATATAATGAGGTTAGCTGCTAATACTGGTATTAAATTACATTTGATTAAACCATTAGGCTTTATTCTGAATGATAAATCACTTCAAAGAGCTGGCCTAGACTACAAAAAAGATGCAGATTTTTTTTTGCATGACAGTTTTGATTTGTGTTTAAAATCAATCAAATTTAATGAAATTTATGCATTTACCAAATTTGCTAAAAAAACTTTTACAAATGTACAATTTAAAAAAAATGATTGCTTTTTATTTGGAAGCGAGACTAGTGGGTTACCAGAGAATGTTTTAGAAATTATTAAAGATTCAAATAAACTTAGAATACCTATGATCCCTAATAGTAGAAGTCTTAATTTAAGCAATTCTGTAGCAATAGCAATTTATGAAGGACTTAGACAAAATAAATTTGAAAATTTAGTCTAAGACATAAATATAAATGAGCACTTACGATTGGCTAATAATTTCCTTAATTTGTGTAGCGGGTGCAACTACACCCGGACCAAGTTTGTTAGTCATTGTCTATATAAATAATCGTAATGGAATGATATCAGGTATTATAGCTTCAATTGCGCACGGCATTGGNATTTTTATCTATGCCTTAATATCTATTTACGCCATTAGTTTAATTAATAAAAATTTACCAACAATAACACCAACTTTGCAGTTAACAGGAGCATTGTTTCTTATTTTTATTAGTTATAAAATGATATTTTTTAAANCCTCTGAAAAAATATTTCAAAATAATTTACAAGTATCAAAAAAATATTTAGGAAGTTTTCTTTTAGGGCTCACAANATCTATAATTAATCCTAAAATTTTAATTTTTTTAACATCAGTCTTTAGTCAATTTATTAATGATGAATTAAGCGATTATACCAAAATAGGGATCGGATTATTAGCAGGAATTATTGATGCAGTCTGGTATATTTTAGTTTCCTANTCAGTTAACCTANAAAAACTNAGAGACTATATTATTCTTAAACAGAAATTGGTTTNTTTTATTTTTGGCATAATATTGATTACAATTTCTATTTATTTAGTTCATGTATCAATTAGGTATTTTATTTAAANNTTTATTATCTAAAGGCATATTAAATCTTGGCAGTTTCAAAACATCACTGTTGCTAATACTACTCATCTTAATCCAATCTATAGTGCTAAGACTATTACAGTTCGGGCAATGTAATTCCCATTTTAAATTTTTATTCCCACAAGATGAACAAAAATAATTAAACCCCTCATCTGCATTTGCAGCTTTGGCTAAATATTCCTTAACCATATTAGAATTATTTTTAGAACTCTCTATATCGGCAAGTGCTTGAAAACCTTTTTTAGTAAGTTTATTTTCAGGAATTTCAGACAATATCTTTTCTGCTTCACCCCAAATTTTTTCTTTAATAGCATAACATGCAATCTCAATCTTTAAATCTATCTCTATTGTAGGTGAATACTTATTACTGAGAAGTTTAATAGATTTAGCAACTCTAGCCCCTGGTGTTTTATCACCCCATTCTTTTGCCAAAGCATCAAGGACTTCAGGGTGAGANGTTAATAAAAAGGCCTTTTCCAAATGTTTAATTGATGTAGATTTTGAGCCAATTCCAGTAATTATTTCAGATAACTTTATTGAAGCCAGGATATTATCAGGTTTTTGTTTAATAGCTTCTTTTAAATTATTAACTGCTAAGCTTTTATTTTCTTTATTAACATTTTCTAAAGCTAATAAATAATTGAGATTAGAGACAATTTTTTTGTAAATTTCGTTTGTAATGAAATTAAAACTTTTAAGTTTTTTTAGATATGCGATTGACTCTTTTACGTTGCCCTTTAGGGCATGTGCATTAAATAAGACTTCTAAAATTTGTTTTGATTTTGGTTCATATTTTAATGCATTTTCTCCCTCTTCAATAATTATATTATTATGAGCATTACCTAGAATTGCCTGTTGCATTAAACCTAAATGCCCTACGAATGCGGTAGAATTTTCATTGGTAAGCTGTTGAAAATATTTTTGAGCAATCTCCTTATTATTTCCATCATTGTTATTAATGTTGTTAATAACTTCCAAATGTCTGCTCAATAATTTTCCAAGACTTTTGTCTTTTGTATTTTTAGCTACTAAAGATGCTTCCTTCGCTGCCGAAATTGTTTCTCCATGACTTGCAAGCAGAAATGCCTTTATTAGTTTTTGTTCGACTTTTCTATTATTTTTATTTTCATATCTTCGCAGAGCAGATTTAGGCAAATTTAAAAACGCCAACCAAATTCTATCAACAAATACAATAAAGATTGAAAATAATAATAAGATTAGTACAAGCCTATCTGTAGGTATTTCAATACCCCATCCCATCCAATTTATAGTGGTCAGGCCTTCGTTATTCCCAAAAAACTCAGACAAATACCATAATAGCAGAATGAAAATTAATAATTTTAATGTCTTAAAAATCACCTACTGAGCCTCATTATTTATAATTTCAAGAGCATTCTCGGCTTTAAATATAAAATTGTTTATGGGTACTTTCCAATTATCAGGAAGTTGCTTAATAATATTTATAAAATTTTTTAAATTGTTATTATCCAACTCTTTTTCAGCCTTTGTAATCAATGAACGAGGAGATGAATCATCAGAAAATTGTCTTAACTTAAAAAAGCCTGCCAGATAATTTTTTATTTTATTATATACATCAAGTTCACCTTCATTAAACTCTTGTTTGCTTAACGATCCTAAATCTTTCCTTTTAAGGAGTTTTTCAATTACAGCTCTTGCCTCATTTATTAATTCTTCTTGAGATTTGTTAGGTGTTTCTATTTTTTTAATTATCTCAATCGAATTTGATTTTTTACTAGTTTCAGATGTGTCACTCAAATTATCAAACGTTTCTGAGCTTGACTGTTGATTTTTCTGAATTTCTGTAATTTTTAATATTTCATTATTCAAAAGTGATATTTTTTTTTTGAGTTTTTCTATTTCTAATGATGATGAATTAACTAAATTTAAATCTATCTTATCAATTTGACTTCTCAGACTCTGTATTTCTGACTTAAGTTTATTTAGTTCTTCGTTATTAGGAGCTTTANTNAAAGTTTCTAACTTAACAACTCTATTTGTTAAATCTTCAATTTTATTATTTTTTGATTGGTAGGAATTAGGTAGGTAATAGAATATTAACCACAGAATTGAAATTATAGTTATGATTAAACTTGAAAATATAATNATAAAANTAGAATTTTTTAAAAATATTTTTTTGTGCTCTTCTTTAACTGGCTCCATATCAATGATAGTTTCTTCATCACTCTTCGTTTTCTGAGTTTTGGATCTTACCATATCAATTTCCCATATGTTTAGATAAATTTATAATATGATTTAATATATCATTAGTAAAATTCTTCTTAATAACCTCTATTCTAGACCAACCAATTTCCTTGGCCGTTAGACCAACATTTTTACTATTAACAAATAAAGTCGATTTTTTGTTTACTTTTTCAAATAGTTTATAATTTTTTAATAAATCTGTTGCTATAGAAATATTTCTTGAAGAAAAAACAATTAGATCAAGTTGATTATATTGTTCTAGAAAACTAATGATAGACTGAGATAAAGTTCGCACTGGATCGGTTTTATAACTCTCTAATATTTCAATATATCTATGATTTAATTTTAACATATTTTGCAGATCTACTTTTCTATCTATTGCAGCCACCCACAATCCATAATCTTCTTCATTAGTGCTATTTAGGATTAAGTCATAAAGTGATTTTGAATTATTGAGTGCACTGAGAACATTAANAAAACCAGCTTCATTTAATCTTTTTTTTGTCTCCAATCCAATACTAAAAACTAGAGAGGTTTTTAAAAGAGTGTTATTTGTATCTGATACTATATCTACCAATACTTTGATAGCTTTAGGGCTAGTAATAATAGCGTAATTAAATTTCTTTTTAAGAATTTCAGTGTCTGTATCAGTAATATAATTTAGATTGGTTATAGGAAATGGTTCAGCATCTATACCATTTTTATTTAGATAATGAGCATTAATTTGGGCGTCATTTTTTTCTCGAAGAACTAATGTGATTTTATTTGATTGAGTATCCAAAATAAAACTCTTTAGTTAAAATTACTTATATATAGTTTCACCATTTGATTTGATCATTATTTCTTTACCGAGCTCTTGCCCTAATAATACTGCATCTTCTTTAGAACCTTTAATTTCTGATTTTATGACTCTTGTACCATCAAGATTAGCTACTGCACCGTGTAATGATAAATAATCATTATCTACAATATAAGCGCTTGAAGAAATTGGAGATCTGCATGATCCATCTAATTCACTAAGAAAACTTCGTTCTGCAAGAGTTTCATAATATGTATTCATATCATTAATATCGTACAAATAATCGTTTAAGTCTTTTTCATACTGATTTTTTTTATTTTCAGTAGACTGAATTGCAATAACGCCCTGGGCAGAAGCCGGAGGAATAATTTCTTTCGGTATTACATTACCTTCAGAAATATTTAGCCTATCAAGTCCCGCTTTTGCCAAAATAATACCATCAAAAATCCCTTCATGTAATTTTTGAATTCGAGTTTCGACATTTCCTCTTAATAGTCTTATCTCTAAGTCCTGTCTGTAAGATTTTAAAAAAGCAGCTCTTCTAACAGAGCTAGTTCCTATTATAGCTTTATCAGGCAAATCATCTAGAGAACTGTATTTACCTAATAAAACATCACTCCTATCACCTCTTGGTAAGACAGCTGCTATTCTAGTTTGAGCAGCGACCTCGGTTTCCATATCTTTCATTGAGTGAACAGCTATATCCGCTTTATCATTTAATATATAATTTTCTAATTCTTTAATAAAAAGACCTTTCCCACCAAGGTCAGACAAGGATTTATTTAAAATTTTATCAGCTGAAGTAATTACCTCAACTGTCTCAGTCTGNATTTCTTTTCTTAAATATGTTTTTACAATTTCAACCTGACGTAATGCTAATCTNGATTTTCGTGTAGCTATTCTTATTTTTAGTGTCATTATAATTCAATTTTATTGCTGATTAATATTTACCAAATTCGAACGATTTAATACTCATAAAGTAAATCTTAAAACTTACAATAATAATTTATATTTGCATTAGTCTGTTTTGAAACTATTTTAAGTTATGACCAGATACACTTGGAAAACTATATGAATAATAGAAATCATTTAAACATTATTGGTATTGAAACTAGTTGTGATGATACAGCAATTGGAATTGTACGGTCTGACAAGAGGATCCTTTCAAACGTGGTGATCAATCAAAATTCTAATTTGTCTAAATATGGCGGAATTGTTCCTGAAGTGGCTGCAAGAGATCATTTATATAATATTGACTTTGCAATTAAAGATGCCTTAGAGAAAGCAAAATTAAAAATAGAAAACATTGATTTAGTAACGGCCACAGGAGGTCCAGGATTAATAGGCGGCGTAATTGTAGGAACAGTTTTTGCTAAATCCCTGGCTATGTCTTTAGAAAAACCCTATGTAGCAGTAAATCATTTGGAAGGCCATGCATTAACTGCGCGTTTAAGTGAAAATGTTAGTTATCCATATTTATTACTTCTTGTATCAGGAGGGCATACTCAAATAATTGCAGTATTAGGATATGGAAATTATAAAAGAATNAGCTCTACTTTAGATGATGCAGCAGGAGAGACATTTGATAAAGCTGCAAAAATACTAGGGATTGGATTTCCAGGTGGCCCTATGATAGAGAAGATGGCTTTAAATGGAAACCCAAATAGTTATAAATTGCCACGCCCCCTATACAAATCTAAAAATCCTAACTTTTCATTTTCTGGATTAAAAACAGCTTTTAATCAATTAGTCTCAAAAACTGATCTTAATGAAGAAATTATCTGTGACTTGTCTGCAAGTATTCAAAAATCTATTTCAGATTGCCTCGTTGACAGAACAAAAACAGCAATTAAGTTATTTCAAACAATGCTAGAAGAGGGTTCAAAAGTTAAAATAGTTGTAGCTGGAGGTGTTGCATCTAATAACTATATTCGTAATGAATTACAAAAGTTATGTTTAGAAAATAACGCTGTTTTTTTTGCCCCTCCAATAGAATTATGCACTGATAATGGAGCAATGATTGCATGGGCAGGTTACGAAAAATATAATTATGAAGGAAGCACAAAATTAGATTTTAAACCTAGACCTAGATGGCCACTAGACCCAGAAGCACACCTAAAAAACCCGATACAAGCGGTTGTTGGTAAGGGCGGAGTTAAAGCATAAATGTCTCTTTATTCAAATATTTATTTTTATGGTGGTGGCGCGTGGGGTCAAGCGCTCGCAATTTCACTTGCTTCAATAGGTCATAGTTCAACATTAATAGTATCTGACAAAAGCCGAGAACAAGAAATTAACAATCATATTTCAAAAAGATTTCCAGAAATACAATTAAGTAATTTGATTACGGCATCTACTGAAAATAGAGAAGAATTGGCTCTATCAGACCTAATATTTATAACAACAGAAAGTAAAAGAGTTATAAAATCGATAAAAGAAATTGTATCATTTAATGATAAAGCAAATATTGTTATTACCTCTAAAGGTTTTGCTGATAATTCGGGTACATTATTTAATCAAATTATTAAAGAGCAATTCCCTTCCATAAAATTATCNGTACTTACTGGGCCTACTTTTGCTGATGAAATTGCTAAGAACCAACCTGCTGCAGCNATCGTAGCAAGTGAAGATTTAACAAATGCTAAGTCTATATGCCAATTATTCCATAATTCAAATTTAAGACTTTACCCCAGCAATGATATTAAAGGTGCTTCAATAGCAGGAGCAGTGAAAAATATTATTGCGATTGGTGCTGGTATTATCCATGGCCTTGGTCTTGGAGATAACGCAAAGGCAGCTCTTATCACAAGAGGAATATCAGAAACATCATCATTAATCGAAAAGTTAGGTGGTAATCCTCAAACAGCATTTGGTCTTGCNGGAATTGGAGATATGTCATTAACCTGTAGTGGGCCACATTCTAGAAANATGTCTTACGGCATAGAAATTACAAAGGATATAAATAGTAAACCAAGGAGTTTAGTAGAAGGATTAAACGCTATTGAAGCTACTATAAANTTATCAAAAAAATTTGATTTAGANCTTCCCATAGTATTTGCTATTAGCAAATATATNAACAAGGAAGCTAATATTGAAGAAACAATAAGAAAATTGTTTTCAAGACCTATAAAAAATGAATTTGAGTAAATTAAANTTGTAGATTTTTAAATATNAGAAAAAGAACTGATTNAAATTAATTAGGTGAATCTACTTTTTTTTCTCTCTGTTGATAAAATATAAATTTCTNGCATAAATAAACACCCCAACAGACTGACCAGCAATAATGACCGGATCTTTTCTCCAAATCGCATAGGTGAGAAGCACAAGTCCACCTGAAATTGAAAAATACCAAAAAGCAATCGGAATAACAGACTTACCNACACTTTCGCTACTTAACCATTGTATTATAAATCTAGCTGCAAATAATGCTTGACCTCCAAATCCAATAACAATCATTATTGTCTCAGGGTAATTATTTAAATAAGTCGCGAAGAAAGGAAACAAGGTTATTATTATTTCATTTAAGAAAAATGCAAACTTTTCAATTTGTGCAGATAAATAAGATATGAAATTCATTTGCTATACCTAATCATTAAAAATCTCTTTAGATTTATTATCTTTTGGCATCCTTTTAATTAGCCACATTACTCCTAACATATCAAAAATGCCTACAAGTAACCTTCCTACATTAGTATAATTAGATTTTCCTACTATTCTCTGTCTATGGTTTACTTCAACATCTAAAACAGTTCCGCCCTCTCTAAGAACTAAAGCTGATAAAAATCTATGCATATGATCAAAATAAGGTAGCCTTAAATATAAGCGTTTATGAAAAACTTTAATACCACAACCAGAATCAGGGTGTTTGTCCTTTAAAAAAATAAAACGACAATATTTTGCAAAAGAAGATGCCCATAATCTTGCTATATTATCTTGTCTTTTAACTCTAACTCCTCCAACCAATACCATTGAATTTTTCTCTTGGTTAATTAACTCTATCATCTTAGGTAAATCTGAAGGGTCGTTTTGACCATCACCATCAAGTGTTCCAACTAGCTCTGATTTAGAATTTAATATGCCAGATCGTAGAGCCGCTGACTGTCCTAAACTATTTAGATGTGAAATCACTCTTAATTTTTTATTTAATTTTAAGTTATTCTTTAGTTCTAATGAAGTGTTATCCGTTGAACCGTCATCAACATATATAATTTCATAATTAAATTTTTTAAGGGCAACCTCTATTTCATTAATCAAAGTATCAATATTACCTGCTTCGTTTTTTACAGGCACAACGATAGATATATCTTTTGATTCAACCATTATTAGCTTTAATATTTCTAATTAAATGCAATCAATAACTACTTTAATTTAATTGGTCAAATGTTTGATTTGTAAAAACATGAATTTTAATATGTTTCCCTTTTGCTATATTGAAACCCTCAACTGTTTCGTTCTTTGTCACTTCTAAATTTAGATCTTTGGTGGAATCTAAAAATTCATTTAAAGAGCTATCTTCAATAAGACCAATATTATTTGATCCCTCTGCCATAAAAATAGCTACTTCATTAGGAGTTGATAAGAGAACATTTCCATTTAGCATAAACACCAAGCTAGGTTCATGATATCCAGCCGAAGCTATTGAACCATGTTTAATTTTCTCAATTTTATTAGCAATAGTTTTACTAGGATAAAAATAATCTAGGTTTGGGAAAATTAAATTGAAGTTTATTATATGAAAAAAAACACCCAAGGTAATAATAATAATAGGGATATTTAAAATAAAATTCTGATACCTCACAAACATACCCCTTGCATTCAATATTGAAATAGTTGAAATCACAAAAATAATTATTGTAATTATCAAAACTAAAATTGATGGGAANAACAAATTNTGATTAGTTNCNGTTTGGAAATTATTAGAAATATATAAGATTGTTATACCTAATAAAATTCCACCTAATCCAAAAAAAATAGAAGAAAAGTAAATTAAGTTTTTAAGAAAAGAACTCTTAATTTTGTTTATATTATGTTTGAACTGAAACAATCCCCCAACTGTCAAAATTGCGAGTGCAGGTAAAACAGGTAAAGAATAGTGTATTAACTTTGTTGGAGTTAACTCAATCATGATCCAAAATGGAACAATCCAACTAATCAAAAATCTAACCACAATGTTATTTTTATTTTCAACACAAAATAAAATTGAGCTTGGCAAAAAAGATGCTATTGGCCAAAAGGCAATAGAAAGTAGTAATAAATGCGTNCCCGGCCATGCACCGTGACCTTCTTGACCCCCTTGTAATTTACTGAAAAAATCTTCATTGAATGCTTTTTGAAAAAAAAGCCCATTAGTTGCATCTTGAATTGCCAAAAACCAAGGAATTATAACTACTGAACATATTAGGATTCCTAAAATTGGTTTAATTGATTTAAGTAAGCTAAAAGACTTTTGAAATAANCAAAATGAAACGATAGTTGAAAAAAGAATTGCGAGCGAAACTGGTCCTTTTACCAAAACTCCAAATGCAAAAGACAACCATAAAAAAAATGGATATAAGTATTCAGTTTTAAAAGATTTTGTTTTAGCTAAAATAATTTTCAGCAATAAAAATTGTTGAATGCATATCAAACTTAATAACGTAGAGTCTGTTTTAGCTAAGTGGGCTTCGCTAATAAAAATAAATGAAGATGCAAAAAATAAGGTGATTAATAAGCTTTGTTCAAATGAAAAAATTAATCTAGTTATCAAGGCTAAAAATATAACTGTAATAAAAGNNCTTAAAAAAGAAGGAATTCTGTAAGAGCTTATTTCTTCGACGCCAAAAGTTTTAGCAGCAAATGATTGAAGCCAATATATTCCAACAGGTTTTTTTGCTCTAATTTCATCCTGAAACTTTATATTGATATAGTCATCANTTAATACCATCTGCCTACTAGCTTGAGCAAAACGAGCTTCATCTCTATCTATTGGNGGAATTGTTTNTTGACCAGAAAAAAGTGCTGTGAAAATTAAAAGAGACAAAATACTAAAAACTAATATTTTTAACTTATTAATATTTTGAAAAAACACTTTAGTTATCCTTAAAGTTTTTAAAAAGTTTATCTCTATTAATTATTTAGAAATAACATAATTTCATAGTAATGTTATAATTTTGTGATTTGAAAAGGTTTTAAAATGATGTTGAGTAATTTAGATGATCCAATTAATGGCTTTTGTAAAAACAAAAAGATTAATTCTATTCCACTTTATCTTGTTAAAGATATTTCTGAATTAGAATCTTCAGATTTAATAACTAATGAGCAAAAAAAATTTTTAAAATCTGCCTTTCAATTAGAAATTAATAATTTTGGTTTTTTCCCAGATATAAATCTTAATTTAGCAGGAGCTGTAGCTATAATAACAAGCTCTAAAGAACCAAGAAAATCTATAATTGATCAATCAGCTNCTATTTCAAAAAAAGTTCCAAAAAAGAAATGGGCTTTAAAAATAATAGGAAAATTTGAAGACAAAGAAATTTCTGACTTTATCCTTGGTTGGGGTTTAAGTTTTTATAAATTTGAAATAACCAAAACTAAAAATAATAAGCCAACACAAAATCTATGTTTAAATGAAATTAAAGGCCTCATTAATAAGAAATTATTAGAAAAATCTATTGCAGAATTAAAAAGTATTTTTTTAACGAGAGATTTGATTAATTTACCACCGAATATTTTAACACCTCAAAAATATATTGAGATTGTTAAAACTTCTTTAAAACGTTTTGGTGTAAAAGTTACGATTTATGAAAAAGAAAAATTAGAAAAAAATTTCCCCTTAATCAACTTTGTTGGAAGATCAGCAGAAAACAAACCAGCATTAATAGATATTAAATGGGAAAATACAAAAAAAGATATTCCCTCAATAGTATTGATAGGCAAAGGAGTAACATTTGATAGTGGAGGTTTAGATATAAAACCTTCAGGTAGCATGCTTTTAATGAAAAAAGACATGGGAGGTAGTGCTGTCGTTTTAGGGATTGGGTTTGCTCTAATGTCATTAAATTGTCCCGTTAACCTTAGAATTATTTTGCCACTTGCTGAAAATGCAGTTTCTGACAAATCTATGAGACCGATGGATATTATATATTCAAGAAATAAAACTCCTGTTGAAATAGGTAACACTGATGCTGAAGGAAGACTGTTGCTTGCGGATGCACTTACATATTCTCAAGAAGGAANGAATAAAAACGATTTTATTATTAATTTTGCTACACTGACAGGAGCTGCCAGGGTTGCATTAGGAACAGAGTTGCCTGCTTTATTTGCTAACAATAAAGAATTAGGTGAAAGCATAATTAGATCTGGAGAAGAACAAATAGACCCTATGTGGGAGATGCCTTTATTTTTACCTTATGAGAGATTTCTGGATAAAAGCTACAACGTAATNAACAGTACTGGAAGTGCAGGTACAGGTGGAGCAATAACTGCAGCATTATTTTTGAAAAAATTTATAAACCCAGATACAAAATGGGCACATATTGATTTAATGGCATGGAATAATAACTCACGGCCAGGATTCCCTGTCGGAGGAGAAGCAATGGGACTTAGGAATATTGTAAATATGATATTAAATCACTGTAATAAAAATAAAGCTTAGACATCTTCTATTTCAACACAGAAAGAGCGCTGTCATAAATTTCAGCACTGGAAGAAACTATAGTATTATATTTATAAAGAGTATCTCTTTCTAATTTTAATTCCTTACTTTCCCAATCAGTTATTTGTATGTTTTGAGATTTTAGTATAGGGACAAGTGGTAAAATATCGTATGAGGAAAGTCCTTCTTCTACAACCAAATCCAATCCACCTTTNAGAACAAGACAGTAATTATGACAGTCACCAGACCAGGTATGATATTTAGTTATTTCTAGTAACTTTTGATATTTTCTAGTTCCATCGGCGGAAAATAAACTTGGACTTGTAGAACCAATAGTGGCTTGAGATATATCTTTAATTTTATTTGCACTCAATGAGTATTCAGAATTGTTTAAAAAACACTTGTTTTCATAACCTATCCATCTTTCATTTAAAGCAGGAAAGTCAGCCAATCCTAGAAGTGGTTTTCCCTTATAAGCAAAACCAATTAGGGTTCCCCACAAGGGTCTTCCTATGACATAGCTTCTAGTTCCATCTATTGGATCAATTATCCATGTAAAATCAGATTCATTATTTACCGAACCATTTTCTTCAGCAACTATGTCGTGGTTGGGAAATTTTGAACGTATCTGATNACATATTGCTTTTTCAGCATTAATATCAAACTTAGTAACAGGACTACCATCTTTTTTTGTATCTGAAGAAAAATTAGAACCAAAACCTTTAGAAGTTATTTTTTTAGAAGCATCTGCTAAACTATCGATATAAGATGATAAAATTTTTAATTCAGAAAAATTCATAAAAATCTATTTTTCTTATTAGCANTGATGCGAAGAGTGAAATTATGGTAATGGTACAGGATTATCACTCTTGGTACGTAGCCATGCAATTAAATTTGCTCTATCTTTAGTTTTAGATAAACCAGCATAATTCATTTTAGTACCTTTAGAGTACAACTTAGGTTTATATAAAAACTTGTTTAGTTCTTCATANGTCCATTTACCATTTAAAGCTGCTAAAACTTTAGAATAGGCATAATCTGCCTTACCCTGATCCTTATTTACGATATCATATAANTTTGGACCTANTTTATTAGGACCACCAGCATCAAATCCATGACAAGCAACACATTTTTTGGCAATCTTCAAACCACTTTCTAAATTTGCGGTTGCAAGTAAGGCNGTAATTGGTTCAATAATGACTTCTTTCTNTTCCTTAGCCNCAGCTGTATTTGTCTCTGGCACTTCTATTGGGTAGGCATTGGACACATCAGTATTAGGGTTGACTAGAAAATTACCAATTTTACCAAACATCATTATAAGTAAGATACTAGATAAAAGAGCTGCAGCTATTTTATTAAATTTAAGAGAATCCATTAATCAACCAATCAAATTTNTTAANTTTTCGATGNGTAAATATTTACATGCAAGATCGGCTTTCTTCAAGTATAAATATTTAAAACTGGTTATTTATTTTTAAAATTTTATATTCATTTTAAAACTTTGGTGGAGCTTTTATTTTGAACTTTTCTGATACAATTATTTTGATACCTTCAAGGTTGGGTTCTACAAGGTTAAATAAAAAACCTCTTTTAAAAATTAATGGAATACCTCTGATAATTCACGTACTCAACTGCGCTAAAAGTGCTAATTTAAATGTGCCTATTATTGTTGCTACTGACGATCATACAATTGCCAATGAAGTTAAAAAACATGAGGGATTAGTAGCAATAACTTCAAAGGATCATGTAAGCGGCTCTGATAGAATTCACGAAGCACTAGAAAAATTTGATCCAGAGAGGAAATATAAAAAAATTATACATCTTCAAGGTGACCTTCCTAATATTTCAGGAAACTTAATAAAAAGACTAGCAACAGTAATTCAAGATGTTTCTAAGGAAATTGTAACAGTAGTTGTCAAAGCTAAACCTGAGGAATTCGAAGACAACTCTATTGTTAAAGCAGCAATTGCATTTTCTAACTTAGAACAAAATCAAAATGAAGTTGGAAATGCTTTATATTTTAGCAGAGCATGCATTCCTACTGGCAACTCTACAATTTGGCATCATATCGGGATATATTCTTGGCAAAGAGATACCTTGGAAAAATTTGTAAAATTGAAACCTTCTCCATTAGAGCAATCTGAAAAACTTGAACAATTACGCGC
This sequence comes from SAR116 cluster bacterium, assembly GCA_002691185.1. Classification (GTDB taxonomy): domain Bacteria; phylum Pseudomonadota; class Alphaproteobacteria; order Puniceispirillales; family Marisalimonadaceae; genus Marisalimonas. The sequence continues at coordinate 8,772 of NZHB01000001.1, read as the reverse complement.
TCTCGAAGCTGGAATAAAAATACACTCAATAGTCACTGATGAGCACCCTATTGGAGTTGATACAGAACAAGACTTAAAAAAAGCAGAAAATTATTTTAAAGACTTAGTTTAAGATTTCGTTTAATGAAATATAAATAATAAGAGATGAGTTATGAACAGTAGAGATACAAATTTAAAAGTTGCTTTCCAAGGAATGGCTGGTGCATATTCTAATCTAGCTTGTGAAATTTGCTTCCCTGATGCAGCGGCAGTTGCATGTAATTCTTTCGAAGAGATGTTACACTCAACCAAGATTGGAGAAACTGACTATTCGATGGTGCCTGTTGAAAATTCAGTAGCTGGAAGAGTTGCAGACATACACCATTTAATTCCTGAAAGTGGCTTATTTATAGTAGGAGAACATTTTCAGAGAGTTAATCATTATTTATTGGGAGTAAAAAATTCAAAAATAGAAGATTTACAATATGTAAAAAGCCATGCACAAGGTCTCGCCCAATGCAGAAATTTTATCAACAAACATAATTTAAAACCTTTACAACACATAGACACAGCTGGGGCAGCTGCAGAAATTTCAGAATTAGGTGATCCAAAATTTGGTGCAATAGCCTCAAAAATGGCTGCTGAAATTTATGATCTTAAAATATTAAAAGATAATATTGAGGACGCAGAACATAATACTACAAGGTTTTTAATTATGGCGCAAAAGCCAGAAATACCCTCTATCGATATATTAAACCCAGTAACAACAATCATTTTTGAAGTCAGGTCCGTACCTGCCGCTTTGTATAAAGTTTTGGGTGGATTTGCTACAAATGGAATTAATTTAACAAAACTAGAGAGCTACATTGGTGGAAAAGACATGAATGCTGCAAAATTTTATGTTGACGCAGAAGGACATCCTGGTACAAAACCAATGCAAAATGCTCTTGAGGAAATGAATTTCTATAGTGAACCTAATACTGTGAAGGTTATTGGAACCTTCAGTAGAGAAAGAGCCAATTAAGNTAAANTAATAGATTTTCTTGCATATTATTGTAATTTATAACATATATGTTTGTGNAGGGTCACACGGACGTAATTCTTGCTAATCCGGTCAGGTCCGAAAGGAAGCAGCCGTAACAATGATAGCGGGTTGTGAGGCCCTTCGTTTTATTACTTTAGCAAAGAGACACAAGATAAATACCACTAGCCCAAAAAAAAATTATAGGGTCTTAGCTCGTAAGTATAGACCTACTAATTTCAATGAACTAATTGGACAAGACAGTCTTGTAAAAACCTTCAGAAATGCTCTCAATAATGGAAGATTAGCACACGCCTTTTTATTAACAGGTATAAGAGGAGTTGGTAAAACAACAACAGCTCGGATTATAGCTAAAGCATTAAACTGTGTGGATGATGGAAATAAAAACGAACCATCTTTTGACATTTGTGATAAATGCTCTCCATGTACATCTATCAATAAAGGAAATTTTCTTGATGTTATTGAAGTAGATGCAGCTAGCAGAACTGGTGTTGACGGAATAAGAGAAATAATCGATTCAGTTATGTATTCACCTAATAATGCACGTTTCAAAGTGTATATTATNGATGAAGTTCACATGTTATCCAACGCTGCTTTCAACGCGTTATTAAAAACTTTAGAGGAGCCTCCTCAAAATGTTAAATTTATATTTGCTACTACTGAAATAAAAAAAATTCCAGCAACTATAATTTCAAGATGTCAAAGATTCGATCTTCAAAGAGTTGACTTGAATACTCTGACCTCTCATCTAAATAAAATCTGTGAATCTGAAAATATAAAATATGAAAAAGATGCAATCACCCAAATTTGTAAAGCAAGTGAGGGATCAGTCAGAGACGCTTTATCANTATTAGATCAAGCNGCATCCTTATGCGATGACGACATAAAGAATGAGACCGTTCTAGACATGTTAGGACTTAATGGTTACGAAAAAAATATTGAGATATTTGAGCTATGTCTTCTTAATAAATGTAGTGAGGCTCTTAAGACCTATGATTCAATTATACAAAATGGAGTTCAACCCAGTCAGGTTATTTCTAATTTATTAGAAATCTGTCATTTAGCTTCCAAAATGAACGTAATTAAAGAGGATATAAGCGATAATGACCATTTCCAAAAGAGAATTTATAACTTAGCTACTAATAATCTAACTAAATTAGTTAATTTTTGGCAAATTTTAATAAAAAGTATTGAAGAAATCAGATATGCACCCAACCAAGATCAAGCAGGGTCAATGGCAATAATTAAATTATGTTATGGTTCATTGCTCCCCGACCCATCTACTCTATTAAAGAAGCTCTCGAATTCACAAGGGTCTGATCAAGAAAGTGATAATTTAGTTAATAATCCTGCTTTAAAAATAAATGAACAAAAAAAAAATGATGAAAAACTTAATAACACAATCAAAGGTCAAGATACACCTAATAAAAACCCTGAAAGTTTCGAGGAAGTTTTAGAATTGTTATTAATTCATAAAGAGCTATTACTCCATGCTCAAATTATCAACAACTTACATCTCGTTTCTTTTTCTAAAGGGTTTATAAAAGTTAGACTAAATACAAACTCAGACATGGANATACCAAAAAAATTGTCCAGTACCCTTGAAAAATTAACAAATANTAAATGGGTTGTTTCTATATCTNAAGAAGANGGTGAGCAAACAGTTGCAGAAAAAGAATCCATGAAATTAGAAGACAGGAAAAATGAAATTAAAAATAATCCAGAGTTTTCTGAAGTTTTTAAATATTTTCCTGATGCTAAAATAATATCTATTGAAGACAAAAATTAATTTATAAAGTGTTAAACNATTAAATGTCAGAACAAATTCTAGAAAAATTAATTAAAAAAATCTCTAAATTGCCTGGTTTAGGTCCAAGATCTTCTAGAAGGGTAGTTCTACATTTGCTCAAAGACAGGGAAAGATTATTTTTACCTCTTATTCAAGATATGAGTGATGTTGTCTCTAAAGTTAAAACCTGTGTTGAGTGTGGAAATTTAGNTGAAACAGATATTTGTAACATTTGCAGTGATACATTAAGAAATAAGAATATTTTATGTGTTGTAGAGACTGTTGCTGACTTATGGGCTATGGAAAGATCAAATGTTTATAATGGTCAGTATCATATATTAGGCGGGGTTTTATCTGCTATAGATGGTATAAATCCAGATCAATTAAATATAAACTCATTAGTTAATAAAATAAAAAGAAAAACATTTTCAGAAGTGATCATAGCTATATCAGCCACTCTGGATGGTCAAACCACAGCCCACTATTTGGCTGACAGGCTTGACAATCTTGATGTTAAAGTTACTAGGTTAGCCCACGGAATGCCTGTAGGTGGAGAGTTAGATTTTTTAGATGATGGCACTATTGCTCAAGCCTTAAAAGCAAGAAATGAATTATAGCATAATTAGCTAATTTGTTTTTTATTATCTACATCTATTGAAGTAATAAATTCGCCTCTATTCTCGATTTTTCTATGAGAGATTTTTATATCATCCAAATCTTTTCTAGCTAGATCAAAGTGTTTATCGAGTTTGAAAATTCTTTCTGATAATAAATTTAAGTCATTAATTAATTTATCAACTTCAATTTGTATTTTTCCTGCAGTTTGACTCATGCTAGCATCTCTTAATATTGCCCTCACTGTATGCAACAAAAGCATTAAGTTATCAGGACCAGCCATATATACTTTCTTATTTCTACTTTCATTTACTAATTTAGGAAATCTTATATTTATTTCTGAATAAATTGACTCACTTGGCAGAAACATAATTGCTGAGTCAGCTGTCTCACCAGGTAAAATATATTTTTCAGCAATATCTTTGATGTGTTTTTGAACTGCATTGTGAAAAAGTTTCAAATTTTCTTTTTTATCTGAATCATTTTGGGAACTAACAAGTTTTTTATAATCTTCAAGTGGAAACTTTGAATCTATACAGATTGATCCAGGTGGATCTGGCATTTTCACGATACAATCAACTCTACTGTTTGATGTTAATGTAAATTGAAATTTGTAAGCATTTTGTGGAAGAGCATCCTTAACAAGATTTTCTAGCTGCACTTCTCCAAAGGCTCCTCTTAATTGCTTATTAGATAAAATATTTTGTAAATCGCTTACTTGATTAGATAGTGAACTTATATTCTCTTGTGCCCTATCAATAACTTCTAGCCTAGCGTGCATTTCCATTAAAGATTTTTGCGTATTCTGAGTTTGTTGACTAATACTATTCCCAATTGATGAACCAAAATTACCTAATCTTTCTTCGATNGTACTACTCAACTGAGCAACAGCACCTTTCAATTCTGAAATTTGGTTCATTTCCTCTTTTTGAGAATTTGTTAATTCATTGCTATTATTTTTTTTCTCAAAATATAATTTTAATAATAAAAAAATAATTAAAATAGATATTAAAAGAGATANAAAAAATATTAGTAAATATTTGAAATCCATTTTAACTCCAGTTGCATTTGGTATATTAATANTACAAATTGNTANCAAATTAACTACCAATAAAAAAAATATTATTAGGACAANCAATAAAAATGAGTCTCTATGAAATTATTAAAGTACCAAATCCATTTNTAAAAATTACGGCTAAGCCAGTTATTGATATTGATGATAATATATTAACTATTCTTAATGACATGCTAGAAACAATGTATAATGCGAATGGTATTGGTTTAGCTGCAACTCAAGTAGCCATAGATAAAAGATTAATTGTAATGGATTGTGGGAAAAGTGATTTTGAAGAAAGTGAAATGTCTGAAGAAGAGTACAATGAAAAAATTAGAAATCACAAAATAGAGCCTAACCCTATAAAAATGATTAACCCAGAAATAATAAGTTTGGGTGAACATTTATACGAACGAGAAGAAGGATGTTTATCTATTCCTGGATACAATGCTAACGTTAAAAGGCCCTCATCATTAACTGTAAAATACATTGACGAAAACAAACACAACGTAACACTTGATGCTAAAGGTCTACTAGCAACTTGTATTCAACATGAAATTGATCATTTAAATGGAATACTTTTTATTGATCACATCTCGAAATTAAAAAGAGAGATAATTCTTAAAAAAGCTATCAAAGAATATTCTAAATAAAGAGGTATTTTTGAATATAATATTTATGGGCACACCAGACTTTGCAGTCCCAAGTCTTAAATTATTAGCAGAAGATCATAATTTACTATGTGTTTTTTCTCAACCTGCTCGCCCAAGTGGTAGAGGTATGAAAATAAAAGAGTCACCTGTGGAAAAGNCAGCTAAAAATTTAAATATCAAAACATTAACGCCNTCNTCTCTGAAGAATGAAGATATTTTTTTAAAGTTNAAAGAATTAAAACCAGATTTAGTTGTAGTTGTGGCATATGGATTAATATTGCCAGAAAAATACCTAANTATTCCTCCGTTTGGTTGTATTAATGGCCATGCTAGCCTTTTACCNAGATGGAGAGGGGCTGCTCCNATNCAAAGGTCAATTGAAGCTGGGGACAAAAAAACTGGTTCTTGTATTATGGTTATGGAAAAGGGTATGGATACAGGTCCAGTTATTTTATCTAAAGCCATTGAAATTAACCAAGATGACAACGCTCAAATTATCCATGATAAACTATCAAATATTACAGCGGAATTACTTATTGATGCCATTAAAGGTTACACTTCAGGAAATTTAAATCCTGTCCCACAACAAAATATCGGGATTAAATATGCAAATAAGATTGAAAAAACTGAGGCAGAAATTGACTGGGAACAAAACTCTAAACATATCCATAATAAAATTAGGGCATTTGACCCTTTCCCAGGAGCATATACATTTTTAAAAAATGACATTGTGAAAATTAATTGTGCCAAACCTATCAATAACACTCATAACAGAGAGCCAGGAACAATTATTGAAGTTGAAAAAAAGATTTTAGTTGCTTGTGGTAACAAAACTGCCATAGAAATTATTTCCTTACAAAAACCTGGTAAAAAAATTATTAATGCTATCGAGTTTTTAAATGGAACCAAAATTATGATCGGTGATAAGTTTGGAACTAGAGAATAAAGTAAAATACGCATTATTAATTGAATATAATGGTAATGGTTTGGTTGGATGGCAAAGACAAGATGAAGGTGTATCTGTTCAAGGAAGTCTTGAGAAAGCTGCAAAGAAAATTTTTAATGAAGATTTTGAAATACAAGGAGCGGGCCGCACTGATGCAGGGGTCCACGCATTAGGTCAAGTTGCTCATATTCATTTACCCCAAAATCATAAATTAACCACAAGTCATCCGTTTTATATAATTTCAGCATTTAATGCCATGTTAAAGGATACTGAAATAAGAGTTATTTCAGCAAAACCTGTTACGTCTGAATTCAATGCACGATTTAGTGCAATAAAAAGGTCTTATAAATATAGAATATTATGTCGAGCTGCTCCTCCTGGATTAGATAAAGGTAAAGTATGGCATATTAGACGAAAATTGGATTTAAAATTAATGGAAAAGGGGGCTAAATATTTATTAGGACAACATGACTTTACAAGCTTTAGGACAGTTAAATGTCAGGCTAAATCTCCTATAAGAACCTTGGATGAAATTATTTTTTCAAACGAGGGAGATGAAATAATTATAAGAATTATTGCGAAAAGCTTTCTCCACAGCCAGGTTAGAATAATAGTTGGAACAATTGTTAAAGTTGGAGATAAAACATGGGAACCTGAAAAAATTAAAAGCATACTTTCAGGTAAAGATAGAAGTTTAGCTGGTCCAACTGCACCTGCTGATGGTTTGTATCTAGAAAATATAGATTACCCTAGAGCCTTATTAGATAATAATTGGCCGATTATATATGATAATAAAATCTACAATTAATTTAAAGGGCCACTGATAATGACCTTGAAAACATACCTAAGCTAGCTTCAATAACAACTGATAAAAATATCATACCTGTAGCTCCCCACCCAGACAAACCAACTTCTTCTTTACCAATTCTCCATAAAGAAAAAGTTATCCAAATCACCACTATAATTCCAAAAAAAACAAAAATTGAAGGAGGAAGTATCAACCCTAACATTGCAAAAGTAAGCATTATAATTGCTTGAAAGGACTGTATCCAATTAAAAGGGATGATAAAATTATAAAACGAATTAACCTTACCAATTTTTTCAAAAATCATATTAACAATGATAGAAAAAAGACAAATATCAATAACTGTAATTAAAAGTAATCTTGGTAAAACTCCACTTTCAATATCACCTTCTAAATTTGTTTTAAGACCATAGGCTGCNAGAGATGANACAACAGCGTTNACAAAAAAAACTATCCAGCAACTATCCCAAAAACTGTTTTTATTTAACGTAAATGCTCCACTTACATTATCTTTTTTGGACATGAATCTAAAGGCAGAAACAAAGCCATCTTTTACAACNAAAGGACTTGGNGGAGGATTAATCAAAACTANTAACTCCAAAATAATTAGATAGAAAGNAACTATAAATACTTACTAACTTTGTTATGTCCTCAACATCTACATTTTCNTCAATTTTATGCATNGTTTTACCNACTAANCCAAATTCTATAACAGGACATATCTTTGAAATNAAACGAGCATCAGAGGTGCCACCAGATGTAGATTNNTTTGGGTTAATATTNACAACATTTTTAATTGCTTTTTCAATTGTTNATTTNAGAAAATCATCACTAGTTAANAATGGTTCTGCATTACAATAATAATTAAATTCATANTTTTTAGTAATTTTGTNGAATTGATTNTTNATCATTAANTCAAGAGAGTNNATAGTGTGAAGATTATTGAANCTAATGTTAAATGTTGCTCTTGCTTCAGCAGGNATTACATTTGTAGCNTCATTATCAACATCTANACTTGTNACCATAACNGAACTAGGTTGAAAATTTTCTGTGCCCTCATCTAAATAAATTTTAACAAAAGGTTCCAACATTTTAATTAGAGCATTGATTGGATTTTCTGCTAGGTGAGGATAACCCACATGCCCTTGAATACCTTTTACNTTTAAGAANCCTGTAAAACTACCTCTTCNNCCTACNTTGATGGTATCACCCATTTNATTNACATTAGTAGGTTCACCAACAATACANGCAGTTATTTTCTCTTGCTTTTNTTGTAACCATTCGACAACNTTTTTGGTGCCATTNATTGCTTTGCCTTCTTCATCACTTGTTATTAAGAATGAAATGCTTCCAACTTGTTCAAAATNTTTTTCTTTAGCCAGGAATTCAGAGACAGAAGATACAAAGGANGCTATACCTGACTTCATGTCAGCAGCGCCTCTACCCCAAATTTTTCCTTCTTTAATCTCACCACCAAACGGATTAATGGACCATTTTTCAATATCACCAGTCGGAACTACATCCACGTGACCAGCAAAACATATATTAGGATCCTTAGTCCCTAACCTTGCGTATAAATTCTCTACTTTTTCAATACCCTCACCAAAACTAATTTTTTCNCANTTAAAACCTAAAGGTTCTAAGTACGAAATTAATAGTTCNATAGCTCCNGCAGAATTAGGTGTGATACTTTCACACCTAATTAATTTAGTAGTTAACTCAACTGCATTTATGATTTCAGACATTAGAGGCCTTAATTAATCCCTTAGCAATTCATTTACAGATGTCTTAGATCTAGTCTGAGCATCAACTTTTTTTACAATCACCGCACAGTATAAGCTTGGGCCTTGAGATCCATCTGGTAATAATTTTCCAGGAAGAGAGCCTGG
>NZHB01000063.1 GCA_002691185.1 SAR116 cluster bacterium | reverse complement strand
GAAAAAGGTTTTATAGAAGTCCACCCTTATAATGACATTAATGTTATTTCAGGCCAAGGAACCATCTCTTATGAAATGTTAACAGATTGTAATNAGATTGATACNTTGNTNATCCCAGTNGGGGGAGGTGGTNTGATNGCAGGTTGCGCATTAGCTGCAAAATCTATGAATAAAAATATNAAAGTTATTGGNGTTGAATCTGAATTATATCCTTCTTTAACAAATAANNTATTTCATAAAAAAATAAAATGTAAGGGNTCTACTNTAGCAGAAGGTATNGCTGTTTCTGAAGTNGGNNANATNCCNTTTTCAATTATTAAANATTACGTNGANGANGTAATTACNGTTTCAGATAAATCGATNGAAAGAGCNATAGCAATGCTNGCNGAGCATGAAAAAACTGTAGTTGAAGGAGCTGGAGCAGTTGGCNTNGCAGCAATATTACAAAATANTAAAACTTTCACTGGNAAAAAAATAGGNATTATAATCTGTGGTGGAAATATTGATGCNAANGTTTTATCCTCNATNTTAATGAGGGACTTNGTCAGATCTGGTCAGGTAACAACTTTANCNATCACNATGCCNGANAAGCCTGGACAACTTCAAATCATATCCAAAATTTGTGCTAATAATGGNGCNAACGTNCTTCAAGTTGAGCATAGTAGATTTGCAATGGATTTATCTGCNAGTTTGGCAAAATTAAATATCACGGTAGAAACTCAAAATACTGAGCATTTAAACAAAATCATAAGCGAAATTGAAAATAATGAGTTACCAGTAAATATTGAGGGCTTGATATAGTTTTAAAGAANTTTTTTTANTCTAATATNTACTATTTCATTAGAAGAGCCTAGNCTGAGTCTNGGNCCCCAGCANCCAGAGCCNGATGATACATATAGTTTTGANAAATTATTTTTNTANAANCCATAGATATACTTAAANTTTAATTTTACNATNAAATTAAAAGGAAATATTTGTCCATTGTGAGTATGNCCTGATAGCATAAGATCAANNTTGTTTTTTAAATCGTCCCAAATATCTGGTTTNTGACATATAACAANATTGAAAAAATTNTCTTTTATNAAANCATTTACATATGAAACTTTATNAATTGGNGNNTCCAAATCGTCAANACCAATCAANTTAATTTCACCNATTNNTTTTGTNGTGTTTNTTAAAANNTTTAAGTTATATTTTGNAAGATTTTTTATTTTATNTTNATGATCTTTTAAATAATATTCATGNTTGCCATTAACAAAATATATATTNTTTTTAATTAGATTTAATAATTTTCAAGTTTTCTANGTTNAAAGAACTTGAGTCAATCAAATCTCCNCCAATCAAAATAAAATCANATTTAATTGTCTCTATTTTCTTNANTATTTTTTGAAGATGTTTTGAACTATTAGTTCCTAGATGGATATCACTTAAAAAAATAATATTATAATTTTTATTTATCTTAGAAGTTTCTAAGGTAACATTTTTAATTGAAATACTTTTTGCTTTAAATATTGCATATATCGTAATAATTAAAATTAAGCTTATTGATGTAACACCAATCGAAGTTTCTTTAAAATACCCTAGAGAGTTAATTGGAAAACTCATGAGGATTACTAAAAAGCTAATAAAACCAATTCCTAATCCCTCATAAACAAAAAGCTTAAGTGGTTTAAAAGTTGTGTGTGATTTAAGGTAATAAACGATTAATGTGTAAAAAATAATTGTATTAATAATTGAACTTTTTAGAGATGTGTTCTCTTTTAATAAATATTTGTTCAAAATTTCAAATGGAAATATATAAAGGAAATATGTAACAAAAAAAAGGACTAACAAAAAAACATACTTTGATATGGTATTATTCATTTTAAGTTAGTTTTAGTTTTGCAAATGCAGAAAGAGCCCTTTCTCTAGATATTTTTATATCTACAATGGGCTTGGGATAATTTTCTCCAAGATTTATATTAGCTTTTTTAAGAACATCACTAGGTGCCTCCCAAGGATTAAATAAATATTTGTTGGGAAGTTGGCTAATCTCTGGAACAAATTTTCTTATATAGTGTCCATCAGGGTCAAATTTTAAGCCTTGGGTTATNGGATTAAAGATCCTAAAATATGGAGNTGCATCAGCTCCGCAACCTGCAATCCACTGCCANCCAGCACTATTNCTTGCTAAATCNGCATCTACTAGACAATCCCAAAACCATTTTTCNCCTTCNTGCCAATGTAATAATAGATTTTTTACTAAGAAAGAACCAACTATCATNCTTAATCTATTATGCATATAGCCTGTAGACCATAGTTCTCTCATTCCAGCATCTACAATTGGATAACCTGTTTGCCCAGATTTCCAGGCTTTAAGAAATGATGTGTTATTATCCCAAGAAAATTTATCAAATTTCGTTTGTAAATTTTTTCTTGGTANATCAGGGAAATAGAAAAGAAGATAATAAGAAAATTCACGCCATCCCATTTCTGATAAAAATGTATCAGTGTCTTGAAATTTATTAGTATTGAGTTGTTGTAAACTCCAAACTCTATGCCAAATCGTATTAGGTGAGATTTCACCCCAGTGTATATGAGGAGAAAGTCTGGAAACATTTTTTCTNTTTGGAAAATTGCGACCATCCTTGTAACCGTCTAGCTCATTATGAACAAATTCTTCCAATCTTTCTTGAGCTTCGTCCTCACCAATTTTCCAATTTTTTATGATTTTATCTTTCCAATTATGTTTAGGTAATAAATTCAAGTTGCATATGTCTATACTTATGATTTTCTTTAACTCATAATAATCAAATTTATTTGGAGTATTCATAGGTACTCGAGGCTCTTTAGCTCTCAAACATCCCCTTCTATAGTAGGGAGTGAAAACACGATATGGTGTGCCATCATTTTTCAAAACTTCCCANGGTTCCCATAAAAGTGACCCGTTAAAGCTATTAATATCAATGCCCTTTACCTTTAGGNTATCTTTGATTTTTTTATCTCTTTGAATTGACCATGGTTCATAAACTCTATTCCAAAAAATTTTATAAATTTTTTCGGTTTCACAAATGTTAGCAAGAATATCAATTGGATTACCTTTGAAAAATTTAAGATTATTTTTAAATTTTTTATTTAATTTTTCTAGTGATTGATGAAGCCATATTCTACTTGCACTTCCTAATTTATGTTCTCCAGAATTAGTATCATCTAAGATATATATGGGTAATACTGCCCCGTTTTCTACTGAGGCCACAAGAGCAGGATTGTCATATACCCTAAGATCTTTTCTTATCCAGTAAATACTTACGTTTTTATTCAATAATATCTCTTTTATAATGTTTGTTAATTACATAAATCAAATAAGTGTAATTTAAAAGTTTTCAGGTTTTTTTATAATATTTTAGCTCATAATTATTTATTACATAAGAATTTAAATCTAAAAGATTAATTGCGTTTGTATTCTTTTTTGATGAATTTTTATTAAATGTAANATTTTTTAGTGATTAATGAAAATATCAGGAAAAATTAGGATATAGAGAATGTTTNATATAACGCTGGTATATGTAATCATAAATGAAGCTATCACCTAATAAAAATTATGTTTATTTAATCTGAGGTACTTATCTCTAATTTTTATCAATATTCAATAGGTTATGAGATTAAATTGTATAAACTAGAAAATCCCAGTAATGGTAAAAAGTAAAGGAATAAACATTAATACAGCTAATATTAATTCACCTTTTAAATTTTCACTAAATGTGTATTTATCGTTGCTCATATTATCTCCTCCAAATTTAACAATATTAATTTTTAATTAGAATTCAAGTTTTTTTAGCCTTAATGTATTATTATTATTTACATAAAGGAAATTATTGTGACTTTTATCTTAGGAATAGTATTAACAGCATTAGCGTTTATATTTTTTGATTATATTGAGGCATTTTTAGTTAGTACAGGTCTAAGAGACCAGTTAGTAATATGGTTGCAATCTTGGTAACAATTTTAATTTTTTTTTAAAGCCTTACTTTTATATTTGTGTAATCTTAATGATCATTTATGATTATAATTCATAATTAATTTATTTTTATTATTGGAATTTTAAATGAGTAGTAACTTCGACTATATAATTGTAGGAGCTGGATCCTCAGGTTGTGTCCTTGCTAATAGACTCAGCGCTGACCCTAAAAACTCTGTATGCTTACTTGAAGCCGGGCCTCCAGATTGGAATCCGTTTATTCATATTCCCGCAGGATTTATAAAAACACTGACCAATCCTAGTGTCAATTGGCTTTTTAAATCTGAGCCTAGTTGGGGTACTGCTGGAAGAGTTATTGATATTCCAAGAGGTAAAACTTTGGGAGGCTCAAGCTCTATTAATGGAATGGTTTTTAATAGAGGTCAAAATTTAGATTTTGATGTTTGGGCACAAAAGGGTAATAAGGGTTGGAGTTACTCTGATTTACTTCCATATTTTAAGAGATATGAAAATCGTATTGGCGAATATGATGAACTATACAGAGGCAGAAGCGGAGAGCTTCCAATTACTGACTTAGAATATCGTGATCCTCTTTGTGAAGCTTTTATACAAGGAGCAATTGAACAAGGTATACCTCTTAATAAAGATTATAATGGAGAAACCCAAGAGGGTGTTTCATATGTTCAAAGAACAACAAAAGGTAGGTTTAGAGTTAGCGCAGCAAGAGCTTTTTTGAACCCTGTTAAAAATAGAAAAAATTTAGAAATTATTACTAATGCATTTGTTACAAAAATCAACATAGAAAATAAAAAAGCCACAGGAATTGATTATTTCAAAGGTGGCAGGTCAGGGAAAAAAATCACTTTAACTGCTAATAAAGAAGTTATTTTATCTTCAGGTGTTATTAAATCCCCACATCTTCTTCATCTTTCAGGAATTGGTCTCGCAAAAGATTTAAATGATTTAGGGATAAAAGTAGTTCATGATTTAAAGGGTGTTGGAATGAATTTAAGGGATCATTTTGCACCTCGGATGACTGCAAGAGCCAAAAATGTTGAAACAATTAATGAAAGATCAAGAGGATTAAAATTATTAAAAGAAATTGGAAAATATTTTTTAGGTAAACAATCAATCGTAAATTTAAGTCCAACACTTGTTTATTGCTTTTGGCACTCTAATGAAACAATTAGAAACCATGACATACAAATGACATTTACACCTGCTTCTTATAAAGAGGGAGTTCAATCAACATTAGATACAGAGCCTGGCTTTACTGTGGCAGCATGGCAACAGAGACCTGAGTCTCTTGGATGGATAAAAACCAAAAGTAACGATCCATTTTCTCCTCCAGAAATTCAGCCAAATTACTTGGATGCAGAAGAAGACAAAAGAGTAGTCGTTGCTGGTTTAAAATTATCTAGAAGATTAATGCACTCTAATGCTTTATCGAAATTTTTTGATTATGAAGTTTATCCTGGCCTAGAGCATCAATCTGATGATGAACTGTTACAAATAGCGAGGGAAAGAGGCACAACTACATATCATCAAATGGGNTCNTGTAGGATGGGACCTAAAAGTGATCCTACAGCAGTAGTTGATAATAATTTAAAAGTTTATGGAATACAAAATCTNAGAGTGATTGATGCTTCNATCATGCCAACAATGTTATCAGCTAACNTNCATTCTGGNGCAACATTGATTGGAGAGAGAGGATCAGATCTTGTCTTAGGAAAAGAGCCTTTAGAAAAAGCNAATTTAAATTATTAATTTAGAAAATTATNAAACNANNNAGGTATATTAGATGTCAGATTTAGAAGATTACNNNCCNCCTCAAAAATGGGTNTGGGATAAAGAAAATGGTGGTAAATTTGCTAANATAAATAGNCCTNTTTCAGGNTNNACNCATCAAAAAAANCTNCCAATAGGAAAACACNCTTTTCAGTTGTATTCCCAAGGTACTCCAAATGGAATTAAAGTTACTATNATGTTTGAAGAATTATTGAANNTAGGNNTCAAAGAGGCAGAGTATGATGCGTGGTTANTTAGAATTGGAANNGGTGATCAATTTAGCNCTGGTTTTGTTGACATTAATCCGAATTCTAAAATACCAAGTTTAGTTGACAATTCTGGAACCGANCCNNTTAAAATTTTTGAGTCAGGCTCAATTCTCTTNTATTTAGCTGATAAATTTCAAAAATTTATNCCTNAAAGTTTTAATGAAAGAACTGAGTGTTTGAACTGGTTATTTTGGCAAATGGCTAGCGCTCCATATTTAGGTGGTGGTTTTGGTCATTTTTANGCATACGCTCCCAAAAAATTTGAATACCCAATAGATCGTTTTTCAATGGAAGTGAAGAGACAACTTGATGTTTTAGATAAATTGCTTTCAGATAGAANCTATGTTTGTAATGATGATTATACCATTGCAGATATTGCTATTTGGTCGTGGTATGGCGCTTTAGTTTTAGGAAGGTTATATGGTGCTAAAGAGTTTCTAGATGTAAAATCTTATAAAAACGTAGTTAGATGGGCAAATTTAATTGATGAAAGACCAGCAGTCAAAAGAGGAAGAATAGTTAATAAAACTTCTGGAGATTTAAGTGAACAACTCCATGAAAGACATAGTTCAAANGANTTTGACGANAAAACAGAAGATAAATNAAAAAATTAATTCTATAATTTTTCTATTCCCAGACCAGCTATGTATCTTCTATGCCAAGTAGGACTAATGGTTATTTCATTAATACAAACATGTTTAGGCATTTGAGATAAAAAAGCTATGGTTTCTCCAAGATCATCAGGCTTTANCATTTTGTTTTTTTGATCTAATGTAAGTTTTTTAGGTCTTTTATCTAAAATTGGCGTAAAAACTTCTCCTGGGCATAACGCACACGCTCTAATACCAACATTACAGTATTTCATATTAATTGTTTCTGTCATTGCGTTAAGTGCATGTTTTGAAGAAGTATATGAAACTCCTGACAATAAGCTTACATGGTTACCTGACCATGAAGACACATTTATAATAAGTCCATCCATATTTTTTTTCATAATAGGTATTACAGATCTGCAACAATAAAATAGTCCGCTTATATTAGTTTGAATAACTTTATCCCACTCACTCTCATTTATTGTGTCCCAGTCTCTGTTTTCAATATTTATACCTGCACAATTAACGAGAACATCAATTTTTTTAAAATCTTTTTCTATTTCCTGTGCCACTTTTTTAACTGTTAATTTATTTGACACATCACATAATTTTATAAAATTTTCATTTTCACATTTTAAAGATGTCTCTTCTAGGTTTTCTAAATTTCTACCAGAAAGAATAACTTTCATTCCTAGTTGAGATAGTCTTATCGCTGCATTTTGACCAATTCCAGAACCAGCACCAGTAATCCAGGCAACTTTATTTTCTAAATTTCTTTTCATAATAATCCTTTTCTTTTTGAGAATTTAATAAATAAAATTTATTGTGCAGTTAAACCGCCATCTACAACTAGACTTGAACCAGTCATGAAGCTTGATTCATCGGAAGCTAAGAATAGTATAGTGTTAGCAACTTCTTGAGCAGTTCCAAGTCGACCTAAAGGAGTTTGTGTTATGCCTGCCAAATAAGAATCTTCGATAGATAGGTTAGGATTTTGAGTTATTCTAGCTTCAGTAACTTGTTTGCCCATATCT
Organism: SAR116 cluster bacterium; assembly: GCA_002691185.1. Classification (GTDB taxonomy): domain Bacteria; phylum Pseudomonadota; class Alphaproteobacteria; order Puniceispirillales; family Marisalimonadaceae; genus Marisalimonas. The sequence goes on along the minus strand of NZHB01000063.1, from coordinate 7,929 downwards.
GTCTCTATAATACCAGGGTGGACTTGATTAATTCGAATGGGGTATTTTTTATTACCAAAATAAATGGACATAGACTTTGTGTATGTTGTTATGCCTCCTTTTGTCATGGAGTATAAGGGGTCTATTTGAGATCCAACCAGACCTGCAACAGAACTTAAGTTTACAATAGAGCTTCCAAATTTAGATTTTTTCCCAGCCTTGATTATTAATGGCATTAGATGCTTAATACCTAAAAAAACTCCTGTTAAATTTATAGAAATAAGTTTTTGATATTCAGATATTGAAACATCTGTAATTTCTTTTCCTAGATATATTCCTGCATTATTGATCAATATATCTATTATTTTATCATGATTATTTAAGAATTTATTAAATTTAATCCAATCGCTTTCTTGGGCAACATCCATCTCATAAAAAAAAGCTTCGACTCCTAAACGAGATGCTTCATCTTGCACGACTAGACCCTGATTTTTGTCGGTATCTAAAATGAAAATATTAGCTCCTGCTTTAGCTAAAGTTAGGCAAACACTCTTACCTATTCCTTTTGATCCACCAGTAACAACAGCATATTTACCATTTAAAGTTTTCATTTTAATTCCTAAAGTTCATTTTGAATCATTATTCTATATAGATAACGGTCCTCATCCATATTATAATCTCCATTTGCTTTGTGCATCAAAATTCGATTATCCCAAATTACGAAATCACCATCTTTCCACTTATGTCTGTACTCATTCTCTGGTTTACGTACGTAAAGCATCAACTCGTCAAGCAATTCTATTGTTTCTTTTGTAGATAAATTTATTATTTTTTCTATTCTAATCGGGTTTATATATAAACAGGTCTTTTTATTTTCTGGATGGATTCTTACAAGTGGATGAGTGACTTCTGGTTGCTTGTTTTTCATATTTCTTAAGGACATTAACTTTCTTTTGCTATGTGAACTTTGATAAACATGTAAGGCCTCTAAATTTTTAATCTTATTTTTTAAACCAGTGGGTAATGCTTTATAAACCAGATGCATATTTACAAATTGTGTATCTCCACCACTTGATGGTAGCATCTTAGCATGAAGAATTGTTGCTTTCGGTGGGTTTACGTCATTACTATGATCTGTATGATAGCCAGCACCAGGAATATAAGTTTTTCCGTCTTCAAACTTATCTTTATTAGAAATATAATGGACTAGATTATTCTCTTTTAGGGCGAACTTTTTATTATGTTGATTAAATATTTTTCCAAAAATTTGTGCACTATTATAAAATTCATTTGGGTTTAAGTTTTGATTTCGAATAACCACAACTGAATATTCTGAAAAAAAATTATTAAGTTCATTTATTACTGTTTCATTAGTAATTGATTTAAGATCAATATCTAAAATTTCTACTCCTGTATGCTTAGATAATGGTCTTGAAATAATGCGCATTATTTAAAAATCTCTTTCTAAATTGATTGGTATGGATCTTATAGTAGCAATTAAATTTACAATATTCATATTTTTAATTAGCATTAGCAACATTATTTAAATTTAAGGTTTTAACATGAATGTATTTAATAAAATTAATGATAATCCTCAAGAAAGAGCAATATACAATAGCCCTGACAATGTTTTTAATTGGTCATGGCCCAAAGTCCCCAGACATAAATTTTTAGAAGAAAAAAATAAAGCGTATGACTTTGGATTAAAAAGTTTGTTAATACCACTTGATATTTCCCACGTTTTGAAATCACCATACCCAGCAACAATTCCTTCAATATTAGCTAGATATATAAGATTAAAAAAAGANGATATGCTAAGCCATCAATTCATTGCGTCAGGAGAAATTTATTATGTTTTAGAAGGGCAAGGCATAACAAAGAATAATGATGTAAAAATTAAATGGTCAAAGGGTGATGTTTTTTGTCTTCCTGGTGGTTGTATAACTGATCATTTATCCTTGTCAGAGGATTCAATTTTGTTTTGTGTGACTAATGAACCAATTTTATCTTTTGAAAANCTGACTCCAAAAAATGATAAAAATAATTCAATTAAACCAACTCATTGGACCAATGAAAAAATTCATTCTCATTTAAATGAAATATACAAGAGGCCAAAAACTAATGAAACAGCTGGGGTAGCAATTCAATTCTCCAGTCCTGAAACTTTGCCTAGTAGAAACACAATACCAATGATTAATACAGCCATTAATACACTAGAAAAAGGTGGAGATCAAAGACCTCATAGGCATAATGGTGCAGCGCTTACTTTGGCAATACANGCTGATACTATATACTCTAAAATAGAGAATGAAAAAATTAATTGGGAAGAGGGTGTTGTTTTAATTACTCCTGGAACAGAATTACATTCACATCATAATAGAGGTTCTAAACGAATGATGAGTTTTGTAGTTCAAGATGAAGGGCTTCACTTTTATTTAAGAACCACTGGTTTCAGCTGGGTTTAAAAAATTTATTACGGGGTAGTTGATAATGAATAACTTTAAGTTAGAAGTTTTTACCGATTATGTTTGTCCATGGTGCTATCTAGGGGACTCTAGAGTAAAAAAGTTAAAACAAGTTTATGAAATAGATATTGAACTTGTTCATTTTCCTCTTCATCCAGAAACTCCAATCGAAGGAAGGAAATTGTTAGATCTATTCAGATCATCTCAAAAAGATATTGATCAAAAAAACCAAAACATGAGTGAGTTAATGAAAAAAGAAGGGCTTCCTTATAACAATAGGACTTACACCTTCAATAGTAGGCTAGCTCAGGAGATAGGTACTTGGGCTGAAACATTAGAGAAAAACTCTTCAATCCATGACTATTTTTTCGAAGCTTATTTTGTCCATGGTTTGAACATTGGATTAGAAAATGTAATTTTAGAAGTTGTTGAAAAATCAGGACTAGATATGAAAGAAGCGAAAAATATTATTAAAAATCGTTTATTTTCTGATGTAATAGACCAACATTGGAAGAAATCAGCAAGCTACGGAGTAACCGGTGTCCCAACTTATGTTTATAATAAACAAAGTATAGTTGGCGCCCAACCTCTTGAAAATCTCTTTCAGTTTTTAGATTTTTTTAATGTTCCAAAAAAATAGTTTGGTGCACTAAAGATAAAGACTTAATAAATGTTAAAAAAAAAGATATTATTCATCCATCATTCTCCATCTATAAATACAAGACAACTCTCAGATTGCGTTGTTAAAAAAATTAATAAATTAAATCTAAAAATTAGTTTAAAATCTTTAGCACCACTTGATGTCAATTTTAACACTTTTAATTCTGTGAGTGGTGTCATAATTGGCACAACTGAAAACTTTGGCTATATGGCAGGTCTAACAAAAGATTTTTTTGATAGAAATTATGATTTACTTAGAGAAACCACTCAGGGCCTTCCTATTTTTTATTATGTAAGAGCAGGTCTTGATGGAGAAGGAAGTAAAGTAGCGATAAATAAAATATTGAAAGGTTTAGGATGGAAACAAGTTTTACCTCCAATTGTTTTAAAAGGACCCTGGCAAAAATCATTTTTAGACGATTTAGAAAGTCAAGCATCTAATTTTGCTCATGGAATTGACTTAGGTATTTATTAATCTTCATCAGGATATTTAGGTATATTTTTTAAACCTCTTAATAAGGCTTTTTGGAAATTAATCATCTCATCACTACTTTTGCTTTGAGTGTTTTCTAGTCCATCTATGAAGCTTTTAACGTCCTTTTCTAATATTGCTATTGTATTGTCGTTATTATAACTTTCTTTTGCCCAATCAATTTTATTTAAATTATCACTAAACCAATTCTTTCCTGATGAACAATTAAGTATGTTTAGTAATTGCTCAGAGGATATATTTAAATTTTTTGCCTCTGATAAAACATGTCTAACAGCTAAGACTGAACATGACGCAACAAAATTATTCAAAACTTTTACAGACATCCCAGAACCAAACTCACCAATATGATGTATTTTTTCTCCTAAAATATTTAAAATTGGTAAAATATTTTCAAAGTCATTTGAGTTCGCACCAACCATAAATGTNAGAGTTGCNTCNTTTGCTTTCATTGGAGCACCAGACATNGGAGCTTCTATCATTTTNATATTTGGAGGNTTTTTGTTAAAAAACTCTTTTAAAAATGCTGGTGATAANGTTGANCAGATNACNAGTGTTTTNGATNTNTTAGTTTTAAACAGGCCATCTTGACCTTCACATAATTCNAGTGTTTGNTTTATATCTCTTACCACACTAAAGATGACATCACTTTTAGCAAAAAATTCTTTTTTAGATTTAATGAAGTTATTGTTAACTGTGGGGAAAAGAGCCTCAGGTTTAATATCATAACCATATGCATTAATATTATTTTTCAACAGAACTTCTAACATTGGTAANCCCATTGTCCCACAACCTGCAACACCAATGCTCAATGATAAAATGTTACTCATATTTAACCTCTAACATTTCTCTACCTTAACTTGTTTTAGATGATTATTTTCAATATATTAATCTATATTTTAAAAAAGGAATACAAAAGTGAATAATNTTGACATTAATATAGATGAACTTAAGGGCTGGATAGGTAATGAAGAAGTTGCCTATGATGAGGTTTCAGTCAATTTAGAAAAAAGATTTAGGGCTACCATAGATGAAGATCCTGGTTCGCCACAAAAAGGTGAGATGGCCTCCTCAGGAATACATTGGGCTCTTGCCCCTGCAATTGTCAAATCATCTCTTTTGGGAAAAGACTCTCATCCTGCAAAAGGAGGATTTTTACCACCTGTTCCATTACCTCGAAGGATGTGGGCAGGGTGTCAAACAAAATTTTTTAAACCATTATTTATCGGTGATGAAATTAAAAAGATATCTTCTATTTTTGATGTTAATTTAAAAGATGGTAAGTCTGGTTTACTTTGTTTTGTTAAAGCCAAGTATGATTTTTATGTAAATAATGAATTGGTAATTGAAGAGTTTCATGACATTGTTTATAGAGATCTACTTAAACAAGATAAAAGTATTAGGAAAGTGAATACATTACCTAGTTTTGATCCAGTTTATAAAGAAAAAATTCATACTCATCCTACAATGTTATTTAGATATTCTGCCATAACATTTAATGGTCATAGAATACATTATGATTACCCATATTCAACACAAGAAGAGGGTTATAAAGATTTAGTTTTTCATGGACCATTACAGGCTACTCTAATGTTAAGAGCAGCTGAAAAATACAAAAATAAAAAGGTTATACAATTTTCTCACAAAGGTCTTGCTCCAGTATATGCTAATGAAGATTTGTATGTAACTATTGATCATAACCCTAACGGAGATATTATCTGCTATACAAATACTGACGACGCAGGTATTACAATGAAAGCAGAAGCATTTTTTTAGTTTTGGAGTTTAAATGTCAGAATTTGATTATGACCTTATAGTAATTGGCGCTGGTTCAGGTGGAACAAGGACAGCTAGAATTTCTGCATCTTATGGTGCTAAAACTCTTGTAGTTGAAGGTGATAGAGCAGGCGGAACTTGTGTCTTACGTGGTTGTGTACCTAAAAAATTACTTGTTTATGCATCACAATTTTCAGAACAAGTATCTGATGCAGAAGGCTTCTGCTGGCAAATTAATAATTTCAAAAGTAATTGGATGGATCTTATAAAAAAGAAAAATAAAGAGCTTGATAGATTACATGAAATTTACGTAAATCTTATAAAAAATTCTGGTTGTGATTTAATCTCCGGCTGGGGCAAAATTATAGGTCCAAATAAAGTTTCAATAAAAAAAAATGATGGAGAAGTTTTAGAATTTTCTTCAAAGAAAATAATGATTGCAGTAGGAGGTGAGTCATCATTTCCTGATTTTGCGGGTAATCAGTTTATGATTAATTCAGATCAAGCTTTAGATTTAAATAAGCTTCCTAAATCTATAGCAATATATGGATCTGGATATATTGCTGTTGAATTTGCAGGAATTTTTAATGGATTTGGGGTTGATACGCATCTTATTTTCAGGGCCAATGATGCACTTAGAGGTTTTGATAGTGACTTGAGACAGAGTTTAATGACATCAATGAAACAAAAAGGAATTACTATACATAATAATAATACAATCTCAGAAATAGAAAAAATTAAAGAAAGCTGTAAAATTACTTTATCAAGTGGTCAAGAACTATCAGTTGATATGGTAATGGGGGCTACAGGAAGGGTACCTAAAATTTCTGGTTTAGGATTAAAAAATGTTGGAGTTCAGTTAGGTCAACGAGGTGAAATACTCGTTAATCAATTAAATCAAAGTAATATCAAATCAATATATGCCATTGGTGATGTAACAGATAAAATAACGCTGACACCAGTTGCAATTGCTGAAGGACACGCCTTTGCTGATAGAGAATTTGGTGGAATTAATAGATTTATTTCTTATGAGAACGTTCCTAGTGCGGTTTTTAGTCAACCGTCCATAGCTGTCGTTGGCTTGAATTATGAAGAAGCTAAAAAGCAAAATGTTAACGCTAGAGAGTATAAAAGTGAATTTAGAGCTCTAAAAAATACTATAAGTGGAAACCTTGAAAGAACATTAATGAAATTGGTTGTTGATCAAGATACACAAAAGGTAGTTGGAGCGCATATGATTGGTCCTGATGCGGCTGAAATTATTCAAGGTGTAGCTATTGCCATAAAAGCAGGAGCCTTAAAATCAGATTTTGATAGTACAATAGGTATCCACCCTTCAGCTGCAGAAGAGTTTGTTACTATGAGATCGTAAAAATNATTATAAAACTGATTATTTGAAGAATTTTAGAAATTCTGNTAATTGNTTNATTAGTTTAAAATTNTTAAATAGCTCTTAAATCANAAGGAAAAAATAATGATTGATTGGAAAATAGATTCATGGAGACAGTTTCCTATAAAACAAGTTCCTGAGTATAGTGACGTATCTAATGTCACCAGGGTTGAAAAAGAGCTATCTGTTAGGCCACCACTAGTNTTTGCTGAAGAAGCAAGAAGATTAAGAAAAAGAATGGCCGATGTTGCNGAAGGTAAAGCTTTCTTGTTACAAGGTGGTGATTGTGCTGAATCTTTTGCGGAGCANAACGCTAATAATATNAGAGATAGCTTTAGAGTTTTATTACAAATGGCTGTTGTTTTAACTTTCGGGTCAGCACTACCAGTAATTAAAATAGGCAGATTAGCAGGTCAATATTCTAAGCCTAGATCATCACCCTTTGAAGTCATCAATGATATATCATTACCGAGTTATAGAGGTGACATGGTCAATGACATGGCTTTTGAAAAAGAAGCTAGGATACCTGATCCGGAGCGTCTAATAAAAGTATATGACAAATCAGCTGCGACTTTAAATTTATTAAGAGCTTTTGCTANTGGAGGTATGGCTGACCTTACTAAATTACACGAATGGAACTTAGAATTTGTAAGAGGTACTAAAGCTGCTGAAAAATATAANGAACTTGCTGCTAAAATAAGTTCATCTCTTGAGTTTATGAGAGCATGTGGAATGACACCAGAGAATACTCCGCAGCTTAAAGAAACTGAATTTTATACNTCTCACGAAGGGTTACTGCTTAATTATGAAGAAGCGTTGACAAGGAAAGATACTATAACTGAAGAAAAGGGATGGTTTGCTACTTCTGCACATATGTTATGGATTGGTGATAGGACGAGAGGTATAGATGAAGCACATGTAGAGTATATGAGAGGTATTNCCAACCCTATTGGATTAAAATGTGGTCCCTCTACTGATCCAGATGATTTGCTTAGATTAATAGAAAGGCTTAATCCTTTAAATCAAGCAGGAAGGTTAACTTTAATTGCTAGAATGGGTTCTTCTGAAATACAAAAAAAACTAAGACCACTAATAAGTGCTGTAAAAAAATCAGGTTTGATTGTTGGATGGTGTTGTGATCCTATGCATGGCAATACTGTAAAAGCATC
>NZHB01000062.1 GCA_002691185.1 SAR116 cluster bacterium | reverse complement strand
CTAATGGATCTAAATTTCATATAATTCCCTTTCTAAAAGTTAAGAGTTTTTATACTCAGTTAGTTCAAAAAGTTTTTTTTCAAAATCTTTAAATGTTAGAGCACCTGTGATTTTATGTTTATTATTGATAATGAAGGTAGGTGTAGATTCTATATTAAAATTCTTAGTTTCTTTTTCCATTTTATTAACAATTTTTTGCATAAGTGGAATATTTTTAACTATTGAGTCAAATTTGTTAGAGCTAATTCCAAACAATTTGGAGATTGACCGTAACTCATCAATGGGTTTATTTGAGTAAGCCCATTGTTTTTGCTTCTTTAACAAAATTGCTATTGCCTCAACATACCCCTTTTCTGTGGGTATTGTTCTAGCCAAAGTTGCAGCGATAATAGCTAGTCTATCAAGNGGGTAATCAATGAACTCAAGTTGTACTTTNCCCGTATCGATATATTTCTTTTTAAATTGAGGTAGTGTCTTATTATGAAAATTTGCACAATGACCACAGGTTAATGAAAAATACTCTTTTATTTTTATTGGTGCTGTATTTGAACCTATAAAATGCTTCCTAAATTCATCATTATTTTGTTTTGCCAGTNTAATTTTGGGCAACAAACAAAATGTCAACATTGTAAATAAGAAATGTCGCCTTACCATAAATAAACTTTTTTTCANAATTTCATCCTCGCGCTTGTTACTAGTAAGTATATATATTTATATCAAAACTAAATCAAAAAATATTAGATTTTTAACTATTGAAACTATCGTCTAGAAAGTTCCCATTTTTTCATTGCTAATTTTAATTCATTATCTTTTATCGTGTCTGATATTAGAGGTCTTTTATTTTCTTCAACATTGTTTTTTAAAACTTTTTCTTTTTGATCAATGAAACCAATATCCGTTTGTAAAATTTTAATTTTAGAAATTGCTTTATACCCAAATCTTGCGTTGATTTGATTTATTAAAAAGGGGATAGCCATTTGGATTTCAGGTCCAAAACCACTTTGTACCTTCAAAGTAATTTGTCCATCCATTTTTTTTTTATTATAAAATTTTATATTTTCTGGGAAAGTTATTTCCGCATATTTTTCAGCTATGTGATGCCAATTTAGGAAAATATGGGTTTGAATAGAGCCTAACCTACTTATTTTCGTTTCAACAATTTTTTCTGTAATTTTTAAAAGAGGTTTCATTTTTTTAAATAACAATTTAGGTAAAGATATATATATAATTACTCATGATCAAAACAAAAAAAAATAACAACGAAAATTTCTCTGTTAGGTTATTATATTGGTATGATAATAACAAAAGAAATTTACCTTGGAGAGCCCTAACTGGGAAGACTCCTAATCCATACCATGTATATTTATCCGAAATAATGTTGCAGCAAACTGTTGTAAAAACAGTTATTCCCTATTTTTTAAAGTTTGTNAAAAAATGGCCAACTATTAAAAGTTTAGCTAACGCCAATTTTGAAGAAATTTCTCAATATTGGGCAGGATTAGGTTATTATAGACGAGCAAAAAACTTACATGAAACTGCCATGCAGATTGTAAAATATCATGATGGTGTCATTCCAAACAATAAAAAAACTTTATTGAGTTTACCTGGAATTGGAGAATATACATCATCTGCAATAGTTGCCATAGCTTTTGGAGGAAAGGCAAACGTTATAGATGGAAATGTTGAAAGAATTTTTTCAAGATTATTCAAAATTCAAAAACCTATTAAAGATGCTAAAGATCTAATTATTGAATATTCTAATAAATATTTACCTATTGATAGATATGGAGATTATGCCCAAGCCCTTATGGATTTAGGATCTTTAATATGTATTCCTAAAAATCCACGTTGTTCTGTATGTCCTATAATTGAGTTTTGCCAAGCTGGGTCTGATTTGTCAGCAAAACAATATCCCAAAAAAAGNTTAAAAATAAAAAAACCTGAAAGATATGGCTTGTTTTATTGTTTATTAAACAAAAAGGGTGAGCTTCTTATCACTACTAATAAAAATAAGGGATTATTAGCCAATATGAACGTCTTACCATCAGTTGGGTGGTATGAAGAAGAAANCCGATTTTCTAAAAGGCCACAATTTGGAGAGATTAAAGATTCTTTATTTAATCTTGAATGGCATCTTATCGAAAGTAAAATTGTACATTCGTTTACGCATTTTAATTTAAATGTCTCAATTGCAACAACATTGGTTGAAAATGATATGGTTTTAAAAAAAATTTTATTAAAAGGAGATTATAAGTTTGTTAAAGCAAAAAAAATAAAAGACTTAGCCTTACCTAGTATTATGAAAAAAATTATAAGACATCTCCAATATGAGAATATTATTAAAATTTAATGCTTAAAATGTCTTATTGAAGTAAAAACCATCGCGATGTTTCTATCATTTGCAGCCTCTATTACTTCTTTATCTCTAATTGATCCTCCAGGTTGAATTACGGCAGTCACACCTGCTTCTGCGGCGGCAATCAAACCATCTGCAAATGGGAAAAAGGCGTCACTTGCAACTACACTATTTNTAATCATTGAATCTTCTAAATTAGCAATTAATGCGGACTGTTTGGCTTTTTCGATAGCTATTTTAGTAGAATCTATTCTACTCATTTGACCTGCTCCAATTCCAACAGTTTGAAGTTTCTTGGCGTAAATTATTGCATTTGACTTTGTATGTTTTGCAACTTTCCAAGCAAAAAGTAGATTATTAATTTCATCTTCAGTGGGTCTTTTCTTCGTCACAATTTTTAAACTGTTCTTGTCCAAAACATGGTTGTCACGTGTTTGAACAAGCATGCCTCCTGCTATTGATCTAATTGTTAAACCATCCTCAGAAGGTTTTGGAATTGAAGTAGAAGACAAAATTCTTACATTTGGCTTTTCCTTGAATATTTCCAAGGCATCTTGGTTAACACTTGGCGCAATTATTACTTCTAAAAATAATGATTTTAATTCACGTGCTAAATCTGCTGTTAAATTTCTATTAATAGCCACAATGCCACCAAATGCACTTACCGGGTCAGTTTGAAGTGCATTCTTCCATGCTTCATTAATGTCATCATGTTCTGCAACACCGCAAGGATTAGCGTGTTTTATAATTGCTACTGCTGGTTTTTCAAACTCACAAATCAATTCAAATGCAGCATCAGCATCATTGATATTATTGTATGAGAGCTCTTTACCATGCAATTGGATAGATTTAGCAACACCTATTCTGCTATCGGTTGTTTTGTAAAAAGAGGCTTTTTGGTGTGGNTTTTCCCCGTATCGCATTTCAAGTGATTTTTCTAATTCTAATGTAATTCTTTCAGGTAATTTTGCAGTGTCATTTTCATTTTTATTAAACCAATTCGAAATTGCTAAATCGTATTCATTTGTTAACTTAAAGGCTTTACCTGCAAGAAATCTTCTAAATTCATAGGTTGTTGAACAATTATCATCTAATTGTTTTAAAAGTTCACTATAGTCTTCTGGATCTGTTATGACAGTAACGAATTCGTGATTTTTTGCAGAAGCTCGAAGCATTGCAGGCCCTCCAATATCAATATTTTCAATAATTTTTAAATTATCAGAAGTTTGATTAAGGGTTTCTCTAAATTTATATAGATTGATTATGACAAGATCAATTTCCTGAATTTCATGTTTTGCTGTTTCCGAAACATGAGTTGGATTGTTTCGTCTACTTAAAATACCACCATGTATTTTAGGGTGTAATGTTTTTACCCTACCATCTAAAATTTCAGGGAAACTTGTTCTCTCGGTAATGTCGGTGACGGGTATAGAATTTTCTTTTAAAAATTTTGCAGTACCACCAGTAGAAAGTATTTCAATCTTAAACTTGATAAGATTTTTTGCCAATATTTCAATATTACTTTTATCAGTAACAGAAATTAGTGCTCTTTTTATTCTAACATTACCTTTAAAAACATTACTTAAATCTGAAGTGGTCATTTTAAAATATATTCCTAATTAAGATATGATAATGAAATAGTTTCTTTTGCTATCTTTAGTCAATCAAAATTTAATTTTGAAGTTGGAATCCCCAATCACAGGAAATTGTGTTATGGGCTCTTATTGTTTCGATCCTCATAGTAATCATTATTTCTTTACAAGGAACAGGTCCATTAAGACCAAACATAACTGAATTTTGTATATTAATGTTTTGATTACTAGAAGTCATTTTCCATACAAATCCCTTTGAATGTTTTAATAAAATTGATCCATTCCTTGTCTTTATAAGTTCTATATTTGGACAAATGTGAAATCGAATATATGCATTTTTAGGAATTGTGCCTACATTCCCAATGCTTATGATTTCATCTTTACCTCTAATCTCATTATCGTTTCTAGGTAAATAAATCTGTCTATGATGATTTACTCCATAAATGGCCCCATAGCCTGAATGCATAACGTTAATTATGCTCCCTTCCTTAGTTTTCTGATATTTCGAATTTAAGATCTCTATTTTTCTTCTCCCAGTTAAATCCAGATTGTTTCTATCATCAATATTTAGAGTGGAGTGAGCAGCTGTTGAGGCTAAGGAGTTGATCATACTCTTGACGTTGGACCCATATATTTCTCCTAAGTTAGAAATTATTTTTTCTTTTTTGTAGAAAAGCTCGAATGCAAATAAACTTGCCTTTGTATCAACTGAAACTTTTTGTGGAAGACCAATATCCATAAATATGACTGTATCATTTGAAGATAATCTGCAATACCCAGATTCNTCAGCAACATTAAANATTCTGTTTTTANAACCGATNCTATTTAGGGTTTGTTTAATAAGGTTTTTTTCTATTAAACTNCCACCGTTAAACCAGGCGAAGCTTTCATTTGGCATTTGAAAACTTCTACAAAATTCTCCCATTTTTATAGTTAAATTATGCAAATATTCTGCATCAATATTTTCCAAAATTGCAATAACAGACCTTATTTCAACTAGATGTCTTAGTAGTATTAATTGTTTTGCNGGGCTTCGTGATTTGTGACCACCATCAGGATCAATCAAGGTGTCAACGGCCTNGTATACTAATTCTAACATTTTATGNACATTGTTTATATCTTTATACAATATTGATTTAGCTATTAAAATTCCTTTGATAATAATAATTTNATTTAATGGACTGTGAGTTTCTTCAAGTTTAAGTTCTAGAAACTTTGCTTGCATCGCTATTGAATTTAAAACTTTTTTTTGAAATTTTAATTCGCCGCTCTCTACAAACCAAGAATAATTAAAGCACCAACAACTTATTCTTTCTGCCATTGTGCCTGAATTAAACGCTGCAGATCGGAGATTTATGTCTTGATCAATCCATTCATCAACTAATGATCGGGCGATTGACCTGGCCTTAATGCTGCCATCTGATTTCAAGTCTCTTAAAAACTCAAACTTATTAAAATCATGTATTTGTCTGGATTTGGTATTGCCACTTATGATTTTTTGGCCTTTAATTTCATCTCCATGCCAATTATCAGTCAGCCTTCTTTCTGGAGAGTTCACAGGTTCTATTTTTAGTTTTTGTTTAAGAAAATAATTGTTAGTTAATAAATTTAAAAAGCCCAACATTAAAATTATTTTTCCATTTTCAGTAAAGCTATAAAAAAACCATCTGAACCATCCATAACATTTTTATCATTAAAATTAAAATGATTTGGGAGGATTCTTATAAAACCTTCTTCAGTAATACAACGACTTATTTGAGGATATTCATCATCTAGGAAAGGGATAATTGAGAAATTTTTATTTTCATGTAAAAATTTTTCTATTCTTCGTTCTCCCTCAATTTTTTGAAGAGAGCATGTGACATACATTATTAGACCATTTTTATTTAATATCTTAGAAGCATTTTTAAGAATTTTGTCTTGAAGAGATGTAAAATCATTTAAATTTTGTGGAGGAGCTTTAATGAAAATATCTGCATTTTTCCTTATTGTTCCTGTTGCAGAACAAGGTGCATCTATCAAAATGACATCATAATCAAAATCAGGCTTATATAGTTCCGCCTCAACATTAATTAGTTTAGAGTTAAAATTTAATCTTTTCATATTAGTTAAAAATGCTTTTGACCTAAACTTACTCTTTTCAATGCTAATTACGTCCATACCATTATCAAGAAGTTGAGCTGTTTTCCCTCCAGGAGCGCTACACATATCCAATACTTTGATTAAATTATTTTCACATGAAAAATAAATTTTTAATTTCGATAATAATAAATTACAGGCAATTTGTGAGGCGGCGTCTTGTATCCACCACACTCCATCAGAATAATAAGGTATAGTTTCAACAGGATTTTTAAACATGCATCGAAGTACATTAGGAAAAATTTCTATTCCTTGAACTGCTGATTTCAATTCTTCAAATTGAGTTTTACTAATTCTGTTTGAGACGACAATATCAAGTGGTGGTCGAGACATGGCTATGTTGACAATTTCTCTTACATTTTCTTGTCCATAGGATGAAGTCCAGCTATTTAATAACCATTCAGGTAAGTTCCTAGTATTATCGAAGGTGGATTTTATACATTCATCAATATTTAATGCTATCTTTCTTAAAATTGCATTTACTAGTTTTGCCTGTTTTTCTCCAATAAGATTTTTTGAGTATTTCACTGCCTCGTCTATTACTGCATATGGTGGTATTTTAAGCCAAATAATTTCCACAGTCGCCATAGTCAAAATGCTATTTAAAAGTCTATTTTTTTTATCAATTCCAAAATTTGAGTATTGATTATAAATAGTTTCAGCATGTTTGTGACGCCGCATTGCAGTATTGAGAAGTAAATATAAAAAGGATTTATCTCTAGTCTCTAGTTTTTTAAAATCAAATGAGGTATTCAAAATTTTATCTAGAGCTCTATTTTTATAAAAAAGAAGGATCCAAATATTAATCGCAATTAATCTAGGATTTTTTTTATAAACTTTTAATGGTTTCAAAATAGTTCCGTTTTCTGTATTTTATTATTAAACATATTATAAGGATTGATAAAGTCTAACTATAGGAAAGTAAATTATAATGGAAAAAACTATACCAAAATCTTCTAAGCTTGTAGATGAAAATGACAACTCTATAAAGCCATCAGATAATAAATCTAAGCCCAAAGAGACAGGTGGCCCTAAAGGTCTAGAACCAACAAGATATGGTGATTGGGAAAAATCAGGCAGATGTTCTGATTTTTAATTAGTTTCACCTTGAAGTTTAAGATTATGGATGAATTAAAATCAGAAATAATAATTAATGCTGGAATTAGAGCAGCGGAGAGAAAATTTGCAAGTGCCTATGTNACAAANAAAGGTGATGTGGATGCAGGCGCAATTTTTGTAAAAATCAATACTCTTGATGGCAAAGCTAAACTTTTTGTAAGAAGTTCTTTGTATGATTTTGAAGAAAATAAATATAAGGTGAGTTTTCAAGATTTATATCCATCCCAAATTATGTTAGTCGATGATATCGATAATAGAATCTTCAAAGAAATTAATATAGATATGGACTGCTGGGTTATTGAGATTGAAGATAAAAAAGGATATAATCCTTTTGAAAATTTAAATTGTTAGTTTCTCTATTAATTCGTTCCTTTTATATAAATTTAAATAATCAGCTTTTAATTTTAAAATTGCGTTAATGTGTTTTAGGGTAGATATCTCGATTTCTAGTTTATTACCTATTTCGATGATAGCACTCATGATGGGATCTATTTCTAAAGGTCTTCTCATTTCTACATCTTGTCTAGTTGAAGGCTTGTGACCTTTAATTGAAGCTGCGCCATTAATTCTGTTCTCAATAGAGACATTAAAGTTAACCCCAATAGCTTCCCCAACTTTTTGACACTCCTCCATCATTTTTCTAATTAGACTCTTTGTGCTTGGATCATTGCCAATCGTGTCTAAACTTGCTCCTGTTAAAGCACTGATAGGATTAAAAGTACAGTTGCCCCAAAGTTTAATCCAAATTTCGTCTCTCAAATTTTTCTTTTGTGGAGCTTTAAGTCCACCTTTGATAAAAAGATCAGATAATGTTTTTAATCTCTCTGAGCTTTCCCCATTTGGTTCTCCGAGGCTAAACCTATT
>NZHB01000061.1 GCA_002691185.1 SAR116 cluster bacterium | reverse complement strand
GCATTTGGAGCAATTTTTTCTCAAACTATTAGTAATAAAAAGAAACTTCTAGTTGGATCCATACTTGGATGTATGGCTGGTATGGCACCTGATTTAGATATTTTTATTAGGTCTGATACAGATCCTCTTCTTAAATTGGAATATCATAGACAATTCACACACGCCCTAATTTTTATTCCGATAGGAGCTTACCTAGTAGCTTTGTTTTCAAGATTGTTATTTAAGAAATATTTGAGCTGGATTGAGACATATATTATTTGTCTTATTGGTTATGCAACGCATGGTTTGCTTGATGCGTGTACAAGTTACGGCACACAGCTACTCTGGCCGTTTTCTGATGTAAGGGTTTCTTGGAATAATATCTCAGTAGTTGATCCATTTTTAACTATACCTATTTTAGTTTTTTTAATAATAGCGATCATAAGAAAAAACAAATTTATGTCTTTCTTGGGTGTTTTATATATTTTTTTGTATTTAGGTTTTGGAGTACTTCAGGCAAATAGAGCTGAAGAAGTTGGTAATAAGATAGCGTCAATTAGAGGTCATGAAAAAGTTGGATTAGCTGTAAAACCAAGTTTAGGAAATTTATTTTTATGGAAAGCAATCTATGAAGATAAAGGTTTCTATTATGTTGATGCAGTAAGGTTATTTACTGAAAAAGAATATTGTGAAGGAACCAAGATTAAAAAATTTAATAATTTAACTGACTTAAATGATCTGAATAAAAAAAGTCAGCAATATTTAGACATCAAAAGATTTAGTTGGTTTTCACAAGGTTATTTAGGTGTTGGTAAAGAAAAAAATATTATTACAGATGTAAGATACTCTGCGGTTCCCAATGAGGTGGATGGTTTATGGGGTATAAAAATCGATACATCTAAAATTCATACAGAACACGTTGACTGGGTAGTTAATAGAAGTGATTACGGTACAAAATGGAAAAGATTCTTTAATTTATTGTTAGGCAAAGGCTGTAAAAAAATAAATTAAGTGAAATCTATTTCAGATAAACTCTTAAAATCTTTTGTTTTAAATATATTTTCTACGAATGAATTTAGTTTAGCTATTTCATCTTTTTTGATGCCAGCAAAATTTAAATTTTCATGAAATTTTTGTTTAACTTCTTCAAAGTTTAGTGGATCCTTCTTGCCACCTCTTAAGCACGGTTGATTTGCAGACAAAATTTTTCCATTTTTTTTGAAAATCTTAATATTACCACTATAATTTTTTGGATATTCATCATTAGGGTTAATTTCATAACTAATTTTTGATGTTAATTTTATAAGCTCTAAATCTTTTAAACGACTGTCTGTGAATTCTTTTAAGCCAGCAACACCATCTAATAAGCCAACAGCAATACAATAAGGTACAGAAAATTTAGCACCATATGGAGAAGATGGTTTCTGTTTTTCTTCGAGCGGTTCCCATAACCTATGAACAGTACCTTCACCTACTTGAGCAACTATTTTCTCTATTTCCTCAATATTTTCTATTTTATCTCTTAATTTTATTGCGCAGTCGATAAAAGGTTGGGCCATAGTTCCACAAGCATAAGGTTTAATAGCTAAGTTTGTACATTCCCAACGACTGCCTAATTGATCGGTTATATGTGAAAAGTCAGGCTTAATAGTATCTTTAGCAAAGCTGTTGAAAGCACCATGTTTTCCTTCAAATACTGTCCTAGGACCTAGAAATCCTGATTTTGCAATATTAGCAGATTGGTAGCCACATCCAGCTGCCCATCCTGGGTGAAGTCGTTTAGTAGACGTTCCTTCTGCCAAATATTCTATTATACCTGAAGCCATGCTGCCAACAATACCCAAGGCTGAGCTCATTTGTTTGATATTGCTACCTATTACTGAAGAAACACCAATAGAAGATCCAAAGGCTCCAAAAATCGCTGTTGGATGAAAGCCTTGCCTGTGGACTGCTGTTGGTGCGACAAGAGCTAGTCTGCAAATGAGTTCAGAACCAATTGCTAGTCCTCTTAAAAATTCTTGGCCAGATAAATTATTGGTTTGTGCAACAGATAACATCGCAGGCACCATAACAGCTCCAACATGTACGGGAGTCCCTTCAAATGTATCATCAAAATCTTCACCGTGGACAGATGTACCATTAATAATAGATGCATTGAATGGNGAGGTTTTGTNTTCATGGCCAACTAAAACACAATCACCAATTTCTTTGAGAGCATCAATTAGGCTAACTATATAAGGCTCTTTTTTAGCAGACGCCATTAAACCTATCGAGTCCATAACAATTATTTGTAATTTTTGTTGAACACTTTCAGGAATATCATTNTTTTTTAGATTAAATGCCCACTCAGAATAGTTTTCGGCAATAGAATTATAGTTATTTTTCATATTACAAAATCATCTATTTAATTATTTTTAGAGAAAAATTTTCTCCAAAAAGGTGATGATAAACTTAAAAAAGTTAGAACAAAAAATAACAATACAACTGGACTTTCTAATAAAGCAAAAAAGTTATTATCATGAATAATCATTGATTGAGAAAAACTCTCTTCAACCAATTTTCCTAATATTAGTCCCATTACTAAGGGAGCAGCAGAAAAACCATGTCTATCCATAAAGTAACCGATTAGTCCAGCTGCAAGCATTACCCAAACATCGAACATAGATGAAGCAAAAGAGTATGATCCAATCATTGAGAAAATAAATACAGCAGGCCACAATAATTTTTTAGGAATGAAAGCTACTAAGGAGAAAAATTTTGCCCCTACTAAACCTATAAATAAAAACCCAAGATTAGCGATCAGCATGGCGCCAAAAATTGCATACACAAACTCTGGTGTTTCACTAATTAAATATGGACCTGGTCTAAAGCCGTGCATAATTAAAGCTGCAAGAATTAGAGCAGTAGAACCACTTCCAGGAATTCCTAGGGCTAATGTTGGTACCATAGCACCGCCTGCAGCTGCATTGTTAGCGGCTTCAGGGCCCGCAATACCCTCGGGAGAACCCTTTCCAAATTTATCTTTATCCTTAGACCATCTTCTTGCTTCATTGTATCCTATAATCGCAGCTACAGTAGAACCTTCGGCTGGAAGTATACCAATGAAAGTTCCTATACCTGATGATCTCAGAATTGTATATTTTAGTTTTTTCAATTCTAATAGTGACGGAAGTCTGAGGGCCTTTGCCTGAATCCGGTCAACTACAGCATTTAATTTTTCAGATTGCTTAAACAATTCACTGACAGCAAACAAGCCTATTAAAACAGGGACAAAATGAATGCCTTCATCCAAATCTGGAATATCAAATGTAAANCTTTCAACGCCAGTTGTTAAATGAATTCCAATTGTACCAATAAGAACCCCAACCAACCCAGATATAAGGTTTCTCAAGGANGACTTTCCNCTCATAGAAGCAAGCATTGACAATGCAAAAACTGCTAGACCAAAATACTCGGCTGGTCCAAATTCTAATGCTAATTTTGCCAATAGTGGTGCTGCAAAAATAAAAACAATTAAACTAAAAATACCTCCAAAAACACTCGATACTGCTGCAAGTCCTAATGCTCTTCCAGGTTCACCATTTTTAGCCATTGGATAACCGTCTAATGCAGTTGCCACTGCGGGCGGCGCTCCTGGTGCATTAATTAAGATGGCTGTTATAGACCCTCCGAAAGTACCAGCACAATACANGGCAGCCATCATAGCTATAGCCGCAACTGGATCTAAAGAAATTGTAAAAGGAATCAGGAGTGCAATTGCCATTGGCGAACTTAGGCCAGGTAAAGCTCCAACTAAAACACCAATTAAAACACCTGATAAAATTAAAATTATATTCTGAAATTCTAGTAATAGTCCAAGGCCTTTTATTATGTCTTCCAAATTTTAATCCCCTTAATTTTTAATAAGATCTAATAATCCTGGTTCAAAATGGACACCTAAAATTATATTAAATAATACAATTACAAATAATGGGAAACCAATTATGTAAGGTATTAAAACCTTTAATCTTCTTTCACCCCAATAAATTGGTAAAAAAATACTCACAGCTATTATTGTAAGAGCTGCGCCTAAAATTTGTGAAGAAGCTATGATAGTTGATAAAATAATCATAGTGACTATAGTCGGCATTGGTACTGGATTTTTCCTAGAAGAATCAATATTTTTTCCACTACGTTTAAGAAAGATATGTTCAAACGGAATTATTAAAACCATTCCAAGAATTATTATTAGTAAAATTTGAGGAAACATTTCTGGAGGAATGTTATTTGCAAATAAATCTGGAACTTTCTCAAATTTAGTGGTTTCAAACCATAAAAATGCAATAATCAAAGTCAATATAATTGCAATTATAGTATCTTTTTTATTAAGTAATGCACCCAATCCCTTGGGCGCATCTTTTTGATTTTCCATTTTAAAAAACCTTTGGTTTTATATTACTTTACTAAACCAAGTTCTTTTAAGGCTGACGCTGCAACTTTGTATTCTTCTTTTAGTTGCTTGTCCCATATTTTTGTTCCAGCAACACTACTGTCAACTGTTAATCCAGCTCCAGCAAGATAAGATGCAAAAACCTCATGTTTCATGGCTTTAACCATAGCTTTTGAAATCTGATCAATGATTGGTTGTGGAGTTGAAGCTAGAACAGCATATCCTCTTGTTGTAGAACATTTTGCTTTAATTCCCTTTTCAAAAGTGGTAGGGACACCTGGATAGTCTTTAAGCCTATTTTCAGCCATAACAGCAAGAGCTTTAAAGCTACCGTCTGCAACTTGGTTAGCTGCCTCACTTACGTTTGGTAAAGTTGCATCTATTTTACCTGCCATAAGGGCTTGCACCATTTGAGCGCCTGATCCAAAGGGTACGACTTTAAACTTAATACCAGCTTCTTTTGCAAATTGAGCTAAACCAATATGCTCTGTTCCGCCTATTTGGGCAACACCCCAATTTAACGGTGCTTTCTTAGAGGCAGCAATTAGATCCTCTAATGTTTTATATTTTCCTTTTCCTGACACTGTTATGAAAGTTGGGTCATCCATTGCCCTGGCAACTCCGACAATATCATCAATCTTCATATCAGACTTACCTCTTGCCATTGTATAAAGATGTGATTGTGTTAATGCCATAATGGTATAGCCGTCGGCAGGTTTTGTTAGAACATAGTTCTGAGCTTTAGCACCTGAACCGCCTCGTTTAGCTACTATTGAAATGTCAGTGCCCAAATTTCGTCTTGTTCTAATTGAGACCATTCTAGCAGTTGTATCAGTTCCGCCACCATACTTAGCATGAATTACTAATTCTATTGGCTTGTTAGGATACTTGTCAGCACTAGCTGTAGATACTAAACCAATTGTAGTTAATCCAGCTACTACAAAAGCGCCTAGCCCAGCCTTCATGATATTTCTTCGTAAAGAGTTTTTAAAAATCATAATATTTATCTCCCCCATTAAAATTTAATAAAATAGTCTGCAATTGAATTTAGAATAAAGCAACTAAAGTTTTGTATTACATAAAAGGATCACTAATTAAAATTTTCTTTATGCTGAAATTTTCATTTCACCTTTTATTTGTGTTCTGTGCATTATCCTTCTTGTGTTTGGGTCAAAAGCATCTCTTTTGTGGAGTACATTTAAATTTTTCCACATTAACAAGTCGCCTTTCTCCCAGTTCTGTGTCCAGGTAAACTTCTCATCTGTCGCGTGTTCCCAGATTTCATTTAATAAATCTTCGCTCTCTTCTAATTCTAGACCAATTATGTAAGCGTGAGGTCTTCGTCCGAGAAATAGTAGTTTTTTATTCGTAATTTCATCATTTATTACAATAGGATGCCTTGCGCCTGGAGTTTTAGATGGGTCATTCACTTCTGAATATCCTTTTCTTAGCATCCCGGCACTATTATGAGCAGAGTCATGTATTAAAATCCTACCATCAATTTTTTTCTTAAGTTTCTCAGGTAATTCACTGTAAGCTAGCGCCATATTAGCAAAATGTGTATTACCTTGGTTTTCNGGAACTTCAAGTGCATAAAGAATTCCAGCTTTTGGAGGTGTCTCCAAGTACGTCATGTCAGCATGCCATACTGCTTCCCCGTCTCCCAAATTTCCTATTGGTGTGCCTTTGTCATTCTTTACATTAGAAATTACATTAATTTCAGGAAATTCTGGTAAAAAAGTTATGCCGTATGGATTAGGTCCCGGAGGGTCAAGTTCACCAAAATATTTACTAAAATTTATTAATTTAGGNTCATCAAGGTTTTGATTTTTAAAAACTAAAACCAGCCTCTCATTCCAGCATTTATTGATAAAATTAATTTCATCGTTGGCTAATTTATTGCCAATATCTAGTCCAACAATTTCTCCGCCCAAACTTCTATCGCTTTCAATTAATTTCATAATAAATATTCCTAAATGATTTATTTATAGATGGTTTCACTAACGATACTGTATTTTTGTAATTTATCACTGTCAATTTCAAGGTTCCAATTCTTTGGTATAATTAGGTAACCATTATCAAATTTAAGAGGATTTAATAAAATTCTTGCTTCAGGTTTAATTTTTATAAAGCCGTTATATTCACCAGCATTATCTATNAATCCATTTGCAATTCTAGCTTCCATCCAACAGTTTATTTCAGTTCCTAACCCATCCCCNAGTACAATTTCTAACCCTAAATTATGAGCAATTTTTATGGCCTCAATTAATTTAACTACAGATATAAATCTTTTTAATTTCAATTTACATAATTTCACACCTTCAATTTTAGACGCTTTTTCTATATCACTAATATTGCAAATTGGTTCGTCCAACATTATTGGGACACTTGAGNATTTTGCAACAGCGGCATTTGCTTCCCAATCATTTGCATTACAAGGTTGTTCAAATAATTCTATATAATCTGGTCTTAGTCCTTTAACAAACTGACATCCCTCATNTTCAGAATACCCACGATTAGCATCTATTCTAATTTTAGCCCTTCCGTTAATATGATTTTGAATATGACTGATTTTTTTTAGATCTAACTTAACATCCTTACCAACTTTTACTTTAATAGTTGTAAANCCTTGCTCAATTACTTTATCTAATTCCTCTCTTATTTCTCCTTCCTCTTCNGCATTGAACGAAGTCAGCAATTTAAGCTTCAGGGAGTTTTTGTTAGCGAAAACATTTTGTTTCCCGAGCATTTCAATTGCTGTGTAGATGGCGCTAGACGCAACAATACTAATTGAAGAATGTGACATGATAATTTCTTTAGCATCACAGAAGCTTTTGTTCAGAATCAATTTTGAGATAATCCTAGCATAAGCCCATCCGCCATCTCTGGTTTCACTACTAGAGCCCGGTGATATGTGCTGTTCACCCCATCCTTCATTCCCATAATTATCAACAACATGTACTAATAAAGGTTCAAAAGAGTAAAAGGTATTATAAGATAGTTTATAAGGTTTTATCAAAGGTACATTGAGTCTATAAAGAGTAATTTTAGATATTGTATTATCTTGATCCTTCATAAAAATTCCTCACGGTCTTATTATAAATATATTAACAATAAGAAAAAATTATATAATATAAATTAATATAAAATTT
>NZHB01000060.1 GCA_002691185.1 SAR116 cluster bacterium | reverse complement strand
AATGGTCCATGACCCATATGATCAAATTGTCTTAACTCTCTTTTAAAGTCATCATAAATTTTTTCTCTTTCTTCTGCGTTATATTCTAGCAGTTTAGGAGCTAACATTTTTGTTTGTGCACAAGCTACTTGATTGCCTCCCCAATGAGTGACATATTCACCTCTACAACCATCTTTAGTCTCTATCACAACGGCATACTTATCTAACTCAATGGCTTGACCTTTAGCATATCCTACTGCCCCTATGGTGTTTGCATTAGTCAAAAGACCAATATTTTGAGCCTTGTGCTTAAATTCATAAATTTCAACTCTTTTAATTTGGCTCATATGTTTTTCCTTTTAAAAAATTTGAATAGACAAAATAATTAAAACTTATATGTTTTCTAATTTTATATAATACTTTTTGAAACTACTTATTACCTTTTTCTATGTAAAGGATATTAAATGAATTTAAATGATTGTTATAATTTTCAAGATTTTAGAAAACTAGCTAAGAAACGTCTACCTTCACCTATTTTCCATTATATAGACGGTGCGGCTGATGATGAAGTTACATACAATAGAAATACAGCGGCTTATAATGATGCAGATTTAATTCCAAATGTACTAAGAGGTGTTGAAAATGTTGATTTATCAACCACTATTTTTGGTAAAAAATTAGATTTACCATTTTACTGCGCTCCAACTGCTTTACAAAGACTATTCCATTATGAAGGTGAGAGAGCAGTAGGTAGAGCTGCTCAAAAATTTGGGACGATGTTTGGTGTTTCATCATTAGGTACAGTAAGTGTTGAAGAAATTTCTTCTATTGTGTCCACACCAAAAATGTTTCAGTTTTATTTTCATAAAGATAGAGGTTTAAATGATAGTATGCTTGAAAGAGTAAAAGCTGCAAAATTTGATGTTTTGGCTCTAACAGTTGATACAATTACAGGTGGAAACCGTGAGAGAGATCTTAGGACTGGCTTCACTTCTCCACCCAGATTAACCCTTTCTAGCCTTTTTAGTTTTGCATCAAAACCAATGTGGGCAATAAACTATTTAACAAAGCCAAAGTTTGAACTTCCACAATTGCAAGACCATGTCAGTGAAGGCACAAATACAGCAACATCCATTGGGTCATATTTTTCTTCCATGCTAGACCAATCAATGAATTGGAAGGATGCTGAGAAGCTTTGTTCTAAGTGGGGTGGTCACTTTGCTCTTAAGGGTATTATGAGCGTAGAAGACGCAAAGAAAGCGGTAGATATTGGGTGTACTGGCATAATGGTTTCCAATCATGGAGGACGTCAATTAGATGGGGCAAGGGCGCCTTTTGATCAACTGGCAGAGATAGTCGATGCTGTTGGAGATAAGATAGACGTCATTTGTGAGGGGGGGATTCAGAGAGGTACTCACGTATTGAAAGCGTTGTCTGTTGGAGCTAAAGCTTGCTCTGGTGGTCGTATGTACCTTTATGCTCTCGCATCAGCTGGTCAGCCTGGTGTCGAAAGGGCGTTGGGCTTATATAAATCTGAGCTTGAAAGAGATATGAAGCTAATGGGTTGTACTAAAATTTCAGAATTAAATAGATCTAACATTAAATTTAGATGAATTTAATCAAATCTTATTTGAAGCTTTTATCTAAAATTTTTCTTATTACTGCGGTTCCTCAAACATCTTGGAGTGCCCTGGAAAAAGAATTTTTTAGACCAAAAGTAAAAACTTTATTACTTCTTTGTCTAGGACTTTTTATTTTCGGTCTAGGTGAAAGCGTTTTAGTAGTTTCTAATAATGGTGTAACACCTTGGACTGTTTTGGCAGAAGGTGTTGCTAGAAAAATAGAAATTGGAATAGGTTTTTCTACTTTCATAATTAGTGTTTTAGTACTTTTATTATGGATGCCTCTAAAATTAAGGCCTGGGATTGGGACAATTATGAATATTTTAATTATTGCCATTACTATGGGAGGTATCATACCATATTTATTTTTTTTAAACAGTATTTTTCATCCTCTATTTTTATCTTTTCTAGGAACGTTCTTGGTAGGTTTTGGTAGTGGTATTTATTTGATTTGCAATCTAGGACCAGGCACTAGAGATGGCCTCATGACAGGCATATCAAAAAAGTTTAGTAAACCGATTAGTCTTGTAAGATTTTCTATTGAATTAATAGTTGTATTAATTGGCTGGTTTTTGGGTGGTACTTTAGGGGTTGGTACAATTATTTTTGCTGTTTTTATAGGGCCTTTTGTTTCGATAAGCTTGAAACTTATTTCTTTTGTTCACAAATAGTATTAAATTGTTTTTAAGAACAGTGATATACCTAGAATTATTAAAGTAAATAAAATCAATNTTCTAAATTGTTTATGATTAATTCTATCTCTTATCTTTGTCCCTATTTGTTGTGCNATATATGCAGGTATAATTAATATCAAACTAAAAATTAAATCATNTTTAGTAGCAAATCCATAATAAATTAAAGATCCATAAAGAGGAAATGATCCGATAAAGTACATTGCAGAAACAGTCCTAACGAATTTCTCTTTTGGTAAATCTACTGCTACCAGATAAGCAAGCATTGGAGGGCCATAGAATGTTGAAAGTCCGCCTAAAATCCCAGAGCCAAAACCAATTATTGTTGTTATAACCTTTTCGTAACCTTGTTTTATGTTGTTAATTTTAAAGCCAAAACAATTAACTAANGCAGCAAAAATAATGGATATGGCTATTATTTGAGTGATTGTTTTTATATCTATTTCTAATATCAATCTAGCACCTATAATTAGTCCTACCACTAGACTTAAAAACATTGGTAAAAATCTGTAACTGCTAATACCTTGTTTAAATTTAATTTGTAAAAAGTTAGTTAGAAAAATTGGAGCGCAAAGTAGGATCATCGCTGTTGTTGGCGGTGTTATAAAGGCAATTATAGGTAAGGCAACCATTGGCATGCCAAATCCAAGAGTTCCCTTTACAAGACCGCCAGCTAGTACCGCTAGGAAAATAATTAGGACTATTAATGGGTCATTATACATTGTGTGTCTTAAAAAAAAATGCGAATAATAGTACGGTTTGTAATAAAATAATTAACATGTAAAGCTTTTATTTATTAATGTCATGAATGAAATAACAAATTTCTTAAAAAAAAGAAGATCGGTCACAGCAAAAAGTATGAATGCTGGCCATGTACCTTTAGATCATTTAAATGAAATTTTAGATTGTGGATTGCGGGTTCCAGACCATGGTGCATTAAATCCTTGGAAACTAAATGTAATACAAGGAGATGCAAGGAAGAGAATTGGCGCTCAAATTTTTGCCAAGCAATATAAGTTATTAAACCCAGACGCAAGTAATGAGGATCTCCTCTATGAAGAAAATAGGTTGGAGAGGGCATCCATTGTAATTGCCGTTGTATGTACACCTGTCAATCACCCAAAAATTCCAGCGTGGGAAATGGAACTATCAAGTGGCGCAGTTTGCTCTAATCTATTAATTGCAGCACAGTCTTTAGGTTATGCTGCTCAGTGGCTTACTGAGTGGTATTCATATAATGAAGAAGTTTTAAAAGAGTTTGGAGGAGATCCAAAAACTGATAAAATAGCAGGGTTCATATACATAGGAAACAAGCAAAAGGAACCTATAGAAAGAAGAAGACCCATAAAAAACAAAATAATAAACTTTATAGACAAATAATTTTAAACTGTTTTCTCTTTAAAACACTCTTCAAAAATATCCTTATCAACATTACCACCAGAGGCAATAACAAGTACGTTTTTATTTTTTACTTCAATTTTACCAGTAATAGCTGCAGCTAGAGCAACGGCACCACCAGGCTCTAGAATAATTTTAAAATATTTGAAAGCCGTATGCATAGCCATAAGAGCTTCATTATCTGATACAGAGAGTCCAGCTGTTAAATTTTTTTGATTAACTTCAAAAGTTAGTTGGCCTGGTTTTTCAGCTAATAGAGCATCACAAATAGATTTATGTCTCATTGAGTTCGCAATGATTTTATTTTCTTCAAGGGAGTTTTTAGTATCATCAAAATTATCAGGTTCTACAGAATAAATTTTAGTGTTTTTGAATTTACCTATTATTGCAGTGCTTATACCAGCGATCAAACCGCCACCTCCACAACAACAAAGTACAATATCTGGATATATATTTTTTTCTTCTAATTGTTCAATACACTCTATTCCAGTAGTGCCTTGACCATTGATAACATCAACATGATCAAAGGGAGGTATTATAGCTGCATTTAATTCTGCAGCTATTTCCCTCCCAATTTTTTCTCTATCTTCATTGTGTCTGTCGTATTTGACAATTGAGGCACCCCAAAAAGCTGTCCCATCTAATTTGGCTTTAGGAGAATCTATTGGCATTACAATTGTCGCCTCTCTTCCTGTTAACTTGGCTGCAGCTGCTACAGCTTGGGCATGATTTCCGCTAGACCATGCAACAACTTTTTTTGTATTATTAGGTAATTGTAATATTGTGTTTAAAGCTCCTCTGTATTTGAAAGCGCCAATTGTCTGCAAATTTTCTGCTTTTAAAAAAATATTAGTTTTAAATTTTTCATTGATATAATATGACTGTAGAATAGGAGTTCTTACAATTTTACCTTTTAATCTGTTAGAAGCATTGATTATTTCACAATATGAAATTTTACGGTTTGACATTGTTTTCCTCAAAACATTTTAATACTATGGCTTGTTAATTTTTAGTGACTTGATTATGATACAATAATTTTTTTAATTTTGGCGAGGTTTTTTATGATATTTCATAGTTCTTACACAGCTCTTTTGACACCTTTTAAAGATAAAAAAATTGATTATGATGGTTATAGAAAACTTATCGATTTTCAAATTGAAAATGGTACTCATGGTTTAGTTCCTGTTGGAACAACAGGGGAATCACCTACTTTGTCTCATGATGAACATAAAAAATTGGTTGAAGTATGCATTGAGCAATCAAATGGAAGGGTGCCTGTAATTGCTGGAGCGGGATCCAACTCTACTGCAGAAGCTATTGATTTTGTAAAGCATGCTTGTGATGCCGGTGCTGATGGATTGCTGGTTGTTACGCCTTACTATAATAAGCCAACTCAATCAGGTTTAATCGCACACTATGATGAGTTAATTAAAAATTCAAATAAGCCTATAATTATTTATGATATCCCAGGTAGATCCGTTATTAAAATGGCAGATGAAACTATGGCAAAATTAGCTGAAAATGAGCTTATAATTGGTGTGAAGGATGCAACAGCAGACTTGGCAAGGCCCACAAGGCTCCAGAATATTATNGGAGAAGATTTTATTCAACTTTCTGGAGAAGACGGGACAGCTTTAGCCTATTTAGCGGCAGGAGGNCATGGTTGTATTTCNGTTACGGCTAATATAGCTCCTAATTTACTATCCAGAATGCATAATGCGTGGAAACAAGGCGATATAGAAACTGCTCAGGAGATTAATAAAAAATTAATGCCTTTGCATGATGCTTTGTTTTGTGAAACAAGCCCTGGACCATTAAAATACGCGGCTTCTTTAATGGGTATTTGTTCATCTGAAGCTAGACTTCCTATAGTTGANATTGAAGATTCTAGTAAAGAAAATGTCAAAAATGCTTTAAAAAAAGCTGATTTGATATAAATAGTTAATAGATGAAAAAAAATTCTGCTAAAGGTATTTCTGTTGGAAGAATAGCAGAAAATCGTAGAGCTAAATTCGACTACTTGATATTAGATACTATTGAAGCTGGTATTATTTTATTAGGAAGTGAAGTTAAGAGCCTTAGGCTTGGAAGAGCAAGTATTGCAGAATCTTATGCTACTGAAGAGTTTGGTCACATAGTTTTAGTTAATTCTAATATTCCTGAATATAGTTCTGCAGCACGCGGTCAAAACCACGAACCAAAAAGAATTAGACGTTTACTAGTCCATAAGAAAGAACGTGATAAAATTTTTGGCCAAATTAAAAAAGATGGTTGTACTGTTGTACCATTAAGTTTGTATTTTAATAAAAAAGGTATTGCTAAATTATCCCTGGGTATTGCCGAAGGAAAGAAAAAAGTTGATAAAAGAGAAGTAATTAAAAAGCGTGATTGGAATAGAGAGAAACACCGGTTACTTAAGAGTAACAATTAAAATAATTGGATTTTTAACTTAATTATAATTTATGTGTTTATGAAAAATGATAATTTAATAATCGCTGTTGGAGGAAATATAAGTAACGTAGAAGGAGAGCATCCAACTAAAATTTGTGATAGCGCTATAGATCTTCTAAAAGGCTTTAAAATTTTTGTAAATAGGCAATCTAATTGGTATATTTCTGATCCTTTACCCATAAGTTCACAGCCTAAATATTTTAATAAAGTTATAACTGCCAAGTCTTCTTTAAATGAATTAGAAATTTTAAATATCTTACATTCAATTGAGAAAAAGTTTGGAAGAATTAGAAAAAAAGTTAATGAACCTAGAATGATAGACTTAGATTTAATCGATTGTTTCGGGTTAATCTTAAATAAAAAAAATATTATTCTTCCTCATCCAAGAGCCCATCTTAGAAGATTTGTCATGGAACCTTTATTAGAAATAAACCCAAATTGGCATCATCCAATTTACAATATAAAAGTATCTGAAATTCTAAAAAATTTAAGTAGTCAAAATATTCAGGTGTTTGATAAAATAATGAATTGATTTTTTTAATTTTTGAGGTATAACTTTCNAAATTTTGGAGATGAANATGGCNCGTGTTACTGTAGAAGATTGNATTGAAAAAATTCCTAATAGNTTTGATNTAGTAATAGCTGCAGCACAACGGTCAAGAGANATTTCAAATGGNATTCCTATTGAAATTGATCGTGACAATGATAAAAACCCAGTTGTTTCCCTTCGGGAAATAGCTTGCGAGGCTATTGATGCAGAAAGTTTGCATGAGAGATTTATTCGTTCTATGCAAAAAAATCTTATTAATGAAGAAAAGAATTCAGAAGACGAGTTGTCCCTTGAAGAAGAATTTGCAGCNTACCTTAATNAANCCAAAACTTCCGAAGTTGTTGACAATAATATCTTCCCAATAANTAGTTCTNGTAATGAAGACTCTTTTGAAGATGTTTCAGAAGATTTAATTAATAAAGAAGANTAGATCTTTTTTAAATTCATAGANTAATTTATATAGATATATTGCTAAGAATTTAGTAATNTNTTTATNATGATGTTGTCTCCTAATGAACTTTATAATAAAATCTCTAAATATGATNAGTCTGCTTGTGAGCTTTCGATAAATAAAGCATATAAGCTNTCTGAAAAAGCTCATTCAAATCAATTTAGGTCGAGTGGTGAGAAATATTTTACTCATCCATTGGCTGTTGCAGATTTTCTTACGCAAATGAAATTAGATAGTGCAACAATAATTACAGCACTACTTCATGATGTCGTAGAAGATACGGACATAACTCTTGAAAATATCAGCAAAGAGTTCGGAAATGAAATTTCAAAATTAGTTGATGGCGTTACCAAATTATCAAAGTTAGAATTAAAGTTTGGATTTGCTCAAGCTGAAAATTTTAGAAAACTACTTTTAGCATCTTCTGATGACGTAAGAGTTTTATTAGTAAAGCTTGCTGATAGATTACATAATGTAAGAACAATTGATGGAATTAAAAGTCATGAAAAAAAATCCAAAATTTGTCTCGAAACTCTTGAAATTTTTGCGCCTTTAGCTGAGCGTCTTGGTATTAACGCTATTCAAAGAGAGCTGGAGGATAGATGTTTTGCAGTAGTTAATCCTGAAACTCAAGATTCAATAATGCGCCGTTTGAAGTTGATATATGCAAAAGATGAATTGAACATTCCTTCTATCTCTATGGAAATTCAAAGTTTACTAATTAAAAATAATATTAACTGTACGGTCACTGGAAGAGTTAAGAGTAGTTACTCTATTTGGAAGAAAATGCAGCGTACAAATTTAAGTATGGATCAATTATCGGATATAATGGCTTTTCGAGTTATAGTTGATGATGTTCCGTCATGTTACAAAAGTCTTGGAATACTTCATCAAGAGTACACTGCAGTCATGGGAAGGTTTAAAGATTACATATCCGCACCCAAAAGAAATGGTTATCAATCTCTTCATTCAAGCTTGATTGGTCCACAAAAGACAAAGATAGAAGTGCAAATTCGCACGNNAATCATGAATGAAGTTGCCCTCAATGGTATTGCTGCTCATTGGATGTATAAAGATGGTACAAAATGGTCAGAGGGTATAAAATTTAAGTGGGTTAGAGAACTTATTCAAATACTGGAAGAGAGTAATGAACCTGAAGAGTTTCTAGAAAATACAAAATTAGAAATGTATAATGATCAAGTTTTTTGTTTTACACCAAAAGGAAATTTAATCATTCTACCCAAAGGTGCAAATGCAGTTGATTTTTCGTATGCNGTACATTCTGAAGTTGGAAACGCTGCGGTTGGAGCAAAAATAAATAATAAAAAAAGATTAATTACAACTGAGATTAATAATGGAGATCAAGTTGAGATTTTAACTTCTCAAAANAGTTTNCCTGATCCTAAATGGATAGANAGTTGTATTACTGGTAAAGCAAAGTCTGCTATTAGGAGATTTATTAGAATAAGAGAAACGAAAGAATTTTTGCAATTAGGAACAGCTTTGCTTCAAAAAGAGTATAGGCAGCAAAATAAGAAAATGCATGCAACCAATCTTAGTAAAGTAATAAATGAATATGGTTTGTCTGATTTAGACGAACTGTTGATAGAAATTGGCAAGGGCAATATAAATTCAAGAGATATATTAAATTTTTTATACCCTGCAATTTCAAATCAAAAAAATACACTACCAAAACTAAAATCAATAAACCCAAGTGAAAGTATAAAAATAAAGGGTGTGGTTGATGGTATGACTATTCACTATGCCCATTGTTGTCATCCGTTACCTGGTGAGAGAATTGTTGGAATAGTAACAACTGGAAAGGGAATTACTATTCATGCCTTAGATTGTTTTGCATTAGAAAAATTTAATGATACTCCTGAAATGTGGCAAGAGGTTTCCTGGGATACAGAAAGCGATAAATTTCATAGAGGTAGTTTAGTAGCGGTTCTAGCAAACGAACCAGGAAGCTTGGCAGATGTTACTAAAATTATTAGCTTGAATAATGGTAACATTTCTAATATTCAAGTAGTGTTTAGGGGATTAGACTTTTATAAGTTTAACATAGACTTAGAAGTACAAAGTATAAATCATCTTAATCAAATTATAGCTGCTATGAGATTGTCTCAATTTGTTGAAAGTGTTGATAGGGGCAAAGACTAAATGGAGTTTTAAATAATTAAAATTATCATGTCTTTTAAATTTCTTTCAAATAAATTAAGAAGNTTTTTCTCCTACTATAAGTTGAAGTTAGCTCGTTTGCCAGCCTCTTCTTATGCTATTTCAGCGGGATTTGCCTGTGGTTCGATGGTTTCTTTTACACCACTCCTAGGTTTCCANTTTGTGCTTGCTGTTGTATTTTCTTATTTGTTNAGAGCAAATTATATAGCCGCCTTAATTGGGACAATAGTTGGAAATCCAATAAGTTTCCCGTTTATTTGGGGTTTAATATATAAGGTTGGGGCATTCATCGTTGACAGGTCAGATAATAACTTAATTCCAAATATTAATTTTGAAATAATTATTAAACAAACATATGATATTTTTATTCCCATGTTGGTAGGTGGAGCTGTTTTGGCAATTCCTGTTTGGCTTTTGACTTATTTTATAACTTACAGTTTTGTGTCTTCTTTCAAGAAGGCAAGGATTAAAAAACAAAAAAAAATTAGAGGTTAATTTTGAGTAGATATATAAAATTAGGTGTTAATATTGACCACGTTGCGACTCTTAGAAATGCTAGAGGAGGGAACTATCCTAATGTTGTTCAATCAGCAAAGGTTGCTGAACAAAGTGGAGCTGACTCCATTACAGTTCATATTAGAGAAGATAGAAGGCATATAAATGAAACTGATCTAGAGAATTTGTTAGATACTATCAATGTTCCTCTAAATTTAGAAATAGCAGCTAAAGAAGAAACTGTTGCAATTGCATTAAAAAATCAACCTAAATCAGTTTGCTTTGTGCCAGAAAATAGGCAGGAAATTACTACTGAAGGTGGACTTGATGTAAAAAAGAATTTTAATCATTTGAAACAAATGATTGATCCAATGTTAAAAACTGACATAAAAATATCCCTTTTTATAGATCCATCAGAAGAACAACTTTATGCGACCAAGGACTTAGGAGTTAATACAATTGAACTTCATACTGGGGCTTATGCAAATGCATTTGAAAAAAATATAGATTTAGAGTTTGAACTTAACAGGCTTCAATCAAGTGCTATGTTAGCAGAAGATTTGTCTTTAAATTGTCACGCTGGTCACGGGTTGAATTTTGAAAATGTCGTTTCAATTGCTAAAATTAAAAATATATTAGAGCTCAACATAGGTCACTTTATTATTGCAGATTCTATTTTTAATGGTTTACAAAATTCTATACAAAAAATGAAAAACATTATTAATGAAGCTTCAAAATGATTTTTGGCGTTGGCACAGATATTATTGATACTAATAGGATAAATAAATTACTTAATAAATACAATGATAAGTTTATTAAACGCATATTTGGTTCAAATGAAATTGGTCTGTTAAATAAAAAAAAAATAATTGATAATTTTTTGGCTAAAAGATTTGCTGGGAAAGAAGCAACATGGAAAGCTTTATGCTCAAAAAGGGGTGATGGGCTTAACTTTAGAGAAATTGAAATTTTAAATAATCAAGAAGGTAAGCCGTATCTATTTTTTTCAGGTAAAACTAAAGACTATATTACTTTTAAAGAAAAATCTCTTGGAGCTGATTTAAAATTTGATATTTCTTTGTCAGATGAACCTCCATATGCTCTTGCATTTGTNGTAATTTCCCTTGCCCCTATCAAAAAGGTATTGCATAAGAATTAAAATACAAAGTTTCTTTATTTGGAGATTATTTTATGAGTATAACTAAAAGCAAAGGTAATAATTCTATTAAAGAACTTTTAAAAACTCTCTTAATCGCTGGCTCTATTGCTATATTTTTTAGATCAATTTTTTTTGAACCTTTTAATATTCCTTCAGGATCTATGATACCGTCTTTACTGGTTGGTGATTATCTGTTTGTTTCCAAATACTCCTACGGATATTCAAAGTATAGTTTTCCTTTTGGTGTTGTACCAATTAAAGATAGAGTTTTAGAAAAATCTCCAAAACGAGGCGATGTTATTGTTTTCNGAAAACCGGGAGACGAAACTATTGATTATATAAAAAGATTAGTCGCGATGCCCAATGATACTGTTCAAGTTAGGAATGGAATTCTTTATATAAATAATAATAAGGTAGACAGAATTAAGTCAAAGATTGGTTTCATGAGGAATAGTATCGGCGATGAGAAAACTTTTACTCAGTATAATGAAACTTTTGATGGTTTGAATTATCATGAGATAATTGAATCAAGCGATCAAGATATTTTTGATGACACAATAGAATTCAAAGTTCCCAAAGATCATTTTTTCTTTATGGGAGATAATAGAGATAATAGCAGGGATAGTAGAAGCCCTGATGTGGGATTTGTTCCCAAAAGAAACTTAATTGGAAAAGCAGAAATTATATTTTTTTCACATAACGGATCTGCTTCTATTTTCGAATTTTGGAAATGGCATAAGGCAATTAGGTTTTCTAGGATTGGTAAGGCAATTGAATAGTGCTGATTTCTGAAATAGAAAAAAAAATTAACTACAGGTTTAATAATAAGAAATTTTTAATAGAAGCATTAACTCATTCTAGTTTTGTATGTAAAAAAAATAATCCAGAAAAGCATAATTATGAAAGATTAGAATTTCTGGGTGACAGAGTTCTTGGACTTGTTTTAGCTGATTATTTTTATAAAACTTTTCCTCATGCTAATGAAGGCGCTCTAAATAATTATTTTCAAAAAAATGCTAACCAAGAATTTTTAGCTCAATATGCTAAGTACATAAATTTATCCATTCATATTATGACACAGAAGGGTGATAATTTAATAAGTAATAACTCTGTATTGAGTGATGTTGTTGAAGCAATNATAGCTGCAATTTACTTAGATTCTGGAATTGAAAAATCCAGGAGCTTTATAGTAAATGAAATCATTAACAAAATACCAACATCTCTTAATGATGAAAAGCATNCTAAATCATCACTTCAAGAGTTGTGTCTTAAAGAGTTCAAATGTTTACCTGAATATAAATTATTAGACAAATCTGGGTTGGAACATAAGCCATTATTCAGAGTTTCTGTGGGTATTAAAAATTTTAAAGAAGTCCATGGGACTGGTACTAATTTAAAAAATGCAGAAGAAAAAGCTGCTTCAAAACTTCTTTCTATTTTACGAAAGAAATTAACTTAAATAGTTGTGATTAAACATATTGGCTAAAAAANTAAAAACTAAATCTGGCTTTGTTAATATATTAGGTATACCTAACTCAGGTAAATCTACTTTAATAAATACTTTGGTTGGTAGCAAAATTTCTATCGTATCGCATAAAGTACAAACGACTAGATTTTGTGTAAGGGGGATTTGTAATTATACGTTTGAGGATCAGTCCCAATCTCAAGTTATTTTAATAGATACACCTGGTATTTTTTTGGCTAAAAGAAGGCTTGATAAAGCAATGGTTTCTGCTGCGTGGTCAGAGTTAAGTCATTCTGACAAGGTAATTTTTATACATGATGTAACTAAGTCGTTGGATGAAAACGCAATAGAAATTTTAAAAAAAATTGAAAAAGTTAAAGTAAACATAATACTTGTTCTGAATAAAATAGATTTATTGTTAAAAGAAGAGCTTTTTAAGAAAATATCTGAATTTAAAAGTTATTGTGAATTTGAAAGAATTTTTTTAATTTCTGCTAAAAATGGAGATGGTTGTAAGGAANTAATAGAATATCTCGCGTATTCTATGCCTTCACATCCTTTAATGTATGATGATGAAACTGTCTCTGATTTACCTAAATCTATTCTTGCTTCAGAAATCACCAGAGAAAAGTTATTTCAAAGTTTAAATAAGGAATTACCATACAATTTAATGGTTGAAACAGAAAAATGGGTGNTTAATGATGATAAAAGCATAAATATTCATCAAACAATTTACATAAATAAGAATAGCCATAAACCTATAATTTTAGGAAAATCTGGTCAAAACATAAAGAGAATTGGAATTCTTTCTAGAAAAGATCTTGAAAAGTTATTTGAGACTAAAATTCATTTGTTTTTATTTGTAAAATTTAAAAAAAATTGGATGGAAGATCCTTCTAATTATAAAAATATTGGTTTGGATTATAATGCCTGAATGGAAAGATAAAGGGATTATATTATCAGCAAAAAAATATGGTGAAAAGGGTTTGATTTTAAATATTCTTACTGAAAATCAAGGTAGACATTTAGGCTGGTTTAATAATTATAACAGTAAAAAAAATACATATGATATTCAGCCCGGCAATATTGTAGACGTTACTTGGAAATCGAGATTAAATGATCAAATTGGTAATTACAAAATAGAACTTATAACGTCTGTTTCTGGTAAAATATTTGACGATAGGGTTAAATTACAAGCTTTGTCCTCGGCTTGTTCAATGATTGATACTTTATTGCCAGAAAGAGAGAACTATTTTAAAATTTTTAAAGCAACTATAGCATTTATTGATTTGATATCACTATTTGATGAAAATAAATCTCATGCCTGGATAGAAGGTTACGTGAAGTGGGAAATAGGTGTGCTATCTTCAATTGGTTTTTCATTAGATTTAACTGAATGTGCCGTGACGGGTGAAAAAAANAATCTATCCTATGTTAGTCCTAGAACAGGAAAAACCGTAACGTCTGAAGGGGCTGGCGCGTATGCTTCAAAACTATTTAATCTTCCATATTTTTTAGGTGGAACAAAAAATCAAAATTATAATTTCTACAGTGATGTTTTATTAGGTCTAAAAATTACTTCTTATTTTTTTAAAAACAAATTATTTACAACTATTAGTAATAATAAGATTGTTAAATTACCAGATACTAGAAATAGGCTAATTGAAATGATTGAAAAATTATAATTAATTGAAAGTAAGTTATGGATAATAAAGAATTACAAAAAGAAAATATTGATTTAACTAGCTTCTCAAAGGCTATATCTGAAAGATATCTCTCATACGCATTATCAACAATAACCTCAAGATCCTTNCCTGATGTGAGAGATGGCTTAAAGCCAGTTCATAGAAGAGTTTTATATGCCATGATGCAATTAAAGCTTAACCATAATTTAAGTTTTAAAAAATCTGCTAGAGTTGTTGGCGATGTTATGGGTAAGTTTCATCCTCATGGTGACGGCGCTATCTACGATTCTATGGTAAGGATGGCACAAGAATTTGCNCTAAGATATCCTTTAGTAGACGGTCAAGGTAACTTNGGNAACATTGANGGTGATAACGCAGCTGCCATGAGGTACACAGAAGCAAGATTGACTAATGTAGCTGAGCTTTTACTTTCCGAGATTGATAAAGATACGGTCGATTTTAGGGTTACATATGATGACGAAGGGCAAGAACCTGTTGTTTTACCATCTGCTTTTCCTAATTTATTAGCAAATGGCTCTCAAGGGATCGCAGTAGGAATGGCAACNTCTATTCCACCACATAATATTAATGAACTTATTGATGCTCTTTTACATTTAATAAAATTTCCAAATGCTACAGATCAGANAATTTTAAACTATGTTAAAGGTCCAGATTTCCCTACTGGTGGTGTTTTGGTTGAGCCATCAGANTCAATTCATGATTCTTATAAAAAAGGTAANGGTGGGTTTCGATTAAGAGCAAAATGGTTCATTGAAAAAACTAAAGGTGGTCAGTGGCAAATTATTGTTAATGAAATCCCTTACCAAATNCAGAAAAGTAGACTTTTAGAGAAAATNGCAGAATTGATGGAAAACAAGTCTTTGCCNATGCTATCTGATATTAGGGATGAAAGTGATGAAAATATTAGGTTAGTAATAGAGCCCAAAAGTAGAAATTTNTTACCTGAAATGGTAATGGAAACTCTCTTTAAGAAAACTGANTTGGAGACAAGAGTTTCTCTGAACTTAAACGTGATAGATGATAAGAACGTACCCGGTGTAAAATCATTAAAAGGTGCATTAAAAAGCTGGCTTAATCATAGACAAATTATACTCCAAAGAAAAAGTAAATTTAGACTTGCTCAAATTGAGAAGAGAATAAATATTTTAAATGGTTATATAACAGTTTATTTAAACCTTGATAAGGTAATTGAAATAATTAGAGAAGAAGACAAACCAAAAGAAGTACTGATTTCTTACTTTTCTATTAATGACATTCAAGCAAATGCAATTTTAGATATGAGACTTAGGTCCTTAAGAAAACTTGAAGAAATAGAACTTAAAAAAGAATTAAGTGATTTGCAAAATGAATTAGATGAAATTAACAAAATACTTAATAGTGAAGATAATCAATGGAAACAGATTTACACTGATATTAAAAATTTAAAAAAAGAATTCGTAGAAATTGGTGAAAGAAGGACTCTAATTGAAGATTTGCCAGAAGTTGATGATTTTGATGAAGACCAGTTTATTTCTAAAGAGCCAATAACTATTATTTTGTCCGAGCAAGGTTGGATAAGATCTCAAAAAACTCATTTAAGTGATGATATTGAGATTAAATATAGAGAAGGCGATAAAGAGAAATTTAGGGTCCACGCATTAACAACTGATAAAATTATATTTTTTGCTGATAATGGTCGATCTTTTTCAGTAGCTGCTAACAAATTACCATCCGGAAGGGGGTTTGGAGAACCTATTTCTCTAACATTTGACATTAAGGCGGATGTAAAGATTATTGCTTGCTTCCCACTTTTTAAAGGTTACTTGATTGTTGCAACAGATAAAGGTCATGGTTTCAAGGTAAATGCTGACAACATAATAGCTCAAACTAAATCTGGAAAGCATATTATTAACGTTAAGGGTGATAATAAAGCTAAAGTTTGCAAAAAAATTGATGGTGATTCAATTGCAGTAGTTGGAAATAATAGGAAACTTATTTTTTATTCTGTTGATGAGGTACCAGAGCTTAATAAAGGAAAAGGTGTTATTTTACAGAGATATAAAGATGGCACCTTATCTGATATACTATCATTTAATAAAGTTGATGGAATTAGTTGGAAAATGAATGGTGGTAGACAAAGAACAGAAAAAGATTTGCTAACTTGGGAAGGTAAACGAGGAGGGGCAGGTAAAATGGTTCCTAATGGATTTCCAAGGCCACCAATTTTTTGATTTCAAAATTGTAATATTTTTAAGCAAAAAGAAAAATCTTTAAATTTTTTCTATTAATTTTTTGTTAAATGTGAGTAAATTGAAATATAACTTTAATATAAATTTAATATAAATAGGGGTTAAATATGAAACGTAGAGATTTTATAACAAAAGCAGGTGTAGCTGCGGGTGCTGGCGTTGTAGCTGCTTCCACACTATCAACNCCAGCTTTGGCTTCAAAAAAAGTTGAATTAAATATTGTCTCAACTTGGGGTAGAGACTTCCCAGGTTTGGGAACAGGAGCACAAAGATTAGCCAAAAGAGTGCAAGAAGTTTCAGGTGGTGAGATAGTAACAAATTATTTTGCTGCTGGTGAAAAAGTTGGAGCATTTGACTCCTTCGATGAAGTTGCTTCAGGTAACTCTCAAGCTTATCATGCGGCTGATTATTATTGGAAAGGAAAGCATCCAGGTTGGGCATTTTTTACATCAGTTCCTTATGGTCTAACNTACACAGAAAACGCTGCTTGGATTTATCACATGGGTGGCCAACAGCTTTGGGATGAGTTGGCTGGTTCTTTCGGGCTTAAATGTCTTCCTGCTGGTAATACAGGAGTTCAGATGGGTGGCTGGTTTAAAAAAGAAATCAGTACTGCTGAAGACCTAAAAGGCTTAAAGATGCGTATACCTGGTTTAGGTGGTGACGTTATGGCTAAAGTAGGCGTGTCTCCTGTATCATTGCCTGGTGGTCAAATATACGAAAACTTAATGTCTGGCGCTATTGATGCTTGTGAATGGGTCGGTCCATGGAATGATTATGCTATGAAATTTTATGAGGCTGCTGAGTATTATTATTATCCAGGAATGCATGAGCCAGGCGGATTTAATTCATTTGGTTTCAATGCTAAGTTTTGGAATGATTTATCTGAGACACATAAGCAAGTTATTACAGCTTGTGCCCATGAACATAATGATTACAACGCCGCAGAATATAATGCTAATAATGGTACTTACCTTACTAAAATGATTGAAGAACATGGAGTTAAGGTAAGGAAGTTTAGTGACGAATTGTATGATACTTGGGCAGTCGGAGCCAAGGNTGTGTTTGAAGAAGTTCAAGCTCACAGTGATTTAGCCAACAAGATCTATACTAGCTTTGCAAAGGCTAGGGATGATGTGGGTAGATGGAAAAATCTATCAGAAGGTCCTTATTATGAGCAAAGAAATAGAGCTCTAGGTATTGAGAGTTAAAATTTTTAAATACCAGGCATTTTAAATGCCTGGTATACTTCCTTAATATTTAAAACAAAATCAATTATGAATAGTTATTATTATATTATTAGATCATTTGGATGGCTCATGGTGACAACCA
Organism: SAR116 cluster bacterium; assembly: GCA_002691185.1. Taxonomy (GTDB): domain Bacteria; phylum Pseudomonadota; class Alphaproteobacteria; order Puniceispirillales; family Marisalimonadaceae; genus Marisalimonas. The sequence continues at coordinate 23,148 of NZHB01000060.1, read as the reverse complement.
TGATTGCTTTTGTATTAAATACATTTTTAACACTTGCATTAGAATGGCCTAAAGTNTTTGAATTACTTAATCCCAACAATANGCTANATNATTTTGATTACNTCAAAATTTTAATACANCTTATAATTTATTTTATATCNATTTTTGGNGTNTTCTATTTTTCTTATGTATTTAGAGATCAATCTNTAAGAAAAGATTCATTATTATTAAANANAATTGTTAANTANTTTATTAGAAGTTGTTTTTGGGCTGTNGTNTTTGTNGGCCTTGCTGATGTTATNATATCTTTTTTAAGAGTTGAGGATNTNTTAGATAATGTTGTGGGTAANGAATTNGCTACTGAATTAGGTAGATCTAAATTTNGAGGTCCATATGTTCATATACCTCTCGTATTTTTNGGCTTCATTGTTGGNGTNTTNATAAAACATATTGCATTTACNTGGTTAGCATTTTTAGTTGTCATAGCTGAATTGTTAATCGTTATTACTCGCTTTGTNTTNTCATATGAACAAGCTTTNCAAGGTGANATTGTTCGTTTTTGGTATGCNGCTTTATTTTTGTTTGCTAGTGCTTATACTNTNTTTGAAGATGGTCANGTAAGGGTAGATGTACTTTATTCTAAATTCTCTTCNAAAGCTAAGGGCATAGTCAACTCATATGGAAGNGTGCTTATGGGTATGANNTTATGTTGGTGNATACTTTTATTAGGCATGTGGGAAAAAACTAATGTTATNGTTAANCCAATGNTAAGTTATGAATCTGCACAATCAGGTTTTGGTATGTATACTAAATATTGGCTTGCAAGCTTNTTAGCNATATTTGCNATATCTATGATGATNCAATTTTCCAGCTATTTGTTTGAAAGTTATGCAGATTACAANAATGAAGATGGNAAAAGAGAAATTAAAGAAAACTTGTCTCATTNATGATTAGGTAATTATGGAATACTTATTTTTATTAACTCTATTTNTTTTNATGGCTTTTGCCNTAGGTTCTGGTTATCCNGTTGCTTTNGCTCTGCCTGGTTCTGCAATNATCACAATAGCNATGGCAGGCCTTTTTGGATTTATTTTTGAACAAGACACATCTGCTTTTTTTGTNCAGGGNGGTCCNNTAAATTGGTTAACGGCAGGTATAACTAATTTNAGAGGTATATATTGGGAAGTNGAACGAGANACCTTGATAGCCATCCCATTATTTATATTCATGGGNATAATGTTACAACGTTCACGTATNGCAGAAGATTTACTTATAACTATGGCTCAACTATTNGGTACTGTTAGAGGNGGTTTNGGTATATCNGTTGTTTTCGTTGGAGCTCTATTAGCNGCAACNACTGGTATAGTTGGGGCNACNGTAGTAGCAATGGGTTTGATTTCTTTNCCTGCTATGCTTAAGAATAATTATTCACATGGTTTAGCGACTGGTACAATTGCTGCTTCTGGTACTCTTGGTCAGATTATNCCCCCGTCTATTGTNCTTATTATTCTTGCTGATCAATTATCAAGTGCTGTTGATATCGCAGACATGGCAAGAAAAAAAATGTATAAAGAGGCTACTGGTAACGTTACAATGCCATCAGAATTTGGTGTAAATTCTACTAGTGCTGGCGATATGTTTATGGGTGCCTTATTACCAGGGTTGGTTCTGGTTGGATTGTACATGCTATATATCTTAGTAGCTGCCTATGTTAAGCGTGATTTAGCTCCAGCTGTTCCTCTAAAGGGCAAGAGAGATAAGAATTTTGTTGTTAAGGTATTATTAGCCTTAATTCCGCCTCTTACTCTTATTTTTATAGTTCTCGGGTCAATTATCGGAGGGATTGCTACAGTTAATCAAGCAGGTGCGATAGGAGCTGTAGGCGCCTTAATAATGGCTGGTTATAGACTTACTTCAGGCCAAAAAAACTGTTTTTATCCATCAATACTCGCTATTACTTCTATAATCTTCATTGGAATCGTTACCTCTATATACACAGTAAATATCAGATCTATACAAACCAGTTCTGATGTGGTTGGTGTGGTTTTAGCTTTGTTTGGTACTTTGGGATTGTTAATTGCAATTTTCTGGAGTGCTTGGAGAGTTTTCAAAATAGAAGATACTTTAAATGGTGTAATGCTAGAGACTGCTAAAACTACTTCCTTGGTTTTTATAATTCTTCTTGGTGCAACTATGTTAACAGCCGCTTTTAGAGGTTTTGGTGGGGAAGAGGTAGTAAAAGATTTCTTGGTTGGAATGCCTGGTGGGTTTTGGAGTCAATTCGTTATAGTTATGTTAGTAATTTTCATCTTAGGTTTTTTCTTAGATTTTATTGAAATTGCTGTTGTTGTCGTCCCTATTGTCGCTCCAATTCTTTTAATGGATCCAGGTGCCAATATTTCTGCAGTNTGGCTTGGCGTTATGATTGGTTTAAATATTCAAACATCNTTCTTAACNCCTCCCTTTGGTTTTGCCTTGTTCTATTTAAGAGGTGTGGCCTCAAAAGTAGTTANAACCTTAAGTATGTATAAAGGTGTTGTTCCTTTTATATCTCTTCAAATCTTTGCTATGATAATCGTAGGTTATGCAGAAACTATCGTAAATTATTTACCGACAAGATTGTCTCTTCTTGGTAATTCAGCTCCTCCACCAGTTAATCCAAAGCTTCAATCATGTATGGAGAAATATGTTTATGAAAGGTTAAAAATAATCACACCTGATATAATAACATTATCAAATAATATTAAAAACTTGGATTCTTCATTCATGAGCAAAAAAAATCAAAATAAATTGCTTAAAAGTCTTCAAAACATTAATAATTCTACCTCTTTGTTACCTGATGTTTATAAAGTAAATGATGAAATAAAATTATTAGCTGTTAACTATCAACCAATTAGAGACNANGTAAGATTTATCGAATTAAAAATTGAAAAAGCAAAAAANGAAATAAAAGAACTAAAATCTTTACTTCAAACCTTAGATAAAAATGAAGAAGNTAAAAAATATGAAAAAGTCTCTNTGAACATTAAAGACGAAGAAAANTTAATAGATAGTTTAAATAAACAAAAACCTCAAAATTGGNCTTCTACATATAAAGAATTTAATAATACTTTAAAAAAAGAAACTTTNNTAAAAATAAAATATAGAAGATCTGCCGATAAAGGTTATGAAGATATAAGAAATATGATTTTGGATATTGAAGATGTAAATCAGTTAGAGGCTTTAAAAAATGAAATTATGATGATTTCAGACTTAAANATTGAAACTCAAAAAGATGAATTAATTAAGAGTGTTGAGCAAATTAAACAGTCTCTTAAATCAATAAATGGAACATACGATATTACGAAACCCTTATCAAAATTAAAAAAAGAATTAAAACGTAAATCTCCTAATATAGGTAGGATCGAAAAAAATTCATNAAAGATTATTTCAGCATATAATTTCGAAACCGCATGGCGTAAACAGGCAAAAGAAACTCATTTAGCTAGTTTGCNTTCTCTTGAAGAGTTAATCAGAGGAAATATAGGTTTGCGTAAGCAGCCTCAAATACCAAAAGAACAGGCAAAAGAAATATTATATTGCCAAACCTTTCACAAAGATCTNTCATTGTATTTTTAGGTCTTAAGTAATGCAATCATCTAGAATGTCTTTCAAAAACATGATGGTAGCTCCTCACCATCTTGCTGCAAAGACCGGGTCAAACATCCTTAAAGAAGGCGGAAATGCTGTNGAAGCAATGATAGCTTCTGCTGCTATGATTTCTGTTGTTTATCCTCATATGAATTCGATGGGTGGTGATAACTTCTGGTTAATTTCAGATAAAAATAAAAATGTTAAATCAATTGATGCTTGTGGTGGAGCAGCTAATTCTGTCTCAATAGACTTCTATAAAAAACAAGGTTACAATTCTATACCTCCTCGTGGACCACTGGCTGCNCTTACTGTTCCAGGTGCAGTATCTGGATGGAAAATGGCCTATGATTACAGTGTTAATNAATTGGGGGGTAAATTATCCTTAGAGAGACTTTTGCAGGATGCACTAATGACTTCTGAAGAAGGTATATCTGTAACTCATACTTTAAGAAACAATCTGGAAGCAAAAGCACATCAGCTTGTTGACATACCTGGCTTTAAAGATGTTTATTACAAAAATGGAAAAATTCCTGAAGTAGGTGATAAATTACAATTTACATCAATGTCAAAAACATTTTCTTCATTAATTAAACATGGACTTGATGATTTTTATAGAGGCCAAGTTGCTCAAGACATATTGTCTGACTTGGAAACCTTGGGTTCACCTTTAAAAAAGGTTGATTTTGATAATTATAATGCATCTTTTGTAAACCCATTACAATTGGATGTAATGAATGCAAAGCTTTTTAATTTACCCCCACCAACTCAAGGTCTTGCTTCAATCCTTATCCTTGGAGTTCTCGGTGAGTTGTCAAAAGATTATAAAAAAGATACTGATCTAATCCATAAAGTTGTAGAAGCGACTAAAGTTGTTTTTAAAGTTAGAGACAAATACATTTGTGATCCTGAATATATGACTAAAAAAACTTCTGAGTTTCTAAATAAAGATTTTATTAAACAATTAGCTAAAAAAATTGATTTAAATAAGGCTTTACCTTGGCCAGACGCAAATATCGGAGGTGATACTGTTTGGCTTGGTGCCTCTGATTCTTTTGGGAACACAGTAAGTTTCATCCAAAGTATTTATTGGGAATTTGGTTCAGGTTTGATTTTACCTAAAACTGGGATAACAATGCAAAATAGAGGGATTAGTTTTTCCTTAGAAGAATGTCATTTCAATAAATTGTTACCTTCAAGAAAACCTTTCCATACTATACAGCCTGCCTTGGCTCATTTTAATGATGGTAGAGTGATGGCTTATGGTACTATGGGTGGTGAAGGACAGCCACAAACTCAAGCTACAATATTTTTACGTTATGCTCTCCAAAATTTGGATCTTCAAAAAGCAATAAATGAACCGAGATGGCTTTTAGGTAGAACATGGGGTGATGAAACAACGTCTCTTAAAATTGAAGGAAGATTTGANAATANAACTTTTNATGACTTAACTAAATTAGGGCANAATATTGAAAAAGTTGGAGATTTTGAAGAAATCATGGGGCACGCTGGTGCAATTGTAGATCATCCTAGTGGTTTAAAAGAAGGAGCTTATGACTTGCGCAGCGATGGAGACGCAGTCGGCGGTTAATTATAAATTTACCCAATCATTATTTTCTAAAATTTGACCTGGTTTAAATCTTTTTTTATATGACATGCTAGTAATTTCTTTTACATAATATCCTAAATATAAATAATTGTAATTATTTTGCTGACCAAATAATATACATTGAGTTATCATAAAGTTTCCAACACCTAATTTATCTAGGCTAGGGTCAAAAAAACTATAAACTGCAGATAAATCATCATCACCGAAGTCTAAGAGAACTGCTCCAATTAATTTTTCACTAGTATCTCTAAACTCCATTAACGATGTCTTAATTGGAGACGTTTCAATCATTGATGTAAATTCATCTTCGTCCATCTCTGACATAGAACCACCTGAGTGACGATTTTGTTGATATTTTTGAAAAAGTTGGAAGTGTTCTAAAGTAGCTGAATTTTGGACAATTTTATAATTTATAAAACTTAAATTTTTGGTTACTCTTTTTAAACTTTTCGTTAATTTAAAATTCTTTATTTCAACTCTATAAGATTTACAAGAACTACAATTGTCACAAATTGGTCTGTACATCCAGTTTTCAACTCTTCTAAAGCCATTTACGGCTAGTTCATTATATATTTTATTATTGTGAGTAAGGTCTGTCGCAATCCTTTTTTCTACTCTTCCTTTTAAATAAGGGCATGGAGTAGCTTTAGTTAATAAATATATAGGTTGTTGTAATATGTTTTTTGGCTTTATATCTATCATGTATATGTATACGGATTAAAAATTTGTTTCTTTATCAATTATGACCTTTAAGTAATTTTGCTACATATGGAGCAAAATAGGTAATTATTCCATTACAACCTGCTCTTTTAAAAGCAACCANGCTTTCGAATATAATTTTTTGTTCATCAAACCAACCGTTATCAATTGCAGCTTTAATCATAGAATATTCACCTGAGACCTGGTAGGCATATAAGGGAATTTTAAATTCCTGTTTTATCTTATAAATTATATCTAAATAGGGCATACCNGGCTTTACAATGAACATATCTGCACCTTCATTTATATCCAGAGACACCTCTCTAAGAGCTTCATCCGAGTTTGCTGGATCCATTTGATANCTTTCTTTAGATTTGTTTGAAAAATTCACAGTGGAACCTACGGCATCTCGAAATGGACCATAAAACGCAGATGCATATTTTACTGCATAAGACATTACTTGCACATTAGTAAAACCATGACTATCAAGTTTATCTCTAATTAAACCAACCCTTCCGTCCATCATATCACTAGGTGCAATGATGTCACAACCAGCTTCAGCTTGAATAAGAGCTTGATCACATAGTATTTCTAAAGTTTTATCATTATCAATTTGATCATTAATTATAACACCATCATGCCCATGATCTGTAAAAGGATCCAAGGCNACATCACAGATGACCCCTAAATCACTATTTATTTTTTTTGATACTTTAATTGCATTGCATATTAAATTATTTTTATTAAGAGCCTCACTTCCATTAGAGTTCTTTAAAATCTGTTCTATTTTAGGAAAAAGGGCGATTGCTGGAATGNCTAATGAAGTTATCCGTTCTATTTCATTCGCNAANAGATCTAAAGAGAACCTGTAGATTCCAGGCATTGATTTAATTTCTTCTTTAACATTTGAGCCATATGTTACAAAAATAGGATATATCAAGTCATTTATTGACAANCTGTTTTCTTTTACCAATNTTCTTGAAAAAGCTGNCATCCTATTTCGTCTCATTCTTGTTCTAGGAAAGTTACTTATAGAAAAAATTTTATTTTTAACTTCTTTCATATTGATTTCCTGATAAAAATCGCAAAGGTTGAAATTTATAATTTAATAAACTATCAATCATGAATATTATATGCCTAATATAATCTTTTATAAGGAACAATTACAATGTTATTGTCACGTTTTTTTCTTCCAGTATTGAAAGAAACTCCTAAGGATGCAGAAATTATTTCTCATATTTTAATGTTAAGAGCTGGAATGATACAACAAACTTCCTCTGGTATTTATTCTTGGTTACCACTTGGAAAACTTATTTTAGAAAATATTACAGACATTTGTAGAAAGGAAATGATTTTAGCTGGTGCCAATGAGATCTTAATGCCAACTCTTCAGCCTGCAAATATTTGGAAAGAATCAGGAAGATATGAAGATTATGGTAAGGAAATGCTTCGTATTAAAGATAGAAATGATAGAGATCTTTTATATGGGCCTACAAATGAAGAGTTAGTAACAGAAATATTTAGAACTCATGTAAAAAGTTATAAAGGTCTTCCGCTTAACTTATTTCATATTCAGTGGAAATTTAGAGATGAACTTCGACCAAGGTTTGGAGTTATGAGAGGTAGAGAATTTTTAATGAAAGATGCTTATTCATTTGATATTGACTACAATTCATCGATTAAATCTTATAATGTGATGTTCATTTCTTATATGCAATTATTTAAAAAAATGGGCCTTAAGGCTATCCCAATGAAAGCTGATACTGGACCTATAGGCGGTGATTTGAGTCATGAATTTATTGTAATAGCAAATACTGGAGAAAGTGAAGTTTTTTTAGAAGAAGATTTTCTTTCAATTAATGATAATTTAAGCGACGTAAACTATGAACAGGATCTTCAAAGTCAGGTCGATAAATTTACGTCATTTTATGCTGCAACTGATGAAAAACACAATCCAAATGATGAGAAAATCAAATCCTTAAACATTATAAAAACAAGAGGAATTGAAGTAGGGCACATCTTTCATTTTGGTCAAAAATACTCGAATCCAATGAATGCAACAGTAAGTGATAGTGATGGAAAAAATGTACCTGTATATATGGGTTCTTATGGAGTTGGTCTATCTAGATTGGTTGGAGCTGTTATAGAAGCAAATCACGATAAAGATGGAATTATTTGGCCACAAGAAATAGCTCCTTGGTATTTTAATATAATCAATTTAAAAGTTGGCGATGAAGATTGTGATTATACTTGTATGGATTTATATAAATTAATTAGAGATAAAAAATATACAGTTCTTTATGATGACACAGACGAAAGNGCAGGGGCTAAACTCGCAAGAGCTGACTTGTTAGGTTTACCTTATCAAATAATAATTGGTCCTAGGGGTATTAAAGAGAAATTATTTGANTTAAAAAATAGAAAAAATGGCAAAATTGAGAGNTTGTCATANNATGAATTGTCAAATTTTATTAATCAGAAAAATAGGTAAAAATTGAGCTATTTTATTTTTAATGAAACAGAAAGAACAATAGCACTTAGATATGTTAAATCTAGAAGGGCAGAAGGCTTTATTTCTATTTCTGCATGGTTTTCACTAATTGGGATTACACTAGGAGTTGCCACATTAATAGTAGTCATGTCAGTCATGAACGGCTTTCGGGCTGAANTGGTTAATAGAATATTAGGAATTAATGGTCATCTCATAGTTTATAAAAAGAATGAACCCTTAATTTCTAATTATAATGAAATCGTAAGCCAAATTATGGATGTGAAAAACGTCGTTGCCGTAACACCACATCTGGANGGTCAAGCACTTGCAAAAACTAAAAATGGAGTNACTGGTGTTGTCATTAGNGGTACTAATTGGTCTGATCTGGCTCCTAAAAAACTACTATGGGATTCACTTGATGATGATACTTTTGACAATTTTAAAAATAAAAAAAATATTATTATTGGTTATAGGTTAGGGCAAAGACTTAATATCAAAGTAGGTGATTTTATTTCANTAATATCTCCCAGTGGAACACAAACAGCACTGGGAACATTACCTTTGAGTCAAAATTTTATAGTAGGTGGTTTTTTTAATATTGGCATGTATGAGTATGATAATAATTTTATTTTTATTCCATGGGATAAGGCAGAGAGTTTTCTTTCTGTTAAGGGTATGGCTCATGGAATTGAAATATTTTTAAATGACCAAAACTTAACTTCTTCTGTTTATTTAGATTTAAAAAATAAATTGGATAGTAATCTTATAATTATTGATTGGAAAAAAAGAAATTCATCTTTTATGAACGCTTTAGCTGTTGAAAAGAATGTAATGTTTATAATATTAACACTGATAATTTTGGTTGCAGCCTTCAATATCATTTCCTCAATGATTATGTTGGTTCAAACTAAAAAATCTGACATTGCTCTTATGAGAACTATGGGAGCTTCAAAATACTTAATAATGAGAATTTTTTTACTTACAGGCTCTATTATAGGTTTTCTGGGAACTTTCGTTGGGTCAATTTTAGGCTTGGTGTTTGCCTCTAATATTCAAGAAATTAGAGCTTTTATAACTAATCTAATAGGTGAAGAGTTATTTTCTCCTGAAATTTATTTTTTATCCAAGTTACCCTCTAAAATAAATTTTGATGAAGTTCTTTCAGTGATTATTATTTCTATCTTTCTTACATTACTAGCCAGCTTGTTCCCAGCTTGGAAAGCTTCAAAAATATCACCTGCAGAGGCTCTTAGATATGAGTGATAATCCAGAACTTGAAATTCTGTCATTAAAAAATATTTCACATATATATGATCAAGAAAAAAATAAAATAAAAGTACTCAATAATATAAATTTAAGTATTAAAAAAGGTCATATGATCTCTCTTATAGGCCCAAGTGGATCAGGGAAATCTACTTTATTAAATATAGCTGGTCTACTTGAAAAACCTTCTATTGGCTCAGTCTTTTTATTAGGTAAAAATGTCAGAAACTTAAATGAAGAGGCTAAAGCTATTTTGAGAGGGGCCAATATCGGGTTTGTTTTTCAATCTCATAGACTATTTCCAGAATTTTCAGCGTTAGAAAATGTTATGCTTCCTCAGCTAATAATGGGGACTCCCAAAAAAAAGGCTGAGAATAATTCAAAGGAATTNTTATCAATGCTTGGGTTAGAAAAAAGANTTTCACATAGGCCAGCAAAGCTCTCTGGCGGTGAATCTCAAAGAGTGGCAATTGCTAGGGCTATTGCCAATTCCCCAACTTTAATATTAGCAGACGAACCTACNGGTAATCTTGATCCAATGAGTGCTCAAAATGTTTTTGATATTTTGCATAAAGTAGTTAAGTCTNTAAATATAGGATGTATTATAGCAACTCATAATCATTTGTTTGCGAAATCAATGGATAAAATTCTTTATTTAGAAAATGGGACTATAGAGGTACGGTGATTTAAAAATCTATGAGTGTAATAAACAAATTATTTATTCATTTAAGGGTACATTCAAATTATTCATTATCTGAAGGTATGCTCTCCTTTAACTATTTATCAAAATTTTGTTTAGATAATAAACAGCCTGCAATGGCAATTACTGACACATCTAATATGTTTGGGGCNCTTGAATANTCTTTGAAGATGNTTTCAAGTGGGGTNCAACCTATTATAGGTATGCAAATAAATATTGCGGATATAACAAACAATGAGAANATTGGTGAAGTTGTTCTAATCGCAAAGAATAAGACTGGATATAATAATTTATTAATTCTTGCTAGNGGTTTGTCTTTAAATGAGAGTTTTGAAAAATATGTAAACTTTTCTCAATTAGAAAATCATAATGAAGGTTTAATTTTATTGACCGGGGGAGTGGAAAATGGATTTATTGGAAAGCCTGCATCTTTAGGAAATAAAATAACAGTTCAGGAACGTATTGAACTGCTTCAAAATTTATTTCGAGATAATATGTATATCGAGTTGCAGCGTCATGGTCTCGAAGTACAGGACGTAGCGGAAAAAACTCTAATTGATATATCGCATGAACTCAATATTCCATTAGTGGCAACAAATGATTGTTTTTTTGAAAATGAAGAAAAGTTCAATGCACATCAGGTTTTAACCTGTATTGATAAAGGCCTTACTATTTCATCTGATAACAGAAGGTTAATCACTAAGGAGCANTATTTAAAAGATACAGAATCTATGATTAACTTGTTNAAGGATATACCTGAAGCAATTGANAACACTATTNTTATAGCAAAAAGATGTTCTTTTTTTGTANAATCTCATGATCCAATTCTTCCTACATACCCTGGTCTTAAAGGTATGAGTGAGGCTGATTATTTATTTAAAATTTCAAATGAAGGCTTAAACGAGAGGTTTAAACTTTCATCAAAACAATTTAACGAAAAAGAAAAACAATTTTATATGGAGCGTTTAATCGATGAACTTAAAATTATNAACAAAATGGGATTCTCAGGATACTTCTTGATTGTTTATGACTTTATAAAATGGGCAAAAGATAATTTTATACCAGTTGGGCCTGGTAGAGGTTCAGGCGCAGGATCTATTGTGGCTTGGTCTTTAAAAATAACGGATTTGGACCCAATAAGNTGGGGGTTGTTATTTGAAAGATTTTTAAACCCAGAACGAGTATCAATGCCGGATTTTGATATTGATTTTTGTCAGGATAGAAGAGAAGAGGTAATTAATTACGTTAGAAACAGATATGGCCATGATAGAGTTGCTCAAATTATAACATTTGGAAGTTTGCAAGCTAAAGCAGCTATTCGTGATGTTGGTAGAGTTCTTGAAATGCCCTACGGTCAGGTTGATAAAATTGCTAAACTAATACCATTTCTACCAGCAAATCCTCCAACAATTAAAGAGGCGATTGAAAGTGAGGATGAGTTAAAAAAAGAAATTGCTGAGAACCAAGAAGTTGAAACACTTATAAAAACTGCAATTGATGTTGAGGGTCTAAATAGGCATGTATCAACTCATGCTGCTGGATTAGTCATTGGAGACAGGCCTCTAAATAAATTAGTGCCATTATATAAATTTAATGAATATGAAATGCCCGCAACTCAATTTAATATGAAATTTGTTGAAAAGGCAGGTCTTGTTAAATTTGACTTTTTAGGACTTAAAACTCTTACAGTTTTATCAAAAGCTGAAAGTTTAATTCAAAAAAAAATTAAAAATTTTAACCTTAATGAAATTCCTTTAGATGATGATGAAACATATAATATGTTATCGTCTGGTTCTACTACGGGGATATTTCAGTTAGAATCCTCCGGAATGAAAGATGTCTTAATTGGGCTTAAGCCCGATAGGTTTGAAGATATTATTGCTGTTGTATCTTTGTACAGACCAGGTCCGATGGAAAATATTCCNAGTTATATTAATAGAAAACATGGCAGGGAAAAAATAACATATATGCATCCTTNCCTAAAAAATATTTTAGAGGAAACCTATGGAATATTTATTTATCAGGAGCAAGTATTAAGAGCTGCTCAAATATTAGCAAATTTTTCACTTGGNAGTGCAGATATTTTGCGAAGAGCCATGGGTAAAAAAGATAAAATTGAAATGGAACAGCAAAAACAATCATTTATAGAAGGTGCTAAAAATAAAAAAATTGATGCAAATAAAGCTAATGAAATTTTTGATCAAATTTCGGCTTTTGCAGGATATGGATTTAACAAATCTCATGCGGCTGCTTATGCCTTAATAGCTTATCAAACAGCATGGATAAAATGCAATTTCCCACATGAATTCTTCGCAGCAATGATGACTATTGAATATAATAATACTGATAAATTATCGGTTTTTGTTAATGATTTAAGAAGGTTAGGTATTTCAATTCTTCCACCTTGTATTAATAAAAGTGGCTCAGAATTTTTGATTGAACAGAATGAACAAACATTATCATTAAGATATTCTTTATCAGCTTTAAAAAATGTTGGAAATGAAGCAATTAAAAAAATTGTCAACATTAGAAACACACTCGGTCAGTTTAGTAATATTGATGATTTTCTAAAAAAAATACCTTATAGTTTATTAACAAAAAAACTATTAGAAAGTTTGATACAATCTGGTTCTTTCGATTCCTTAGAAATAAATAGAAACAAGTTATTTCAATCTATTGAATTAATTTTAAATTATTCTCAGTCTATAGAAAAAGATAAAATATCAAACCAACAAAATCTATTTGATGATACTGATAATAATCAATTACTTATTGATCTTGTTGAAAAACCAGAGTGGGCTATAGATAACAAATTAAAAAATGAATTTGCATCTATAGGTTTGTACTTACAATCTCATCCACTTGATAATTATTTAGAAGTTTTAAAAACTTTAAAAATAAAATCAAACATTGAAATTATGGATAACCCTAATAAATTTCTAAATAAAAATATTCAATTGTGCGGTGTTGTCTCTAAAATATTAAAAAAACATTCATTTAGAGGAAAGTGGGCAACAATTGTATTAAATGATCCGAATGGTTCTTTAGAAATAAATATATATTCAGATGTCTATCATAAATATGAAAATTATTTAATTGAACAAAAAATGATGCTTTTAGATGCTGAAATAAAAAATGAAACTAACCAAGGCATAAAAATAAATGCAAGAAGAATTACGCCATTAAATGATTACATATCTGAAAAAAAATTAAATTTAACAATTTTCATTGATGATGTTCAAAGCATTAAAGCAGTTTATGACACTTCAACTAATTTAGTTGTAGGAAATTCTAATTTAATTATTAATTTTTCTTCTAAGGGACAAATTATTAAATTCATTGTTAAAGAAAATATTCAAATTTCATCGGAATTAATTAGCAATGTCACAAAAATTAATAACGTAAAATCAATAAATTTCATTTAATTTTTAGTGTTTAAAACTTGCATATTTATCAAATTTACTTTAGTAGGTTCGTTATCTTGTGCAATGTCTGGTTTTATAAACCATCCGGTGTTTTTTTTAGATATTGCTTTAACATTAACCGGTAAAGGAAAATTAAATGTCATACCCAACTTTCACAATGCGTCAGCTTTTAGAAGCAGGTGTTCATTTTGGTCATCATACAAGAAGGTGGAACCCCAAAATGGCACCTTATATTTTTGGTAAAAGAAATAATATTCATATAGTAAATTTAGAAAAGACTGTTCCAATGTTGTATGAAGCTCTTGATGCAATACAATCAATTGCAAAAAATGGCGGAAAATTTTTATTTGTAGGTACTAAAAGGTCAGCCTCTGATTTAATTGCCCAAGCTGCAACTAATTGTGGACAATACTATGTTAATCATAGATGGCTTGGAGGAATGTTAACTAATTGGGAAACCGTTTCTAATTCCATAAAAAAGCTTAAGAGCTTAGAAGAGCGAATTGAAACTGGTGAAGTTAATAGTTTAACAAAAAAAGAAAGATTACAAATTGAAAGGCAAAAAGAAAAATTAGATTTAAACTTGGGTGGTATAAAAAATATGAATGGCATACCAGATGCAATGTTTATTATTGACACAAACAAAGAATCTATAGCTATTTTAGAAGCAAATAATTTAAACATACCAGTAATTGCTATATGTGATACAAATTCAAATCCTTCTGGGGTAGATTATCCTATCCCTGGAAATGACGATGCATTAAGGGCAATATCTTTATATTGTGATTTAGTAGCAGCATCTATTTTAAAAGGATTAGAAAGTAATCTAGAACAGAGTGGGATAGATGTTGGTGAGTCCGAGATTATAGTTGAAGAAGGTTTTGTTCAAGGTGTTGATTCAGATAATATCTCTGAGGATGTATCTGCTGAATCCATTGCCTCAGATGATAATGATGTAGAAAAAAGTAATAAATAATTTATAAAATTAAAAATTATATATTAGACAAGAAAGGATTTAAAATGTCTCTTACAGCTTCAATGGTAAAAGAATTAAGAGAAAAAAGTGGCGCAGGGATGATGGACTGTAAAAAGGCATTATCTGTAAATAATGGTCAAATGGAAGAAGCTATCGATTGGTTAAGGAAAAAAGGCCTAGCTTCGGTTTCGAAGAAGTCTGGCAGAGTGGCAGCTGAAGGGTTAGTTGGCATAAATGTAAAAAGCAATTCTGGTGTTATTATTGAGATAAATTCAGAAACAGATTTCGTTTCCAGGAACGAAATATTTCAAAATTTTGTTAAAACTTGTGCTGAATTGGCATTATTAAAAAAGAGTAGTATTGAAGATTTAAAAAAATTACCTTATCCAGGCACAGATAGAACTGTTGATGAAGAGCTAGCAAATAATATTGCTACAATTGGAGAAAATATGAATATAAGGCGTCTAGAATTCTTAGAAGTTTCTGAGGGTGGGTTGTTTTCATACATTCATAATAGTACAGCAGAAGGTTTAGGTAGACTTGGTGTATTAGTTTCCTTAGAAAGTAAATTGAATGTTGATGAATTGGTAACCTTAGGAAAACAAATAGCAATGCATGTAGCTGCAACTTCTCCAAAATCACTGAGCATTGATGATCTAGATGAAAAAATTGTGAATAGAGAACGTCAGGTACTTATAGATCAAGCTATTGCTTCAGGTAAACCCAAAAATATTGCTGACAAGATAGTTCAAGGAAGAATGCATAAATTTTATCAAGAAGTTGTTTTGAGTGAACAAGTTTCTGTTCTAGATGGAGAAACCAAAATTAAAGATCTAGTTAAAAATTTTTCTAAAGAAAAAAACTCTGATATTGAGCTAACAGGTTTTAAAATTATTAAACTAGGTGATGGAATTGAAGTTGAAGAAACTAATTTTGCTGAAGAAGTTGCAGCAACTGCAGGTAAAAATTAAATTTTTTAAATAATGTGATTAATATTGAAAAATTTTAAATGGAAAAAAATTCTTTTAAAAATCTCTGGTGAGTCACTAATGGGCAATGATGCATTTGGTATTAATACAGATGTCGTTAAATCCTTTGCAATTGAAATTAATGATGTCGTTAAATCAGGTGTACAAATTTGTATAGTTGTTGGTGGAGGTAATATTTACAGAGGCATATCAGGTACTAAAACTGGTATGGATAGAGCTACTGGAGATCATATGGGAATGTTAGCTACTGTTATGAATAGTTTAGCTATACAAAATGCTCTAGAACAAATAGGTGTTGAAACTCGAGTTCAGTCAGCTTTGCCTATCTCTGCCGTATGTGAACCATACATTAGAAGAAGGGCTAAAAGACATATGGAGAAGGGTCGAGTTGTTATTTTTGCAGCTGGCACTGGTAATCCATATTTTACTACAGATACTGCTGCGGCCTTGCGAGCATCTGAAATGAACTGTGATGCCCTAGTTAAAGCAACTTTAGTAGATGGTGTTTATTCGGCCGACCCTAAATATGATAAATCTGCCACTAAATTTGATAGTCTAAGCTATTTGGATGTTTTGAGAAAAGATTTGAAAGTAATGGACGCTTCGGCAATTTCATTAGCTAGAGAAAATAACATACCAATCCTAGTATGTTCAATTATAAAAGACAAAAATCTTTCAAAAGTTTTGAGTGGAAAAGGGTCGTATACTATAATTTCTAATTAAAGGAGGTTGATATGTTGGAATTAAATGTAAATGAAATCAAAACTCGTATGGGAAAAGCAATCGAATCCTTTAAAAAAGATTTAAGTGGATTAAGAGTTGGTAGAGCCTCTTTATCTATGCTTGATCAAATAAATGTTAATGCTTATGGAAGTTTAATGCCTTTAAACCAAGTTAGTAACGTTAGTGTGCCTGATGCACGTATGTTGTTGGTTTCTGTATGGGATAATTCTCTTGTTTCCTTAGTTGAAAAAAGTATCAAAGAGAGTCCTTTGGGACTTAATCCAATGGTCGAGGGTAATGTTATCAGAATTTCTATTCCTCCCCTATCTGAAGAAAGACGTATTGAAATAACAAAAATAGCAGCCAAATATGCAGAAAATGCTAGAATAGCAGCGCGAAATATTCGAAGAGATTATATAGAATCAGTTAGAAAATTACAAAAAAATGCTGAGATCAGTGAAGATCAAAAACATAATGATGAAACAAGCATTCAAGATATTACAGATGAAATTATTAAAAAAATTGATGATATTTTGTCGGTAAAAGAAAAAGAAATTTTAGAAAACTAATTATGTCTTTAAATCATTTGGCCATTATCTTGGACGGGAATAGGCGTTGGGCCTTGTCTAATAATTTGGAAAGCTTTGAAGGTCATTCAAAAGGGGCTGAGAATTTATGGCAAATTATAAAAGATGTTGATAAAAAAGAAATAAATTATTTAACTGTTTTTGTCTTTTCAACAGAAAACTGGAAAAGGTCTCAAGTTGAGATATCTTTTCTTATGGATTTACTTGTTAAATTTTTAGATGATACCATAGAGAAAATTAATTCAAATGATTACAAAATCAGGTTCATTGGTGATTTAAATACTTTTAAAAAAAATATAATTAAAAAAATTAATATTATCCAAGACAATACTCGTAATAATAATGGCTTAATAATTTCTATCGCACTTAATTATGGAGGCAGATCTGATATAGTAAATGCTACTAATAAAATTTTAAAACATGATATACCGTATAAAATAATTGATGAAAAAAACTTTAAGAAATTTACTTCTAACAATGATATTCCGGATCCTGATTTGCTGATAAGGACCGGTGGTGAAATGCGTCTGTCAAATTTTCTTCTTTGGGATTTAGCATACACCGAGTTAATTTTTTTAAAAAAACACTGGCCTGATTTTAATAGTAAAATTTTAGATAAATGTATAAAAAACTTTTACAATCGTAAAAGAAACTATGGAGAGTGATTATTAAATTTTATATTAAACTAAGAAGTTTATTAGAATTGAAGGAATTTAGATTAAGATTACTTTCAAGCTTAATAATTTTGACGGTTTTTTATATATCTTTTATTATAGGAAATCCATTATTTGTAATTTTATCATCTTCTATTTTTTGTTTGGTCTTATTCGAGTTGGATAAGATGGATGGTACAAAAATAAACAAATTTCATTTTTTTAAAAATTTATTATTACAGTTTACTTTATTTATTTTTTTAATATCTAAGTTAAAGCAATTTAATTTTGGTTTTTTTATTGATTACGATGTTTTTCTTTTTTTATCTTTATTAATAAATTTGTATTTTTATAAAATTTATAATAATTACATCACATTNATTTTTTCTAATTTCATTTTAATTTGCTTTTTTTTGTTATTAGAAATTCTTTTTATGTCAGATGGTTTAAATCTTTTTTTGTACGTAGTTTTGTTAATNAGCACTATGGATGTATTTGGTTATNTNGGAGGAAAATTAATAGGGAAAATAAAAATTGTTCCNAAAATCAGTAATGGTAAAACTTTAGAAGGTACTTTGATNGGATTGNTTTTTACAGTTACGATTGCTTCTATGATTCNAGATTTGGTTAATTTAGATATTTATTTCTCTATGCTTGTTGGTTTCTTCATTGGGGTTTTATCTTTTCTTGGTGATATACTAGAATCNTNTGTTAAAAGAAGTGTGGGTGTAAAAGATAGTGGTAATTTAATACCCGGTCACGGTGGTTTGATGGATAGATTAGATGGATATATAGTAGTTTTACCTGTTTTTTATACGTTTCTAATTTTACCTCATTAAGTTTATTATGTTTAATTCCAAAAATATTATATTGTTAGGCGCAACAGGTTCAATAGGAAANTCAACACTAAGTTTATTGAGAAATAATAGAGATAAATTTAATTTAATCGGTGTTTCCGCCCANAACAATGCATCTTTACTTAGTAATATAGTTAATGAATTTGATGTGCCANATGTNGTTTTATCTAATTCATTAAATGTAAAAGATTATTTTGGTAAGAGTGAATTAAATGTTGGAAGTAGAGCACTAATCGATTTAGCACAAATTGATTGTGATATAGTTATATCTGGTATAATCGGAATNTCGGGTTTATATTCTGCATTTGCAGCAATAGANGCTGGTAATGATTTAGCAATAGCTAATAAAGAAACATTAGTAACTGCTGGAAAAATTTTTGTTGATAAATCTATTGANAAAAAATGTAATCTNTTACCAGTTGACTCTGAACATAGNGCNATATTTCAGTGTTTNGATTATANTAATTTNCANAACTTAGATTTTATTACTCTTACATCTTCNGGNGGACCTTTTTTAAACAAAAATATTAAAGAGTTTGAAAATATAAAACCAGAAAATGCTTTAAAACACCCAATATGGAATATGGGTAAAAAAATTTCGATTGATAGTTCAACTATGATAAATAAAGCTCTTGAAATTATTGAAGCTTCGGTTTTGTTTGATCTTAATGCAGACAAAATTGAAGTTGTTGTTCATCCTGAGCATATAATTCATGGTTTAGTTCATTATAATGATGGTTCTATAATTGCAAATATGGGTTTGCCTGACATGATAACCCCTATAAGTGTGGCATTAAATTGGCCTAATAGATTAAATCTTAATTTAAAAAAACTATCATTATCGAGTATTGGAAAATTAACTTTTTTTGAACCGGATCTTAAGAAATTCCCAGGTTTAAAATTTGGATGGGATTCACTCAGCAATCCTAAATCATCACCAATTGTATTAAATGGATCAAATGAAGTTGCCGTCGATTATTTTTTGAAAGGAAAAATTAAATTCACTGACATTTATTATATTATTGAGAAAACATTAAATAACTATGTTCCTGTAAAACCTAAGAATATTGATGATGTTGTTGAAATTGATAAAATTACNAGAATGAAAACTTTAGATGTNATTAAAGGNATNTAAAAAAATGTTAGANACATCNTTTCTTCTATCTTTTATTGGTTTTTTTATTGTTTTAACTCCTTTGGTTTTTGTACACGAGTTTGGTCATTATTATGCAGCAATNAAATCAGGTGTCANAGTTGAAACTTTTTCAATTGGTTTTGGTCCNGAATTATTTGGTTTTAATGATAAAANAAATACTAGATGGAAATTTTCTTTAATNCCTTTAGGTGGTTACGTTAAAATGAAGGGAGAGCTTTTTANTTCNTTAGACAATTCTAATAATATTTCATTAACGAAAGATACATTTACAGAGGCAACNCTATTATCNAGGTTTATAATTGTCGCTTCTGGGCCTCTTGCAAACCTAATATTTGGATTGTTACTCATTACAAGTTTATACACCTTTAATGGTAAATATGTCTCTACATCAATTATTGANACTGTTATAGATACAAAGCCTGCAAACGTAGCTGGAATTCTTCCAGGTGATAAAATTATTTCTATTAATGATGAATTAGTTGAAAATTTTCAAGAAATTAAATTTATTGTTGAAAATAATCCAAATATATCAATNNAATTTAAAATTTTAAGGAATGANACTGTTTTATTTTTAAATGTTGTTCCTGAAGAGTTTTTTGATGAAAGAAGCAAAAGTACTGTTGGTAGGATAGGTATTACTGCAAAGCCAATGGTTTTAACTAAATTAACGTTAATAGAAGCCTTTAAAGTAGGTCTCTATGATACTATAAAATTAACGATTGAATGGATAAAAGGGCTAAAAACTTTATTGACCTTTAATATTGATAAAAAAGATATAATGGGGCCGGTTGGTATAGCAAAAATTTCTGGTTCTAGTTTAAATCANGGTTTTTTTTCAATAATTTTTTTAATGGCAGTATTATCAATTAATTTAGGCTTGATTAATTTACTACCTATACCTGCGTTAGATGGAGGGTACATAGTTCTACAAATATATGAGTTTGTCTTTAAAAAACCTTTACCNAGTCAAATNCAAATTTTTTTATTAAAATTTGGTTTNGTTTTCTTNNTAATGTTAATGTTTANAATTACAGCNTTTGATTTNGGNTTCTAGATTTTAATNTGCTATAATTTANNGAANAATGTANTAGATAAAAANNCATGATTAAATTATTCAAATTTTCATTAATCTTAAACTTTTTCTTATCATTAGTTTTTTTCTCATTTATTACTGTGGCTCAAGAAAATAATTTAAAAATTAATAAAATAATTATAAATGGTGAAAAAAGACTATCTGAGTCATTTATTCTAAATTACCTCCCTAATTATCCTGATACTAAATTTTCAAATGAAGTTTTAAATAACTTTACAAAAGATTTATATAAAACTGACCTTTTTGAAAATATTAATACAGAAATTAAAGATGATGTTTTAGTTGTTACCTTAAAAGAATTTCCAATTGTAAATGAAATATCTTTTATAGGAAATCACATTATTGAAAATGACCAGCTTTTAGAAATTATATCTATAAAGCCAAGAGACATATTCAATAATGAAAATTTAAATATTGCTGCTGAGCAAATAAAAACAGAATATCAAAAAATAGGAAGATATTTAGCAGAAATTAAGATTAATAAAATGGATCTAAATGAAGGTAGGGTAAACTTAAACTTTGAAATTAATGAAGGTTCATTGCTAGTTGTTAAAAATATAAATTTTTTAGGTAATAAAGTTTTTTCTAATTCAGAATTAAAGTCAATAATTACAACCAAAGAAGATGCTTGGTATAAGATTTTCGGATCAAATAAATTTTTGCCTGAAAGGTTAGAGTTTGATAAAGAAAAGTTAAAAAAATTCTATAATGAAAGAGGATATATTGATTTCGAAATAGTTTCTGCAAAAGGTGATCTCTTGCCAGATATTTCAGGATTCAACATTAACTACATATTGAATGAGGGTAATAGATATAAGGTAAGTAATGTAGAGTTTATTTCTTCAATAAGTAAAAATGACAAATTACTACTGGAGAAAATTTCTATAAAAGAAAATGATTATTTTAATTCTAGAGCTTTAGAATATTCTACGAATGAACTAATAAGATATTTTGAAGATAAAGGTTATAACTTTATTAATGTCCAGTCATCAATTCAAAAAAATAATAATTTAGTAAAAATCAAATTTTCTATTACAGAAGGTGTTTCAAAATTTATTAATAGAATTAGTGTGATTGGAAACACAAGAACAAACGATAGCGTAATTAGAAGAGAAATATCTCTTTTTGAAGGTGACCCATTTAATATGGCCAAGTTAAAATCATCTATCAATTCACTCAATAGATTGGGATATTTTCTGTCTGTTAATTATAAATTAGTCAACTTAGATAATAATCTGATTGATATAATTATCAATGTTCAAGAGACGAACACTGGCTCTGTAAGTTTAGGCGTTGGTTATTCTTCACTCAATAATACAAACATATCTTTTGGATTAAGAGAGAATAATTTCCTAGGTGAAGGAAATAAAGTAAATTTAGAAGCTAGTTTATCAGATAAAAAATCTACTTATAACCTGGGATATACAGAACCTTATTTTTTAGATAGACACATATCTTTGTCAGGAAATATTTTTAACCAAGATAAAGAAAATCAAAAAGGAGATATTAAATTTTCTGTTCAAGGCTTTGGTCTAGGAATTGGTTTTAAAAAGGAAGATATTTCTCAAAATTTTAGCTATAATTTATCAACATCAAAATCCACTACATCTTCAACTTCTACAGCTAATTCTATAACAGGTGAAAATGGCAAAAATATTATGACCTCTTCAGTTACACATTCTATTGTAAGTGATACTAGAGATAGTTTTTTTAACCCAACATCTGGATATCGTTGGAAATTATCTAATACATTATCTGGTCTTGGAGGTGATACTTCTTTTTTAAAGTCAGTTGTTAATTATGGTTATTATTTTCCTATTAACTATGGAGATTATGTCTTGTCATTTAAATCTGGAGTAGGCTTTGTAACTGGTTTTGATGATAAAGTTACTTCTTCAAATCGTTTCTCGCTAGGAGGAGATTTTTTAAGAGGTTTTGATAATGCAGGAGTTGGTCCTAGAGATACTGGAAACGATCAATCAGTAGGTGGAAATAATTTTTATAACTTTTCTTTTCAAATAAAATCAGATAAGTGGCTTCCAGATGACACAGGCCTTGAGTGGTTGTTGTTTACCGATGTGGGATCACTGTGGGGAACTGATTATAAAGATGGAGTGCAGGGTTACGATGATATGGAGCCAAGAGTATCTAATGGATTTGGTTTATCAATGTCAACGCCTGTAGGGCCATTGCAAATGTTATGGGGTTTTCCAATTGTAAGTAAAAATTATGATAAAGAAGAAAACTTTCAATTTTCAATAGGTACTAGATTTTAAATTAAAAAAGTTTATTTTGTTTTATGTTAATTAATTTATTGA
>NZHB01000059.1 GCA_002691185.1 SAR116 cluster bacterium | reverse complement strand
ACTTTTGGCCTTGCATCTAAAGAGGCTTTCGCTACTGTTATTGGCCCACTTATTGAAGTCCCTATACTAATATTACTTGTTTCCGTTGCTTTAAAATTTAAAGAAAAATATTTTAAATAGACTTAAAATTATTAATTATATTACAGCATAATCTACGCTTAATTTAAACTTCATGAAATTGTAACATTATAACAACAATTTCGTAAAAAAAATTAGATGTTATGTTTAAATTTCGGTGATAATTATGTTTAATAAAAATATGTTTAAAATTTTAGTAACTTCTTCAGTTATTACACTTACAAGTACAACTTTTACAAATGCCATGGAAATCAACCAAATATCATCCTTTCAAATTGGAAAAGGTGAAGGTTACGCAGAAATGATACGTTATCATTCTCAATCTAAAAGTCTTTTAGTTACAGCCTCTGAAACCGGTACTATAGAAAGAATTTCGATAAGTGATCCTCTCAATTTAAAAAAATTAGCTCCTTTTGATTTGTCGGGTGGTAATGTTACTGCCGTAGCAGTTCATAAAAATTTAATTGCAGCTTCTATAAAAGAAAAAAATGCAGATGCCCCAGGTAATGTTCAAATATTCAACAATAATGGAAAAAAATTGGCCGAATATAAAACTGGGGCTTTGCCTGATAATATCGCATTTTCACCTGATGGTAGATATTTATTAACAGCTAATGAAGGTGAGCCCTCTGATGATTACAAAATTGATCCAGAAGGTAGTTTTACACTTATAGATCTAACTAACGGCACACAAAATGCAACCGTTAAGCAGATAATGCTTAACAATGTTAAATTACCAGCAGGAGCTAGGATTGTTAAGCCAGGTTCAAGTTTTGAAGAAGACGCTGAACCTGAATATATAGCTTTTTCTCCAGACGGTAAAAAAGCTTATGCTACTCTTCAAGAAAATAATGCCATAGCTACAATTGATATAGCTTCTGCAAAGGTTGTTAGTGTGAGTGGACTTGGCTTTAAAAACGTATCCAGAATATCTCATGATGTATCTAATAAGGATGGTGGAATAAATATGAAACGCTGGCCCGTCTTGATGATGTATCAGCCAGATGCAATAGTAGCCTACGAGACAAAAGGAAGTACATATTTAGTTACTGCAAATGAAGGTGATGCTAAAGACTATGATGGTTTTTCTGAGGAAACTCGTGTTGGCAAATTAAAACTTGATAAAACTATGTTCCCAAATGCTAAAGAGTTACAAAAGAAAGAAAATCTTGGACGTTTAAAAACTACGAAAACACTTGGTGACACTGATGGCGATGGAGACCATGATATAATATATGCCTATGGTGGAAGATCATTTTCTATTTGGAAAGATGATGGTACATTAGTTTTTGATAGTGGAAACGCATTCGAAAACATAATTTCGAAACGTTCACCAGAAATGTTTAACGCTAATGGCCCCTCCAAAATCGATGACCGTTCCGATGATAAAGGTCCAGAGCCTGAGGCTCTTGCAATAGGTGAAATTGATGGAAGAATATATGCATTCATAGGAATGGAGAGAAATAACGCTATCTTTGCATATGACATTACGTTGCCATCTGACCCACATATGGTGAGTTATATAATGCCTAATGAAAATCATAATTCGCCAGAGGGATTGGAATTTATTTCGGCAAATGATAGTCCTACCGGGAAACCTCTACTTGCTGTTGCATTTGAAATGACAGGTACAATTGGTCTCTATGAAATTAATAATTAGATTATTAAATTCAATGCAGTTTTTTGGTCAGGAATAATTTTAAATTCCTGACCTACCAATTTTAAATAAAAAAATTCATGGTCTTACAGAACAAGAAATGAATAGAGGTTTACGCTTTAGTAAGCTTACGAAATTTTAGTTTGTTTATGTTAATTTAGCTGATTGGTGCTTTAATTATAGGGCTATCATAAAACTTATGTATTAATATATTTTAACTATATTTCAAAAATCTGAATTCGAAATAACCAAAACACATGTCTTAATTATTTTTAGGAAATAAATAATCAAATTATTTCGTAATTTAAATCACATGCATTTGCAAAACTTTTTAGCTTTCTCTCGCATTCTTTATCCATAAGCACTCTAGCTTCAGGAACAATGCGACAAACTAAAATATTTTTTTTGATTTTGAGTTTTATCTTATCTAAATTTTTAGGCAACCCTGCAGAAAAAACATATAAAAATCTAAGACCTAAACCAATAGCAAAAGATGAACGTCTTTGTTTTGCTGAAAGTAAATTTATAACATCTTGATTAATTTGTTTTTTATCTTTCGTACCAATATATCTATAGTAGACAATATTAGCCATCCATACTCTCTCAACATGAGTCAAATCTCTAATTGGCAATGATAATATTTTCTCTGATGCAATATTACCCCTTAATTCTGGTTGTTCATCCCAAGCAATGTCTGAAAGATTAGTACTGATTTTAAAAACTCTCTCAAAATCCTTATTAGCAATTTTTTTAAAAATAGGCTTAAATATTCTTTTTATTCTGGTTTGCATCCCATTAAATCTTTGATTTTTGGCAAGCACTTTATAATAAGCTACTTTGTCTGGGCTTACTCTATTCTCTTTATTTAATTCTGCTATTAACCCGTCTCTAATACTTGTACCACTTATCATGATATTTTTTACACTTGATGCGAAAACAAGATTTATCATTATGTTTGCTGCTGTTGATATAGTATCTATTCTACCTGGAGGAATACCTATAACCATCTCACTCTCATCTGACATTTTATCTAAAAGAGTAGTGGCTTGTTCTGATTTGAAGTTTAGTCCATGTAATAGTTGCAGTGGATAATCATAATTCTTAATATATGCAGAGCCTAGTGCTCTGAAACTTCCCCCGGTTCCATATAAAGTAAGTCCTTCAGATTTAGTTAACCATTCAACTTTACTAATTTCAGCATTAATTTCATCATAGGAAAGTTGAGATAAGTGGCCAATATCTATACTTGTTGATTTTATTTTTTCCCTATCTTTAATAAGAATAAGTTCTAAACTTCCTCCGCCTAAGTCAGCTATGAGCCCATCATCAATGCTCATATTACCTAGCACTCCTAAATAGGCATAATGGGCCTCTTCTTTGGCAGATAAAGTTCTAATTTTATAATTTAGAATCTTTTCTGCAGGACGCAGAAATTCATTAGCATTTTTAGCTCTTCTAATTGCTGCGGTGGCGACAATTAATTGATGATCTACAGACATTGTTTTTATTATATAAGCAAAACGCTTAATAGCTGACAAAGCTTTTGAAATTGATTGACTTGCAATTTTTTGACTGAATGTTAACCCATCACCAAGCTTACAATTTATTCGTTCATTAAATAGTGGAAAAGGATATTTACCATTTTGGGGATATATAACAAGTCTAATAGAATTAGATCCAATATCTATTATTGCAAGTTTACCTTTATTTATTTTCTTATCGTAACTTAAAGCTAATTCATTCATACTTATATTTTAGCTAAGCTTCCCTGACCTGATAAACTTGGATTGTTCATAAAATAAGTATGTGCACAAAATGATTTATCCTTATTTGTCATTTTTAAGTATTCTCCATTTTCATTTAATTGCCAAGAATTTTTTGTGTCATTAATAAGTGCAGGTAATACCTGTTTAAGAACTTGGCTTCTAACTGTTTTATTTTCTAAAGGAATGAAAGCTTCAACTCTGTGGTATAAATTACGTGGCATCATGTCTGCAGAAGAAATATAAACTAAATTATTTTCAGACTGAAATTTTCCTTTGTTTGCAAAAACATATACTCTTCCATGTTCTAAAAATCTTCCAATAATTGCTGTAACTTTTATATTTTCTGACATTCCTTTTACATTAGGACGTAGACAACATATTCCTCTAACCATTAGATGAATTTTAACTCCTGCGGTGGATGCTTCGTACAATTTTTCTATTATTTTTTGATCGACGATGGCATTACATTTTATCCAAATACCACTTTCTAAATTTTCCTTAGCATTTTTTATCTCGTCATCAATTCTATTAATTAACCAATCAAATGAAGAGTTAGGTGATATTATCATCTTATTTAAGTTTTTAGGCTGAACATGGCTCGTAAGAAAATTAAAAACTGACCTAGCATCATCACAGATTTTCTTATCAATGGTAAAGAACGAAAAATCAGTGTAAATTTTTGCAGTATGTGGATGATAATTACCNGTTCCACAATGTGCATATGAGACTAGTTTTTTTCCTTCTCTTCTAGTAATTAAAGACATTTTTGTATGAACTTTTAGATCAACCAGACCATAGGCAACCTGTGCACCTGCTTTTTCTAGAATTCTAGCAAGTTGAACATTATTTTCTTCATCGAATCTAGCTTTCAATTCAATGACCGCAATAACTGATTTTCCTAATTCTGCTGCTTTAACAAGTGCGCTAACTATAGGAGAGTCTGGAGACGTTCGGTATAAAGTTTGCCTTATTGCCAGCACATTATCATCTATAGCTGCTTGTTGGAGTAAACTTAAAACAACATCAAAACTTTCATATGGATGATGCACTATTATATCTTTATTTTTTATGGCTGAAAAACAATCTCCTTTAAAATCTAATATTCTTTGCGGCATCCTAGGTTTGTAAATTTTGAATAGATTTTGTTTAGGTAGATTATTAATAATTTCTGCAAAGTCATCAATTCCAACAAACCCTTTTGCAACATATATATGATCATCAGGAATATTTAATTCCCTTGTTAAGAGTTTTTGAGCAGATTTAGATAAATCTTTAGAAAAAGTTAATGATACTACACCACCTCTTTTCCTAGCTTTTATAGCGGTTTCAAATTGCCCAATTAGATCATCAGCTTCATCATCTATTTCAATTTCTGCATCTCTTATAACTCTAAACAATCCAGAGTGAATAAGTCTGAAATCAGGATAAATTAAATTTACAAACTTAATTACAAGCGTTTCCAACATAACATAACACTGACTTTCTCCAGGTAATCTTATAAACCGCTCAATATTATCTGGTAAAAGTACTACACAATTTTTTTCGTTTTTTTGACTATCTTGCATTTCCAATAAAACACACTTTCCTTTATTTTGAATAAAGGGAAATGGGTGCGCAGGATCAAGTGTGGTTGGCGTTAAAAGCGGTAAGATATTCTGTTCATAATATTCTTTAAGCCATCTAAGATCACCTTCATCTAATTGGTTTTCGTTCAATATAGAAAAATTACATTTTTTATGATCTAACAAATTATTAATACATTGTTGCTGCTGATTTTGTAAATTTTTTAATTCATTTAACGCCGTAGATAAAAGCTCGTCAGCTCTCATTCCCGTATCTGGGATTATATTAAACTCATGCTCAATCAAATGAAGAAGTCCGGCAATTCTTACCATATAAAATTCATCTAAATTTCCTGACGAAATACAAATATATCTCAGTCTTTCGCCAAATGGAATCGTCTCATCATATGCCTGAAGTAAAACTCTTTGGTTAAAAGATAACCAGCTGATTTCACGATCAAAATATCTATCATTTTGATTAGTTAGAATTTTATTTGTTTTGTGCATTAAAGATAACTCGGACTTAACAAAACCTGTTTTGAGTTTCACTGAGTAAAAATTTACCTTAACATCATCAATTCATACAGAGTGAATGCTCAAAACATAATCTATTTATGAAAAATTTGTTAAGGTTTTATTACAATCTACTTTTAAATCATTACCTCTATTAAATAAGGCCCTGTCATTTTTAATCCATTTTTAAAATTTTTAACTAAATCTTCTAAATTATCAACACGNACAGCATCAACACCCATCCCTTTNGATAATGAAACCCAGTCTAAAGANGGATCTTGTAAAGACAACATCTCCATCGCAGATTTACCAGGATTAACAACTCCAACATTAGTTAACTCACCTTGCAGTATCTTATAACTTTGGTTTGCAAAAATTAATACGACTATATCCAAGTTTTCTCTAGCCATAGTCCATAAAGACTGGACAGTATACATAGCACTGCCATCACCCTCTAAAGAAATAACCTTTCTATCAGGACATGATATTGCAGCACCTATGGCTACTGGCATACCAAAGCCAATTGAACCTCCACAATTATTTAACCAAGTATGAGGATGAGACCCTGCAGTTTGATAAAAAAACTCTCTTCCAGTAGTAACAGATTCATCAACAACTATGGCATTTTCAGGAATTAACGCTCCTAAAACCATCCCAAGAGTTGTAGGATTAATTGTCCCTTTAGGAATATCGGGAATATTTAATTTTGAAATTGTACTTGGTACTTCAGTAGAAATTCCCACTCTGTCTGATAACTCTTCAATTACATTAGTAATATTGTCAGAAACATTAGCCAACTCAAAAAACTTAGTACTGTCTTGAGTTAAAACCCCAGGCTTATTTGGGTAAGCAAAAAAAGCAACAGGCCGTCTTGCTCCTATAATTAAAATAGTATCAAAGCTCTTTAGAATATCGACAGCTTTATCAACTACATAAGGTATTCTAACAGAATTAACTCTTCCTGCACCTTTGTCTAAACGAGCATTAAACCAGTCGGTTTTTATTTCACAACCTATCTTGTCTGCTACCTTTGCCAATTTGATAAGGTTCTTTTCTTCTAAAGCTGCTCCCCCAACAAGAATCAAAGGATTATTCGCATTTTCAATTGCTAATATTGCTTCGTCTATTAATTTAGTTGAAACATCTTTTTGTTTTGCATTCAATTCAACAAGCTGAATCTTATTTCCATCATTCCATGCAGTATCACCAGGTAAAATTAAAGTTGCNATTTGTCCAGGTTTTATATTTGCTTGTTTTATAGCTTCAGCACCATCCTTTGCNATGTTTTGTGATGATTTACTTGTTTTTACCCAATGTGAAACAGGCTTTGCTATTCCTTCAATATCNGAAGTTAATGGCGCGTTTAGTTTTATATGATCAAGAGCATGCTCGCCTACTATATTAACAATNGCTGAATTCGCTTTTTTAGCATTATGAAGGTTTGCAAGACCATTAGCCAAACCAGGTCCTAAATGTAATAAAGTAGATGCTGGAGATCTTTTCATTCTAAAATAACCATCAGCAGCACCAGTGGCGCATCCTTCAAAAAGACATAGGACGCTTCTCATCGTTTGATATTTATCTAANGCNGCAACAAANTGCATTTCAGAAGTNCCAGGATTNGTGAAGCAAACATTNACATTACCTTCTAGTAGAGTACCAACTAAACTCTCGGCNCCATTCATCACAAACTCCTTTTTTTATAGATTACCAAACATATTTTAATTTTATTTAAATGTCACTTTTAGTTATTTTTAACTTTTTAATTATTTTTTTTATATTAAATTTTACAATTAGTTTTCTCGCAAATCTGGAAGATTTAGCTAAATACAATACTGTAATNGAAATTATTATTATCCCCCCTGGTATAGGAGAAATAAAAATAACAACTCCTAAAAATAAAAATAGCCACAAAANTAGATTTAAGAATAATTTCATTTANAATTTTTACTAANTTTTTATAACAGAATTATTAATTTTGATTTAACATCAAAATTATTAGAAACAATTGATTAGATTTTATCAGGTTTGTTGATGTTTTTGAAATTAGTAGAAAAAGACGAAAGAAGAGAGACACTTTCTGAAATGGCTAGGTATCTTAATACAAATTTTATTATTAGTACCATTGATACAGAGTATTTAGTAAATATTGAAAAAGGTAGTGTTACGACCGTTCAAGAAGGACCTTTTGTTATGCCTAGTTATAATTTCAAACTGACGGCACCTAAAGACGAATGGTTAAAATTTTTACAACCTATCCCTCAACCTGGCTCTCACGATATAATAGCTATGCTTAGACGAAAAGTTTTGAAGTTTGATGGTGATCTTCATCCTTTGATGTCTCATTTATTATATTTCAAATTATTACTCGCAAGTTTAAGACCTCAGGAGAAAGAAATATGATTGAGAGAGAACCTATTTCTGGCCAATATGGAAAATTTGAAATTGATGGAATTAGTCATAGGATATATTGGGAAGAATCAGGTCAAGGTATTCCTCTAGTCTGTTTGCACACAGCAGGGTCTGATGGAAGACAATATAGGGCACTTTTAAATGATAAGAAAATCTTAGAAAAATTTCGTGTTCTTGTTTTTGATATGCCGTGGCATGGAAAATCATCTCCACCAGAAAATTCAAGTATTGGAAATTATAAATTATCAACAGATTTATATATTTCTCAGATATTAAGCTTTATAGATGGTTTAGAGTTAGTAAAACCAGTGGTTATGGGTTGCTCAATTGGTGGTAGAATTATATTGCATTTAGCAATACATTTTCCAGAAAGGTTTAGAGCGCTANTTGGACTTCAAAGCGCAGGACATTTAGANCCTTATTACGATATTAATTGGCTTCATAGGCAAGATGTACATGGCGGAGAAGTATGTGGCGGAATTGCTTATGGTTTAATGGCACCAACAAGCCCAGAAAAAGANAAATTTGAGACGATGTGGCATTATATGCAAGGAGGACCAGGAATTTTTAAAGGNGATTTATTCTTTTATAAATATGATGGAAATATTGGAAACGAAATAAGAAAAATTGACAACTCAAAATGTCCTATCTATCTGTTAACTGGAGAATATGATTACTCTGCCACCCCAGAAGAAACTAAAATTTTAGCTGACACAATTGGGATTGAAATGGTAAAAATGAAAAATGTTGGTCATTTTCCAATGAGCGAAAATCCAGAGNAATTTCTGAAATATTTACACCCTGTTTTAGAAAAAATTAGTTAACTACCAATCTTTGCCTGCTGTCCAGCCACCATCAACAATTAAATTAGTTCCAGTACAAAAACTTGCCTCTTCACTAGCAAGATATAAGACCGCACTAGAAATTTCATTAGGTTCTCCCCAACGTTTCATTGCNTGTAAATTTCNTACTNTNTGTGATGCTTCCTCATCTTGAAANTANCTCTCNGTNAATGGCGTTCTAATTACTCCAGGCCCAACAGCATTNACCCTTATATNNTATTTNGCNAAATCCANTGCTANTTGTTTTGTCATTCCTGCTGTNGCATGTTTGGAAGNTGTGTANGCACACCTATTTGGTGCAGAAGTTANACTTAGGGTAGAAGACGTTATGACTATGTTTCCTTTTACCTTATTCTCAATACATTTTTTTGCNAANGTTTGAGCCGTNATAAATACNCCAGTNACGTTTATATCAATTACTTTTCTCCACTCCTCAATAGANAATTCTANNGGTGAAACAATTTCTCTTATTCCTGCATTACANAANGCAATNTCTAAACTACCAAAATGNTNATAAGCATTTTNCNTNACTTCTATNGTTTCANTTTGATNAGTTACATCTAGNTTGAATGGTTCTGCAATACCACCAGCAGANGTTATTTCATCNGNTACTCTTTTANCCTGATNAAAGTCCAAATCNGAAACAGCCACATTAGCACCCTCTTTNGCAAANCTTAANGCTGTCTGNCNACCAATACCACCAGCAGCTCCTGTAATAATCACTGTTTTGTTTTTAAATCTCATTGAAAATTCCCCCAGTAAATGCAAGTTTATTTAAAATAATTTTTTTTCACAACAAGTAATCTTATCAGGAGATGTAGATTGGATATAGAACATTTAGTTTTCGATAAAGGACCCAAAAGAGTTGGNCCATTTAGTCATGCTGTNAAGGCAGGAGACTTTATTTTTATTACTGGGCAAATGCCCACTTTACTAGATAANCCTGATATACTTGTCAGTAANGATGTAGAAGAACAAACTCATCAAGTAATGAAAAATCTAATAAATGTTTTAGAACAATGCGGTTCTTCACTGGAAAGAGTGACTTTTGTAAGAGTATACCTAGTTAATTTTCAAGACTTTGATAAAGTAAATAAAATTTATAAATCTTATTTTAATGAAGACAAACTTCCCGCAAGAACATGTATTGGTGTCACAGGTCTTGCTGTAGGTGCNTCAGTTGAAATCGACCTTATAGCAAAACAATAATTTAGAAAAATATATTAATGAAAATGAAAGATAGCCCGTTTCGAAAAGGTATTTTGACTGGATTTGGTTTTCCAGGTATTGGAATGAGCGCTGCTATGTTTGGNTATGGAGTTTTTGCCGGCGAAGCNGGGCTTNATATTTATATTTGCGTTGCATCATTATTAGTNCTCTGGAGCATGCCTGGAATGGTTATTTTTGTATCTTTGTATACAATTGGTGCCCCTATTATCTTACTTTTTACAACAGTGTTGCTAGCTAATGTTAGGCAGTTTTTTTTAGTATTATCAGGCATGACCCTAATTAATATTCATAGTCATAAAATTTCTTTTATTTCTAAATTACTCTGGGCTCATCTAATTAGTCCCACAGGTTGGGCAGAATTATCAAAAGCAAAAAATGAATTAGAGGAAAGAGAACTCCTATATTTTTTCAAAGGTTTAACTCTGGCCTTGGTTACCATAACGTCCTTAACAACAGTAATTGGATATAAATTATACTATTTATTACCTTCGGAAATTGTTTCTATTCCAGTTTTTATAATGCCTTTATACTTGACTATTTTGATGCTAAGAGCCGTGGANATTTATTATAGAGTAGCTGTGGTAAGTGGAGGAATAATTTGCCCTATGCTATTTCCATATTTCGGAGATTGGAGTTTAATAATAGCAGGGCTCTGTGGAGGAACGCTTGGATTAGCCATTAATTTTTTCTTTAAGAAAGATAAAATAAATGCTTGATATTTTGCATATTAATAACAACCTCCTGCCGTGGGTCATGCTAATAGTGGCAAGTCTTGGAATATTTATTTGGAGATTTCTAGGACTTGTTCTATCAAAAAAAATTGACAAGGACAGCCTTCTAGCAAAATGGATCAACGCTGTCGCCTTTGCCATGACCACAGGACTTATGATTAGAATAATCATTTTCCCTTCTGGTGCATTAGCTAATACTCAATTACTTGAGAGAATTATTCCTTTCTTAATTGGCGTGTTAACATTCTTGTTTTTTTCACAAAAACCAATTATAGGGCTTTTAGTAGGCGTCTTAGCATTTAGCTCTACAGTTATTTATAATCAAAATTTTTAATTATCAGAAACTAATTGCTTGGCTATAATAAGTTTTTGAAGCTCATTCGTTCCCTCACCAATTGCTAATAACGGTGCGTCTCTATAATATCTTTCAATATTATATTCTGGGGAGTAACCAAAACCTCCGTGAATTCGCATAGCTTCTGTAGAATTGAACAAAGCTGTCTCGGTAGCAAATAACTTAGCCATGCCAGCTTGCAAATCTGATCTGTTACCAGAATCATACGCTTTAGCTGCCTGTTCAGTTAACAACCTTGAGGCTTCTAGTTTAGTAGCCATTTCAGCTAATTTGATTTGTATTGATTGGTGCTGGCTAATNGGTTTTCCAAAAGTTTTTCTNATTTTTGAGTATTCTATTGAATCTTCAAGGGCGGCCCTAGCCACTCCTACTCCACGGGCGGCAACATTAATTCTACCTAGCTCTAACCCTGCTAAAATTTGTTTTAAACCTTTACCCTCTACTTCTCCAATCAGATTTGAAGTAGGTACTGTTACATTTTCAAGTTGAACCTCACCAGTATCTATTCCTTTATAACCCAATTTTTTTAACTTTCTTGATACAAAGCCATGCTTCTTCTCCACAAGAANTAAGCTCATTCCTTTATGAGCTGGNTGTATATTAGAGTTAGTTTTAACTAAAACTGCTAAAACAGTTCCTTGTACTGAATTAGTAATCCAAGTTTTAGTTCCATTAATTACATAATTTTCACCAACTTTTTCAGCTTTGGTCTTAATGGATTGTAAATCTGTTCCACAATCAGGTTCAGTTAAGGCAATGCCTCCCCTTATTTCACCAGATGCAAACTTTGGAAGATAATACCGCTTCATTTCTTCAGTACCAAATCTTTCTACTGCAGCACACATTATGAGATGAGAATTAAAGATACCAGAAACTGACATCCAAACAGCTGAAACATTTTCTACTATTTTTGAATATGTAACAGCAGACAGACCTAAGCCACCATATTCTGGTGATATAGTTGCTCCAAAAAGTCCTAACTCAGCCATTTTGTCAGCAATCATTTGAGGATATTTATCTTCAGACTCAAACTCTTTGACAAATGGTTTTACGTCTTTTTCTAGAAATTTATTTATCGTATCTATAATTAAATTATCTTCTTCTGAAATTGAACTATTGTGCTCAAGATCAATTATACTTTGCTCATTCATACTCTGCTCCTAGAACTTTTTATCTATCAATCTGACTAAACTCAAATATTGAATTAATATTATTTGACTGATCTAATTTTAACATTGAGCCTGTCAGCTGATCAATTTTTTCATTTGACAAGTAGGGTTCTGTCAAACTTCTAAATTTCGAAATAAATTCTGAATCCTCCATAAAATTTTCAGGCTCACCTTTTGGTATTTTAACAAATTTCTCGTATTTTTTTCCTTTAACAACAACCTTGACTTTTGCACTCATATATTCTGGGCAACATTCTTCAGCATCCTTGTCAGGACTAACCTTGATTTTATTACATAAAGAAAGTGTATCACTATCATTGAGATGATTTTTATAATCATCCCACTTTAAACCACCACTTTTGACTGTTACAGCTGCACAAAATGGCATTGAAAACTGTCCATCAACAACACTCTTAGGATTTTGTTTATCTGATAAAGGGTAACCTATAATATTCAAAGCTGTCTCTGATAGCCCAATGTCAATATCATCTAATTCAGCAGTTGAAAAACCCAATTCGTTTTTTAGTTCTATTATTCCATCAATAGCAGCATGACTATACCTACATGAAGGATAAGGTTTGACACCCAAGTTAAGAGTTTCAAACTTTTTTCCTAATCCGTCTATAGCTTTTTCCATATCACCTCCAGAGGCGTATGAATGTAAATACCCCCATTTTCCTTCAAAAGCTTTTGATGGCCCCTTAAATCCTTCTGCTGCCATAATTGCGCAACTTAAACCGTTTTGAGCTGCTTGCCCAACATGCGATCTTTTTGTCCATGCGCCATCTGTTAAAAACTGCATAGAGCCAGCTGATTGACTAAGGGCAATTCCAAAGGCAGATATATATTGATCTTTATTCAGACCCATAAGGTAACCTGCAGCAGCCGCTGCACCAAAAATGCCACAAGTGGCTGAAGGGTGAAAGCCTTTCTTATAATGGGCTGATGAACCTCCTGCTAACCCTAACCTTATCTGAATTTCATAACCAACAACACATGCTGTAATTAGTTGTTGCCCAGAAGATTTGTTCATTTCTGCAGCAGCCAAAGCTGCAGCTAGTATTGGGGCACTTGAATGAAGTGATGCTTCAGCGTGTGTATCATCAAAGTCAAGAGAATGAGCCAAAGTCCCATTTAATAAGGCTGCNGCACTTGGTGAATAACTTTTATTATCAGAAAATACCTGACAACTTCCATTAGACATNTCCAACCTTTCAATGGCTGAAACAAGACTAGAAGTTGACTCTGCATCATGTCTTGCTCTGATAATAATTCCAACTGTATCTAAGATTAATAATTTAGTTCTTTTTATCACATCATGAGGGAGATCCTCGTATCTTAATTCCTCACAAAAATTAGCAAATTTTTCNGTCATGTTTTCCATAAGAANCTCCTCAAAATAAGAAAAAATGTTAAACTAAAATTTCAGTTTTTACAAAACTAAAAAAAAATATGTATTATAAAATTTTGTTTAAATAAGTGAGTACATTTTAATGACAAATCCATATGAACTAACAGCTACAGATGCTCTTAAATTATTAAGAAATAAAAATCTATCAGTATTTGAATGGGTATCAAGTTGCTTTGATAGAATAAGAGAAAAAGAAAACGAGGTAAAAGCGTGGATATATCTTGATGAGGAAAACGCATTAAATACAGCCAAAAAATTAGATAACTCTAATAATACAGATATAATGGGTATTCCTTTTGGTATAAAAGACATTATCGATGCGAGCAATGTACCATCTGGTCTTGGAACACCATTTTATAAAAACAATATACCTATTAGAGATGCTGCCTCCGTTGCAGTATCAAAGCAAGCTGGTTGTGTATTTATAGGTAAAACAGTATCAACCGAACTCGGCCATAGGGCTCCTGGCTTGACTACTAATCCTCATAATAAAAATCACACACCTGGGGGATCTAGTTCAGGATCAGCTGCAGCTGTAGCCGCTTTGATGTCTCCTATCTGTTTTGGTACACAAACCACTGGATCAGTTATAAGGCCTGCAGCGTATTGTGGTGTGGTGGGATATAAACCTTCATATGGAGACTTTGACAAATCAGGCATATTGCCGAATTCTCCCTCCATAGATACTCTTGGGCTGATATCAAGATCTGTAGAAGACATCTCCCTATTTAGGTCTATTTTGCTTGAAGAAAAATTGGTGGAACCTCAAAAAATTGATTTAACCAAAGTTCGTATTGGCTTTGTTAGAACACCACACTGGGATAAAACTGATCCATCTACTCAAAATAAACTTGAAGCATTAATAGACACACTTCGCCTTGAAAAATTTAATATAATTGACCTCAATATTGATCAAATAATTTCCAAGGCAGACCGATTGCACATTGATATAAGTGGATATGAGTTTAAAAGATCAATCTCATATGAAAGGTTTAATCACTTCAATGAGTTGAGTGACATATTAAGAAATGGTCGTTTAAATGATGGGTATCAGGTAACTAATGATCTNTATAAAAAGGCAATTAAAGAAGTTCAAGTTTTAAAAAATGATATTGATTCTGTATTTGATGATATTGATTTAATTATTACCCCGAGCGCACCGGGTGAAGCTTTAAAAGGGTTAGAATATACTGGGCCTGCAACATTTAATACAACATGGTCACTCAGCGGAAACCCTTGTATAACTGTTCCTNTATTTAAAGGAGAGCAAAATCTACCGATTGGCTGTCAACTTNTAACAAGATTTGGTTATGACAATAAGCTTTTAGATTATGCTAAATCTTTATTAAGTCTTTATTTAAAGTGAGATACAACTAGTAACTCCGGCAATGTNAGAGCTAGAGCTGGAAATAACANTACTATTATTAAAACNACAGTATCTGAAATACAGAATGGGAACGAGCCCTTAATAACTGTTGTAACAGGCAATCCCGTAACCCCACTCACTGCAAATAAGTTTAAACCAACAGGCGGTATAACACTTCCAATTTCTATACAAAGTGCTGTTAATACACCTAGGTGGATAGGGTCTACACCAAGAGCTAGTGCTACAGGAAAATAAATAGGTACAGTAAGAACCAATATGGCAACACCAGTTAAGAACATAGATAAAAATAACAAAGAGCCCATCAACGCAAACAAAAAGCCTATCCTTGTAAGACCTAACTCTCCAGCCCACTCGGCAATCATTTGTGGCCAACCCATATTAGCCAAATAAAATTGAAAAATCCCTACGCAACCCAGTAAGAAAAAAACAACGGCTGTTAGGTTCATAGTCCTTAAAGTTGTTGGCATTAGCTCTTTAGTAAATGTCTTTCTTTTAAAAATTAAACCATAAAAGAGTGCGTAACTTGCGGCTGCAGCACCAGCTTCTGTTGGCGTAAATAACCCCCCATATAGACCACCCAAAATAATTATAGGCATTAATAGAGCAGGAAGAGCCCCTTTAAAAGAACGCCATACTTCACATAAGTCAAATTTACCTCGAGGTAATTTTATAAATAATGACACACTTACGATGATGACAGCATCACTCATAGCTAACATTAAACCAGGTATTATTCCTGCAAAGAAAAGGTCTACTATAGATATTTCTGTAATCACACCAAAAAGTATAAGCGTAATACTTGGTGGTATAAGAAGAGCAATCCCCCCCGCAGAGGCAATAACACCAGCTGCCATCCACTTAGGATAACCTCTCTTTACNAGTTCTGGGTATGCAATCACACTCATAGCTGCAGCCATTGCAGTAGATGATCCTGAAATAGCACCAAATAAAACAGCTGATAATAAAGTAGCGTAGGCAAAACCACCTGGGACCCAACCAACGATTGCATCAGCAAATTTGAAAAGGCTTGCAACAAGACCGGTTTTTTCCATTAAAAAGCCAGCAAAAATAAAAAATGGAATAGCAACTAGGGTGTACTTTGTTAAAAAACTAAAGAAAGCTTCAAATAAGGTGCTGTAGGTAAGAAAATCGTCAAATAAAACTAATAGGGCTGTTGCGCCAGCCAGTGCAATACCGATAGGCGCACCAGCAAATAAAAGCGTAAATAAAGATCCCCCCAGAGCCCACATATTTATAATCCTAGCCTAAATTGTTAAACGTCAGTTGCTGCATCAACCTCAGCAGTAAAATGATCACCTTTGATATAACTATGAATATCTTCAATAAATTGAAGAAAAGCAACTAATGACATCAAGCCCATTCCAAGGGCAAGAATAAAATAAAAAGGCCACATAAAAAAGAATAAACTCTCTGATCTTTCACCAATTTGAATTGAGTACTCTACAGTAGAGTATGCCGTGAAAGTAAGAGAAGCTGTAAAAACAGAAATAAAAAAAGAGATAAAAATTTTACAAAATCCAACAGTTCTATGAAATCCTTTTGTATTTAAAAGTTGTAATACTGCGCTCATGACTAAATGATTTCTTCCAACCTGAGTAACACAAATATAAAATGCAACCGATGATACCATCATATAGATGACAGCATCTTGTCCCCACTCAAATACAACTCCAAAAATATATCTTCTAATAATCTCAGCAAGTGCAAACAATGTAACAGCTATCATTAGATAAGCTGAGCATTTACCTAAAACATTAGTTATAAGGGCTTGAATTTTATTTGAGATTTTATAAAAATTTTCCATGATATATTTCGTAAAAAAAAGAAGGCCTAAAGATTTTAGGCCTTCTTAATTTATTTATTTTCTAGCTTTCTTTTTGTAAAGAGCGCTTCCTTTTGCGTATCTTGCAAAGTCTGCTGCGAAAGCTGTACAATCTGTCTTTTCTAATGCACTTGATCCTAAAGGATTAGCTGCAACAAGAGCCTTAGCTTCAGCAGAAAATTGATCAACTAACTGGTCACCTCTAGCATCAACCTTGGATTTGATCCAATTGTTGGTTGCTCCACCTTCTTTAGCCTGAATTACAGAAGCTTCTTCTGGGCTCATAACATAGATACCAGGTGCACTTTTATCTGTAACTTTAAACTTGTCCACAAGTCTCTTATCATTACAGAAGTTGATAGCTTTTTGATAAGGGATAAAATCATTCACAATGATATCAGCTAAAGTATCTTGTTGCTTCTTATCAAGAGTAGCCCACCACTTGTTTGAAGCACCCATCCAGTAATAATCACCTACAATACCGTTAATACCTGCAACAGTAAAATATGGAGCTTGTTCCTTAGTAGCATTAAATCCACCTAAACTTGTTAACAAACCGTCGATAACACCTGTCTGAAGTGCAGGTGGCACATCACCGAATGCCATAGTTGTTGGGTTTGCATCTAAAGCACCTAATAATGCATTTTCAGCAGGTCCCATACTTCTAACTTTTTTACCAGCAAAATCTGCAGGAACTAAAAGTCTACTCTTAACAGCACCGGCACCCATATACATACTTAGATGTCCAGAACCAAAAATTGTAATACCATGCTTGTCATTAAAAATTTTCTTCAACTCTTGGAAAGTTTTTGTTCCATCTAGACCTTGCATAGCACCAGGTGTAGTTAACTTACCGGCNCCGTTAATAACATTTGCGTATGGCTCAACACTAGCTGTTTTTCCAAACTGACCTGTCATCATCTCTAGGTTACCTTTTGTTAAGGCTTGTGTTCCTTTTGGAACATTGTAAAGAGACTTTGCCCAGTAGATTTGAACTTTACTTCCAGGTATTCTTTTTTCTACCTGCTCAGCAAAGAAAACTTCAGCNATAGCAGCTGGGTGTGGTGGACCAGAATGGTCAGAAGCCCAACGCATTTTAATAGGCTTTACTTTATGACCGTCAGCTAGTGCTAAATTAGTACCAGCTGCGAAAGTTAAGGCTACAGCACTAACTGCACCTAAAAGTGATAATTTAGTAAATTTCATAAATTTCCTCCAAATATTTAGAATCACAAACTATAACGTTATTAGAATGACGTAAACAGTTAATTGCAAGAAATTAAACAAAATTAGTTAATATGTTATGTATGTAAATGTTAATANAACTAAATAGTATTATTCTTCTTAAANAAGTCTATTTCTTCATCATTAAAACCAATGTTTTTAAGGATATCTAGAGTATCTTCACCTAATTCAGGCGCTGTCTGGTCTTGGAAGTTAGTATCAGCAATATGTACGGGTGTTTTTAATAAACTGATATCTTCACCTCTTTTTGTTTTAAGGTGCTGAATATTATCTCTATCATTGAGAAAAGGGTTCTCCAAAGACTGTTTTAGATCTAATATAGGCGCAGCTGGCACAATACCTCCAAACTCATTGAGCCATTCTGAGGTATTCTTTTTCATCAACTCTTTATCAAGAATAGTAGTAACTTCATCTCTGTTGGATTGTCTTGAGGAAAAATTAATAAACTTAGGATCACTTATTAAGTCTTCTCTTCCAAGCTTCTTACACAATATTGGCCAAAAACTCTCTTTGTTACACATTAAATAAATCCACCCATCTTTAGTCTTGTACAACTGACATGGGACCAAAATAGGGTGGGCTGATCTATCTAACCTTTCAGATTTAAACTCAGTATTTAATGCCCAAGCTGCCATATAACTCTGATTAAACATAGCTGTATCAAATAAATTTACGTCTACGTCTCTTCCAATGCCAGTCGATCTAGCTGATAATACTGCACTCACCAAACCAAAAGACATTGTTAAACCAGACATATAATCAACAATTGAAAGGCCAAATCTAGCAGGAGGGCCATCCGGTTCTCCTGTTAGAGAAAAGTATCCTGCCTCTGCTTGCATTAAATAATCATAGCCTGGCCAATTTTTTCTTGGCCCTTTTCTTCCATATGCTGAACAATGAGCGGCTACTATTGCCTGATTAAAAGGCTTTAGTTGATCGTATGTTATTCCAAGTTTCTCTGGAACGTCTCCTCTTAAGTTATTACAAACAGCATCGGCAGACTCAACTAACTTCTTAAGTATAATTTTACCTTCATCTGAAAGTACGTCCAGTGTCATACTTTTTTTATTTCGATTTAATGCTTGGAAGAAAATACTAGAGGCTGAATTTCTATTATCTCCATCAATAAAATAAGGACCAATATCTCTTAGATAATCACCACTTGTACCGGCAGGTTCTATTTTAATAACTTCAGCGCCCATATCTGCAAGATACTGCGTTCCAAAAGGGCCAGCTCCATATTGTTCAAATGCAAGAACTTTAAGACCTGAGAGAGGTAAACTCATAGAAGTATCCTTTAATTTTTTGAATCTTCAATTATTTGATCGACAACACTGTGTCCTCTTTTGGCAACCAGAAAAGATCTTACCATGTCCATGACAATAACTTTATCTTGATTTTTTCCCAAATGCCTTACTCTTACAATTCCTTGAGTAGGCCTTGATTTAGACTCTCTTTTATCTAGAACTTCTGTTTCGGAATACAAAGTGTCGCCTACAAAAACAGGAGCTGGTATTTTAATCTCTTCCCAACCTAAGTTTGCGATTGCTTTTTGGCTCGTTCCACTTACGCACATTCCTGTAACCAACGACAAAGTGAAAGCTGAATTCACAAGATATTTCTTAAACTCCGTTTTGGATGCATAATTTGCATCAAAATGGATTGGATGAGTATTCATAGTTAAATTTGTAAACCATACATTATCTGCTTCAGTTACTGTTCTACCTGGCCAATGTTCATATATGTCGCCTACTTTAAAATCTTCAAAGTACCGGCCTGGATCTTCTCTATATCTTTGTGGGCCAACCTTCCTAATTCCATACATATTTTCATCCATCTAATCCTCCCTTGAAATAATTGATCTAGCCACAGCTAAAACTGGTGCATCAACCATTTTACCCTGATATTTAAAAGCCCCTGTTCCTGCAGATTTTGCTTCTTCTAGAACACCTTTAGCCCATTCTAACTCTTGGGCTGTTGGCCTGTAAGCATCATGAATAGGATTTATTTGATCAGGATGTATTGCAAACCTTCCTGAAAATCCCATTGATTTTACATAAAGCGTTTCTTCTTTACAGCCATCAGGGTCTCTAAAATCCAACCAAACACCATCTAAGGCAAGAGTATTATATAAAGCTGCGGCATTTATAATTTTGCCCCTTCCATAAGCCAAACTTGCTTTGCCCATGTCGCCACCTGTAGAAGCACAATAATCTGCTGAACCAAATCCTATCCCAGAAAACTCAATGTTTGTGCAATCCCATTGTTCAATATTAGCTATACCTCTGGGAGTTTCTATTTGAGGTAAAATGAGAATTCTTTTCCCTAAATCTTCTAAAAAAGTTCTACATTCGTCTGCAGATTCTATTTTGGGAATTGCAATAGAATATGGAAGTGATGATAAAGATTTTAACATCTTTATATCTTCTTTATATTCTTCGGTATCTAATGCATTAATACGCAATAAAAATTTATCAGGTTGACCATTATAATTATTACTAGCTAGATCTGCAAAATTTGATCTCCCTATATTTTTTTTATCGTGAGCTAGCCCATCCTCTAAATCAAATATTACTTTATCCGCTCCAGACCCAAGCGCTTTGGGTAGCCTTTCGATTTTATCAGTTGGCAAAAATAAAATACTTCTCAAAACTCTCTCCTGTAAAACTAAAAATTGTTATTTTAATGAACTAAATTCTGCTCTAATCATTGTCCCATGCTCATCAAGTTCAGGCATTTTGTTTACTTT
The DNA here is from genome assembly GCA_002691185.1 of SAR116 cluster bacterium. GTDB lineage: Bacteria > Pseudomonadota > Alphaproteobacteria > Puniceispirillales > Marisalimonadaceae > Marisalimonas. The sequence goes on along the minus strand of NZHB01000059.1, from coordinate 3,077 downwards.
TGGGATATGATTGTCATGTATTGCACCTGGACCAAGGACTTTAACTAAGCCGTTTTTTGTTTCTATTTCTAAAAAATTATTTTGAGGATGTTTTTTTAGCTGTTCCATATCTGAAATTCTTCCGTAAGCCACACTAGCTTCCTCTAACTTAGAAATAAGTTCTTCTCTTTCAAATGTGATAAATTTATCTTGGATCATTTTTTCTGTTAACTCTCTATTGGCCACCCTATCAGAGTTAGTTTTAAATCTATCGTCATAAGCAATAGCTTCGTCTCCTAGAACTATCTTACATAATTTGACCCACTCTCTGTCATTTTGAATTGCGATTAATATAGTTAAACCATCCTTACAATCATAAGCGCCATACGGAACTATTATGGGATGTGTCATTCCATTTCTTTTAGGAACCCTATTATTGTATACATATCCTAAATAAAATGGGTTCATCCAATCTGCTAATGAATTAAACATAGAAACAGAAATATGCCTGCCTTGTCCTGAAATACTCCTTTGGATCAAAGCTTGCAAAATAGCCTGGTAGGCTGTCATACCAGCAGAAATATCACAGACTGAAGGTCCAACTTTTGCTCTGCCATCAAAATCAGCTTTGTCAGGATGCCCAGTAATGTCTATTACGCCAGTTTCGGCTTGTATAAGCATATCGTATGCTTTTTGGTTTTTATATGGTCCTTCATCACCAAAACCCGAAATTGAACAAGTGATAAGACGTGGATGTTCTGTTCTTAATTTTTTTAAATCTAAACCAAGGCGCTCGAAAGCACCAGGAGCTAAGTTTTGAATTAAAATATCTGCCTTAGATATTATATTTTTTAAAAGCATAATATCTTTTGTATCTTTAAGGTCTAAACAAACTGACTCTTTACCTCTATTCAGCCAAACAAAATAAGCACTATTTCCGAGAGCGTTACTATCGTAATTTCTCGCAAAGTCACCTTCTGGCCTTTCAATTTTAATAACACGAGCACCCGCGTCTGCCAATCTACATGAAGTATAAGGCGCCGCAACAGCTTGTTCAACTGTTACAACTAACAAACCTTCTAGGTCTTTACTAGAATCTTGTGCCATCATCAGCTTACTAAACAGTCTACTAATGCACTTACATTATTATTATTTGGTGAATTGAGCATTGTAGAAATTTCATTAGACTTTGATTTTGATAATAGAGAAGAAGATTTATTGATTATTTTTGTCTCTAAAATATTCTTTTCAATTTCATCTGATAAGTCATGATTATTTTCAATGTTGTTAGACCCATCTTTTATCGAAATTTTTGACTGAGTATTTGATAGCTTGTCATTTGGAATGACTTTTACTTTATCCCTAATTCTTTGCATATTCTCATCAAAACAAATTTCGTCACTATATGTGTCTAAATTAGAGGTATCTTTTCCGTATATAGACATTGCCGCGGTTAATCTGTATGAAAACTTGGCTTCTAAGCCAGTTTTAGGCTCTTCAATATTACAAACCTTTAACCAAGAAGGATTTGTTTCAATTGCAATTTCATCAATTGTTTCTGGATTAAAATTATTTTCTTGTTTTAATTCATCCAAAGCTTCCAAGAATGAATGTAAGCCATGACAACAAGCGTGAAATTTATATTTGATCTCAGGAAATAGAAAGTCATCTCCTAAATTTTCAATTGCCCTAGGAGGTATTTGTTTATCCCATCCATGGGTCTGGAAAAAACCCTGATCGCACTCGATAGCATCATCTCGGGAGATGAAACCTAACTTTGAAAGCTTAGCTGCCTCAATACCATTAGAAGCGGCCATACCTGCATGATAAGGTTTACCCATTGTTCCAAATTGTGACTTTATTCCCGAAGCTCGAGTAGAAACTATACCGAGGGCATTAATCGTTTGGTCTTCATTTAAACCTAATAATTTCGATGCAGCAATTGTTGACCCAAATGAGCCACTTGTCGCTGTTTGATGAAAGCCAGCATTGTAGTGAGAATATCCCAGTATATGACCTATTCTAGTGGAGACCTCTACACCTGTCATATAAGCCAATAACATCTCTTCAATCGAAGATTTTAATTCTTCACCTAAAGCCAAAGTGGTTGGAAGGGCGCTAGATGTTGGGTGGCCTACAAAAAGAAAGTGTGTGTCATCATAGTCTAAAGCATGCCCTGCTGCTCCATTAGCTAGAGCAGCGCCTCTAGCAGAAACATTATGACCAGTGGTAATTACTCTAGCCTGATTAACCCCATTTTCTTCTTTAACCATTTCTGCAACAATTTTTGAAACTGGCTCTTTTTTTCCTGCATAAGCTACACCACACCAGTCTAATATTGACATTTTGCCAAAAAATTTCATTTCCTCATTAAAATTATTTAACTTTGTGTTAAACCCGTAGCTTCCAAATAATTTTGTAATGGATGTCACTTTTTTCTCCTTTAAATTTATTCAAAAAATGCTTCAGCTTGCATAGTCATTCCAGTTCCCTCAACGGCTCCCCAACAACTTACACTACCATCTTGATTTTCTTTAGCTCCAATTATGTAATTACTATTTGCAAAGACTGGAGCCATAACTTTATGGTTAAAGGAGGTTACTGATTTCCCTTTTAATTTTTCTGCTGCTCTAAGTAAAAATGTTGCTTGTAGTGGTCCATGAACAATTAAATCTGGGTAATTTTCTTCATTTTTAGTGTACGGATAATCATAATGAATTCTATGACCAACAAAACCAATAGCTGAGTAACGAAACAAAATAGTTGGGTGCATAAAAATTGTTTCTGTAAAATCTGCATCGTTTGGTATTGTGTCAGAAACACCTGAACCTCCTCCTGCTTTGCTAACATCTCTGTATACAATATTATGAAGCTCATGAAGACGAACTTCTTCATCTACAATATATTCATATTCAGCAGTAACGAAACATAATTGCCCTGTTCTACCTTCCTTCAATTTGATATCGGCAACTTTAGATTTTTTTATAACTGTATCACCAACCCTGAGAGGTTGTTGCACTTTAATTTGACTACCAGCCCACATTCTTCTAGGAAGTGGGACGGGCGGAAGGAAATCGCCTCTTGCTGGGTGAGAGTCA
>NZHB01000058.1 GCA_002691185.1 SAR116 cluster bacterium | reverse complement strand
GACCATCAATAAAATCTAAATTACTCTCATCTGACAAAATATTGTCTATTATAGTTAAGGATAATATTATAGAGGTTGCCCATAATTTATTTTTAAGAGCTGTTTGGTACTCTAATAGCAAAATTTTTACATGAGAATTTAAATATATAACGTAATTTTCTAAATTTATTTTTACAGCCATTATAAAATTATTAGTAAAATTGTTAGTTACGTTTAAATGCAATTTATAAAAAGAATTAATCTATTCAATTCAGTTCTTACTTTTTTTCTTTTTGCTGAAGCGTCTTCTTCATATCCCCAATTTTCAGCTTGCCATAACTCATCAAGAAAAGACAATTCAAAAGCTTGTTTATTAGTTAAATCCTTTTTTAAAATACACAAGGATAAAAAGACAGAGCCAACAAGATTAGTTATTCTATGAAGAACTGATATCTGAACATCGCTAAGCTCAACAATCAAATTTTTAAATCGATGATGAACCTTTGAACTTTGTTGTGAAGGCATAACGCCCTTAAAGACACTTACATTAGTATTAATATACTTTTCTATAAGTAAAATTATAGGATCCCAATGTTTATTTTGATGGGATACCAAATCAATTGGGCTATCTGCTCTGTAACAAATTAAGTCTGTATCAATAAAATTGATTATATCATTAATATATGAGTTTTTTTCTTCACGAACTCTATCAATAGCTGTTGATAATAAACCATAAAAAACTAAATCATCGGTATTAATAATATCAGAGCTTTGATCCCACTCCTTCAATACTTCTTTCGCTATTAAATGGTTTGAGAGAATTAGTTCATTCTTTAGTGGTGTTTTCAATTTTGTATTATCTAATAAAATGTAAAATTCCTTTGACGAAACTTTTTTTATTTCAATTGTTTTCCAAAATTTCTTCATTTTGAAATAAATAGTTTTTTCATTAAAACACTCAATTGATTAGCATCATCAACAAGNTAATCTGCACCTGCNGATGATAANAGATTCTTGTCATTATAACCCCATGTAACCCCAATACTATTTATACCTGCGTTTACACCTAAACCAATATCATTGATTGTATCTCCNATCATTACACAATATTTTTTCTCTACTCCAAGCTCATTCATTGCCCTTATAGCCATCGCAGGATTTGGTTTAGCAATATTTTCATCTGTACTTAAGGTAATATCAAACATGTCTGAGAGATTATGTTTGGCTAACCCATTTGTTAATCCAATTCTAGANTTATTTGTGGCTATTCCTATAAGCCAATCANTAGATTTTAATTCTTTTAATAATTCCACGACNCCAGGGTATANTGGTTCATTTTGNAGACCTAATCTTCCCTGTTCAGCATACCAAGATCTATATGCTTCTGAAATTTCATTTGGGGTTACATTAAAACCAGGNGGCATATACTCATCTAGAGCAATTGCAAGAGGTTTTCCTATATTTTCTCTTACCTTTGCAGGGTCAGGGTCTGGNAACCCACAAATTCTAAATGCTGCAATTGCGCCTTCAACTATCATTATAGCAGAATCGACTATTGTTCCATCGTAATCAAATAATGCTAATCTTAAATTTTGTGACAAGGTTNATCTCCAGTTATATATGAAAAATATGATTTATGTTTGANGGTAAGTCTAATCCTAAAAAGTCTAGGTTTCTTTTAAATTCGTCTGTAATAGGTGCTTCGATTGTCTCACCTGAAGGTAACGTAATACAATAAGCATGAAGTTGTAAATTTTTAATATTATCTGGTTTCCATTTAATATTAGAAACNTTTTTATGGCCTGGCAAATTCAGAGCAGATGAATAAACGTCAGATAGACCTTTNTATTTTCTATCTCCCATAATAGGCGCATTTATAGACTCCAAATGGACTCTTAGTTGATGAGTACGTCCTGTCTTAGGATATAAAGCTATTAAGCCAACTCGGGAGCCAATATCGTTTAAAACTTTATATTCAGTAATTGCAACNTTGCCATTATCATTATCTATAATCATTTTTTGATTACCTTCTATTCCTGACTTAATAAGTGAAGAATTAATTGTACCACTTTCTATTTTAGGAATGGGTGAAACAAGTGCNAAATAAACTTTTAAAATTTTTCTTTCTTTAAAATAATTTGCAAATTTCTTGGCTGAAATTTGATCTTTGGCAACTAATAATAGACCAGAAGTATCCTTGTCTATTCTGTGAATAAGCTTTGGTGTTTTATTTTTACCAAATTTATATTNTAACATTTCATCAATATTATATTTAATACCAGATCCTCCTTGGACAGCTAACCCACTTGGTTTATTCAAAGCGATATAATTATCATTCTCTTTAATATAAATTTGATCNTATAATGTTTTATAAAAATTTTCTGAAACCTGATTCAACTTTCGATCTGTAGTCGAGTTTGAGAAGTTAATTTTTTCTGANTATTGTAGCANTTGTCCAGATTTAACCTTTTCAGAAGATTTAACTTTTTTATTATCTAGAAGAATAAACCCTGACCTAAGATGTTTTTCTAGTAGTCCCTGATTAATGTTACCTAAAATTCGTCTTATACATCTATCAAGTCGTGAACCATCTTCAGAGGTTGGTATTACTAAAGAAGCCATTTATTTGTCCTTAAATTAGATGTAGATAATATTTTATTGAACACCAAATATCCATCCTTCTTTTTTAGACTTGCTAGGAACTTGCCAAACTTCATNCTTATCAGAAANAAACCTCAAGGCAGCAGAAGAAATTATTGAATCTGCGTCATCCTGATCTGGNCCTTTAATTTCNNGATTATTTGGAAGAGGCTTTGATTTAAAAAAATTCAATGCTTTATTGATGTTTTCTAATGTGTACCCTAAATCTTTGATTGGTTTTACATTTGCCAACCTGTAATAAAATGTTGGGAAAATTTCAACAACAATACTTTTTTTAAAAGGAACAATTTCTTCAAATGGCCAAATACAAACTTTGTTTTTTAAAAAATTTAGTATTCTCATTCCTGCAATAGATCCTGTACCAACTGCACCTGGTCCAACACAATTAAAAGTAGGACTTGGAGAATGGATCATAGCTTTAGCATGAATTTCTGTTAATCTCCTTCTTGAGGAATATAGCTTTCCTTTTGAACTAGGTGCATTATAAAAGTTTTTGTATGGATCTATATTCCAAATTCCACCCCCATAGAAATTATTATTTTCAACGTTCAGAGTTTCAATTAACTTCCACAAATTTAGTGTATTTACAGGACTATCTTTTAAACCAGGGAAAAATGATGACTGATCGTAAAATGGATAAGAAAAAGAAAAATCAAACCCAACTAAAATTTTTTCCTTAGATACCTCTTTAACTAACCATGATATTAAGCTAGATCGTGTCCAATATTTTTCAGTTGGGTTTATAATTTGAGGTGCTTTATCCCCCTTTAAACATTTTGCAACACTGATACCTTTTTGATATTTGTTTTTATCTCCTGACCAATCTATTCCAATGTAACTATCAAATTCCATTTGTGACAAAAAAAAACCGTCCTTTAAAGAACGGTTTTTACCTCTTATTTAAATAAAAATTAAACTGCAACAGCTTCTTTAGGTTCATTTTCAGGTGACTCTACATTGTGAATTGGGCCACTATCTTTACCCCTTGCACCTTCATCTCTATCAACTAACTCAATTACTGCCATGGCAGCAGCATCACCGTATCTATAGCCTGCCTTCAATACTCTTGTATAACCTCCATTTCTGTCGGCATACCTAGGAGCAAGTGTCCCAAACAATTTTGCTACCATGCTCTCATCTCTCAACTTTGAAAAGGCTTGCCTTCTAGCATGAAGACTACCTTTCTTTCCAAGAGTAATTAATTTATCTACAATAGGCTTCATTGTCTTAGCCTTAGGAAGTGTAGTAATTATTTGTTCGTGTTTAATAATAGCTTGAGCCATATTTTTGAACAATGCTTTTCTATGGGATGAAGTCCTATTTAACTTCTTTCCTTTTATTCTATGTTTCATAAATATCTCCTAGGAACAGTAATTTAAATTAAAATGGCTCTTCTATTCTTTTTACTAACTCTTCTATATTTTCGGGTGGCCAGTTATCAACATCCATTCCTAATTCAAGTCCCATAACCTTTAATACTTCCCTAATTTCATTTAAACTCTTCCTACCAAAATTTGGGGTTCGAAGCATCTCAGGCTCTGATCTTTGAACTAAGTCACCAATATAAACAATATTATCATTCTTGAGACAATTAGCTGATCTCACTGAAAGCTCTAATTCATCAACTTTACGTAATAAATTTTTATTGAACGGAAGATCTTCTAAAACTTCTGGAACCTCTTCTTCTTCTGGATCTTCAAAGTTAATGAAATTGTTAAGTTGGTCTTGCATGATTCTAGCTGAAAATGCAACTGCATCCTCAGGGCTCACTGAGCCATCAGTTGTTACTGTAAGTGATAACTTATCATAGTCTGTCTGCTGACCTACACGAGCATTATCCACGTTATATGAGACCTGGATAACAGGACTATAAATAGAGTCAATTGGTATAACTCCGATAGGAGCGTCTTCCTTTCTGTTTGTCACGGAAGAAACATATCCTTTACCATTTTCTACAGTAAACTCTATCGAAAGCTTTGCTCCCTCGTCAAGCGTACAGATCACATGATCTTCATTCATAATCTCTACCTCGGAAGGACAATCAATCATGCCTGCAGTTACAGTAGCAGGACCATCAACGTTTAAGTTGATTTTTTTTTCACCATTATGATCTAGTTTTACTTTAATACCTTTTACATTAAGGATAATGTCCGTGAGGTCTTCTCTAACACCAGGTATCGAAGAAAACTCATGAAGAACACCTTGAACATACATAGATGTAATAGCTGAACCCTGTAGTGATGATAACAAAATACGTCTAAGGGCATTACCTAAAGTTACTCCATATCCTCTTTCAAGAGGCTCTGCAATAATTGTCGACGTATTTTCATTATCGACATTATTTTTAACCTGAAGCTTAGATGGTTTAATTATTTCTTTCCAATTCTTTTCTATCATAACAACTCTCTATAAATTTGATTATTACACTCTTCTTCTTTTTTTTGGTCTACATCCATTATGGGGTATCGGAGTAACATCCCTAATTGAATTAACTTGAAAACCAATAGTTTGAAGTGCTCTTAGGGCAGATTCTCTACCTGTACCTGGTCCTTGAACTTGTATATCAACTGTTTTAACTCCATGTTCTGAAGCTTTTTTTCCTGCATCTTCAGCTGCCAGTTGAGCTGCGTATGGCGTAGATTTACGAGATCCTTTAAACCCCATACTTCCTGCTGAAGACCATGAAATAGCATTACCTTGAATATCAGTAATTGTTACAACAGTATTATTAAAAGAAGAATTTACGTGAGCAACTGCATTCGTTACATTCTTTTTTTCTTTCCGTTTTATTCTTGTTTGAGTAGGCTGTTTGACCATAGTTCCAATCTCTCCCTTAAGGAATTATTTCTTTTTACCAGCAATAGCTTTTGCTGGACCTTTTCTTGTTCTCGCGTTTGTATGAGTTCTTTGACCCCTTACAGGAAGGTTTTTCCTGTGCCTTAAACCTCTTAAGCAACCCAAATCTAGATATCTTTTAATATCCATAGAAGTTTTTCTTCTTAAATCACCTTCTACTAAGTAGTCTGCATCAATGATATCTCTAATCTTTGTTAATTCATCTTCAGATAAATTATTGATTCTTTTTTCTTCAGTAATTCCAACTTTTTTGCATATATTTTTGGATCCTGTCAGACCGATACCATGAACATAAGTTAGGGCTATGTGCACCCTTTTATTTGTAGGTACATTAACTCCAGCTATACGTGCCAATTTACTCTCCTTTTTTTAGGATCTATAAAATTATAGATCGCGAATTATAATCTTAACAAAAATACAGTCAACGTTTTATATCTATAATAACTGTAAAATTTCTTCTGATACTTCTTCAATACTCAACATACCATTGACAGTTATAAGTTTACCCATGTCATTATAAAATTTTAGAACAGGTTTTGTATCTTTATGATAAATTTCTATTCTATTCTTAAGTACATTAGAATTATCGTCAGCTCTGTCATTTTTTGTTTCTAAAGCCCTTGATGTTATTCTCTGAAGTAGAATTTCATCTTTAACATTTATTTCTATTATTTTATCAATATTTATATGAAGTTTTTTTAANATTTTCTCCAATTCAATTGCCTGATTTAAAGTTCTAGGAAAACCATCTAGAATAAAACCATTATCGCAATCAGGATTACTAAGNCTTTTTTCAATNATTGACAATATAATATCATCGGAAACAAGATCACCTTTATCCATTATAGCTTTTGCNCTCATCCCTAAATNTGTTTTGGACTTGACCTCTTCTCTTAAAATNTCACCTGTTGATATTTGAAGNATTTCAAACTTANTGACAAGGAANTTAGCTTGAGTACCTTTTCCAGCACCAGGAGGACCAAATAAAATAAAATTCATTTACCTTCTAGCTCCTCTTAATTTTGATTTTTTAATCAAACCGGAATATCTATGTGCGATTAAATGTGACTGAGCCTGAGCTACTGTATCCATAGAAACCGTGACAACAATAAGTAAACTGGTACCACCAAGATAAAANGGAATAGAATATTTAGAAATTAAAATTTCTGGTAATATACAAACAGCNGCGAGATAAGTTGCACCTATAGCTGTNAATCTTGTTANTACAAAATCAAGATAATCTGAAGTAGGAGGTCCTGGCCTAATACCAGGAACGTATCCACCATTTCTTTTTAAATTGTCAGCAGTTTCATCAGGATTAAAAACAATAGCAGTATAAAAAAANGCAAAAAATACAATCAGACTTATATATATTGCTANATATAAAGGTTGTCCTCTTCCAAAATATGAATTAAGGGTTAATACCCAATCTGAACTATTNCCATCTATACCAGAGAACGATGATATTGATGTTGGCAATAGAAGAAGTGCGGATGCAAATATTGGAGGAATAACACCTGGAACATTTATTTTTAAAGGTAAATGTGANGAATCTCCTGCAAACATCTTATTACCCATCTGCCTTTTNGGGTATTGAACAATAATCTTTCTTTGAGAACGTTCAATAAAAACNATAAATACNACAACTGCAATTGCTAAAATAAGAATAGCTACTATCAAGAAAGATGAAATAGANCCAGTCCTACCTTGCTCTAAAATCTGTGCTAATGCTCTTGGTAGTTCAGCAATAATACCTGCAAAGATAATAAGTGAAACACCATTACCTAANCCCCTAGATGTAATTTGTTCTCCTAACCAAAGTAAGAACATNACAGAACCTACCAAGGTNACAACTGTAGTAACTTTAAAAAATACACCCGGGTTATTTACTAAAGCTCCAGATGATCCCGTAGTTCCCTCTAGCGCCACTGCAAAACCATAAGCCTGAACTGTTGCAAGAANGACAGTTAAATACCTAGTATATTGATTTATTGTTTTTCTACCAGATTCCCCATCCTTTTTAAGTTGAGCCATCTGAGGTGAAATTGAAGTCATTAGTTGCATTATAATTGACGCTGATATGTAAGGTAAAATTGTAAGGGCAAAAATTGTCATACGACCNAATGCACCACCAGAAAACATATTAAACATACCAAGAACNCCATTGTTGGCGTTATTAACAATTTCNGATAAAGCAACNGCATTNATACCAGGTACGGGTATATATGTACCNAGCCTGTAAACTATCAGGGCACCAAGAGTAAATAAAATCCTCTGACGTAGTTCGGTAGCTTGACCNANAACCCCAAACATACTCTCATTAGCCATTAATTNAATCCCTATTTATTTAGCTTTTTGATCAACTGTATTTTTATTATTTAATATCAAAACTGAACCACCTATCTTCTCAACCATCTCTTTAGCTGAAGCAGAAGANGAAGTAACTTCAATATTAATTTTGTTTTTTATTTCACCNTTACCCAGTAATTTTAACTTTGAATTTTNANACTTAACTAAACCAANTTCCATTAAACTTTTATGATTTATCACTTTTTTTGGGTCAATGACTTTTGTGTCTATTAGTTTTTCTATTTTTTCAATATTGAGTTCTACGTTTGGCACTCTATTAATATTGTTAAANCCTCTTTTTGGTAAACGTCTGTGTATAGGCATTTGTCCACCTTCGAAACCTTTTATAGCAACACCAGATCTAGCTTTTTGACCTTTATGGCCTTTTCCAGATGTTTTNCCAGTACCTGAACCTATCCCTCTACCAATCCTTTTTCTTTCTTGGTTAGCGCCTTTAATATCTTTTATATTGTTTAGTTTCATAAAATTTTCCTTAATTGGATTATCTTAAATATTAATTGGTAATAACAAGATGCTTAACTTTGTTAATCATACCCCTAATCGCAGGAGTATCTTCCAACTCTCTAGTTCTTCCAATTTTATTTAGGCCAAGACCTATAAGAGTTTGTTTTTGGTAAGATTTTCTACCAATTGGACTTTTTGTTTGTGTTACTACAACAGTCTTTTTCTCTGACATAACGATACCTATATATATGTTTTNAGTTAATCTTTATGATCTTATTTTTTNCCAAATATTTCAGCGACTTTTTTACCTCTTTTACTGGCAATGTTTCTTGGAGAATTCATNGAATTAAATGCGTCAAAAGTTGCTTTAATCATATTATGTGGATTTGATGTTCCTATGGATTTAGCAACAACGTCTTGAACACCCAAAGTTTCAAAAACAGCTCTCATTGGTCCACCAGCAATAATACCTGTTCCTGAAGGTGCGCTTCTAAGAACAACTCGACCCGCCCCATAATGCCCTTTCATATCATGATGAAGAGTGCGTCCTTCTTTCATTGGAACTTTCACCATATTTTTTTTAGCATCGTCGGTAGCTTTTTTAATAGCCTCTGGAACTTCTTTTGCTTTTCCTGTTCCAAACCCAACTTTTCCTCTTTGATCCCCAACAACAACTAAGGCCGCAAAACCAAATCGTCTACCACCTTTAACAACTTTTGCTACCCTGTTGATACCAACNAGTTTATCGACTAATTCNTGATCTTCTTTATTATTTTTTTTATCTTGATTCTCAACTCTNGCCATTTATAAACCCCTAAAATTTTAATCCACTTTCTCTAGCAGCCTCAGCTAAAGTTTTAACTCTTCCATGATAGACATACCCACCTCTATCAAAAACAACGTTTGTTATCCCTTTTTTTACTGCCTTTTCAGCTAGTATCTTTCCAACAACACCTGCCACCTCTTTGGTACCACAATTCTTATATTGTTTTTTAATATCACCGTCTAAACTTGAAGCTGATGCAAGTGTCATTGCCTCATCATCGTCTATTATTTGTCCATAGATATGTTTGTTGGATTTATAGACTGACAATCTAAGCTTACCTATCGACTTTTTTCTTAAAGAGTGCCTGTTTCTTTTTTTTCTTTTTTCGTGTAAGGACATTGAGCTAGCCATTATTTTTTCTTGCCTTCTTTTCTTAAAATAAATTCATTTGCATAACGGATACCTTTACCTTTGAATGGTTCAGGTGGTCTTTTGGAGCGAACCAATGCTGCAAACTCTCCAAGTTTTTGTTTATCTGCTCCAGTAATAGTAAATTTGGTATTACCATCCATTTTGACTGAAAGACCCTCAGGGATATCAATTTCTACGGGATGACTAAGNCCTAAACTCAATGATAGTTTTTGCCCTTGTAGGTTNCCTCTATAACCAACTCCAACAATTTCCATATCTTTTGAGAAACCCTCGCTAACTCCTTTTACAGCACTNTTTATTAAAGCTCTAGTCGTTCCCCAAAGCGCTTTCCCACGAGAGGATTTNTCTTTAGGTGATACGGTAATTATATTNTCTTTAACTGATACTTCTACGTTATCACTAACAAGTGCTTCTAATTCACCTTTNGAACCTTTAACCCAAAAACTTTTTTCACTTTGTTTAAATTCAACGCCCTCAGGAATCTGAATAGTAGCCTGTCCAACTCTTGACATTATCTTACTCCTAAAATACTTGGCATAGAACTTCACCACCGACGTGTGCAGCCCTTGCCTCATTATCNCTCATAACACCACGAGGAGTTGATAAAATAGAAATGCCTAGTCCGTTNTATGTACGAGGCAAGTCACTTATNCTTGAATAAACTCTTCTACCAGGTGTTGAAACTCTTTTAATTTCATTAATAACTGGTTTACCTTCATAATACTTAAGCTCTATCTCAAACTCGTGAATACCTGGTCGTTTTTCAACTTTTGAGAAATTTCGAATATAACCTTCCCTTTTAAGTACGTCTAAAACATTAGCCCTAAACCTTGAGGCAGGTGCTTTAACCACTGATTTATTTGCTGACTGTCCGTTTCTTATCCTAGTCAACATATCTCCAAGAGTATCGCTCATTGACATAATTAATACCTTTCTACCAACTTGATTTTACCATTCCGGGTATTTGCCCAGACAATGCTAGCTCTCTCAGAGCAATTCGTGACATTTTTACTTTTCTATAATATCCACGAGGCCTGCCTGTAATTAGACATCTATTCCTTAATCTGATTTTAGCTCCATTTCTAGGCATTTGAGCTAGTTTTAGTTGAGCTTCAAATCTTTCTTCAATAGGAATTGATCTATCAGAACAAATGGTCTTTAACCTATCTCTTCTTGACTTATTTTTTTTGACTTGTATTGCCTTATTTAAATTTTTTTGGATAGCACTTTTTTTTGCCATCATTATCTCCTAATAAAAATTATTATGAATTAAATGGGAAATCAAACCCGTTTAATAACTCTCTAGCCTCATCGTCTGTTTTTGCAGTAGTAACAAATATAATATCCATTCCTCTTGCTGAATCTACGTTGTCAAATTCAATTTCTGGGAAGACAAATTGCTCCTTAAGACCAAGGGCGTAATTTCCATTACCATCAAAACTTTTAGGATTAATACCTCTGAAATCTCTAACCCTTGGAAGTGCAATGTTTATGAACCTATCTACAAATTCATACATTTTATTTTTACGTAATGTTACTTTGACACCAATAGGCATCCCTTCTCTCAATTTAAAGCTAGCATTAGCTTTTTTTGATCTGGTAATGACGGGTTTCTGACCACTAATCATAGATAATTCATTTACTGCGGTATCAATAATTTTACTATCTTTGACAGCTTCTCCAACTCCCATATTTATAACAACTTTTTCAAGTTTAGGGATTTCAAAATCATTCTTGTAATTAAATTTAACTTTCAAAGACTTTGATATCTCATTGTTATATTTTTCTTGCAACCTTACGGTCATTAACTTCTCCATTTTACTTATCTAATAAAGATCCAGAAACCACAGAAAACCTTTTCTTAACACCATCTTTAACTTCATATTTAACCCTAGTAGGTTTTCCAGTATCTGGGTCTAAGTGAGAAACATTAGAAATATGAATAGAGGCTTCTTTCTCCTCTATTTTGCCAGGATTTTCTTGTGTTGCTTTTCTATGGTGTTTTACAATATTAACACCTTCAACAAATATTCTATCTTTACTTTTTACAACAGATAATACGTTGCCAGTCTTTCCTTTATCTTTACCAGCTATAACAATTACATTATCTCCAGTTTTAATCTTAAGTTTTTTGTTCATTACAAAACCTCCGGAGCAAGAGATACAATTTTCATAAATTTTCTACTTCTCAACTCTCTTGTAACAGGACCAAAAATTCTTGTACCAATTGGTTCGTTACTTTTATTAACTAATACAGCTGCGTTTCTATCAAACCTAATACAAGTACCATCATTCCTACGAACTTCTTTTGAAGTCCTAACTATAACGGCCCTATGAACATCACCTTTTTTAACACGTCCTCTGGGAATAGCNTCTTTAATAGAAACAACAATNACATCACCAACAGCTGCAGTTTTACGTCCAGANCCACCTAAAACCTTGATACACTGAACCCTCCTAGCGCCTGAATTGTCAGCCACTTCTAAATTACTTTGCATCTGTATCATTTTTTGTCTCCCAGATTTATCTTAATACAAAACTTCAAAACGCTTATTTTTTGAAATAGGTGCACATTCTTGAATACTTACAACGTCACCAATATTAAATTTATTTTGGCTATCATGAGCTGCGACCTTTTTTGATTTTGTTACGAACTTTTTATAAATAGGATGCATTATCTTTCTTTCTATCAAAACTGTGATAGTTTTTTCGGCCTTATTACTTACTACTTTTCCAGTTAAAATTCTTTTAGGCATCTTGTTTTCCTCAAACTTTAGTTGACACAGTATTGTTTAAAATAGTTTTTATACACGCAATTTCTTGCCTAATTTGCTTAAATCTTGCAGGANTTTCATTTTGCCCATTACTNACNTGGAAACGCAAATTGAACTGCTCTTTTCTTAATAATTTAAGATNATCTTTAAGNTCATCNCTAGTTTTAACTCTTAAATCTTTGGGCTTATACTTTGCCATTTAAACCTCTTTAATTATTCGCCTAATCTTTTTACTACTTTAGTATGCATTGGTAACTTTGCTGCAGCTAGAGTTAAGGCCTCTTTTGCTGCAATTTCAGAAACACCATCTAGCTCAAACATAATTCTGCCGGGCTTAACTCTACAGACCCAATATTCAGGTGAACCCTTACCTTTACCCATTCTTACTTCCGCAGGTTTACTTGACACAGGAACATCAGGAAAAACTCTTATCCACACTCTACCTGCTCGTCTTAAGTGTCTTGTTATAGCTCGTCTAGCCGACTCTATTTGCCTAGCAGTAACCCTTTCTGGCTGAGTCGCTTTTAAACCAAACGAACCAAAGTTAAGCTTAGTCCCACCTTTAGATAAGCCGTGTATTCTGCCTTTATGAGCTTTTCTAAATTTTGTTCTTTTTGGCTGTAGCATTTAACTTACCCCTGATTCATAGATTTCATATTTGACCCTTTTGCAACTCCAGACATCCTCTTGTCTTGAGCCATTGGATCATGTTCCATTACTTCGCCCTTAAAAATCCATACCTTTATCCCAGTTGCACCATAGGTTGTAAAAGCTGTTGATTCACCGTAGTCAACATCAGCTCTNAGCGTATGCAAAGGAACTCTACCTTCTCTATACCATTCAGTCCTAGCTATTTCAGCTCCACCTAATCTTCCAGCACAGTTAATTCTAACACCACCAGCACCAAGCCTAATTGCACCTTGAACAGCTCTTTTCATGGCCCTTCTAAAGGCAACCCTTCTTTCGAGTTGCTGAGCAATACCATCGGCCACCAATTTAGCATCAAGCTCTGGCTTTCTGATTTCTATAATATTAAGACTAACTTCCGTACCTATCATTTTACTTAGAGTTTTTTTTAGAGTTTCAATATCCTGACCTTTTTTACCAATTACAAGTCCAGGCCTGCCTGCATATATCGAAATTCTAGCTCGGCCTGCAGGTCTCTCAATAACTATTTTACTAACAGCAGCGGCCTTTAATTTTTCAAACAAATATTTACGAACGCTAATATCTTGATGTAGCAAGTCAGCGTATGACTTACCTCCAAACCATCTCGAGTCCCAAGTTCTGTTAATGCCTAGCCTAAAACCAATTGGTTGAGTTTTCTGCCCCATATCAACTACCTTCCTGTTCAGATAAAATAATAGTAAGATGAGAAAAAGGTTTAATTATTCTAGCACCTCTACCTCTCGCTCTTGCGTGAAAACGTTTCATTACCAAAGCCTTACCAACATAAGCTTCTTTAACCACTAACTTATCTATATCGAGAGAGTGGTTATTCTCTGCATTTGCAATTGCAGACCTAAGGGCCTTTTCAACATCATTTGAGATCCTTCTTTTAGAAAACTCAAGTATAGAAATAGCTTTAGAAGCCGCCTGTTTTCTTATCATTTGGGCAACTAAGTTTAGTTTTTGAGGGCTAACTCTAATGTTACGAAGGACAACCTTAGCCTCGTTGTCCAATTCCCTTCTTTTATTTTTTTCTTTACCCATTTTTAAACCTATCTCTTTGCCTTTTTGTCTGCAGTGTGGCCATAGTAAGTTCTAGTTGGTGAAAACTCACCAAGTTTATGCCCAACCATAGCTTCAGTTATTGTTACAGGAATAAATTTTTTACCATTATAAACGCCGAATGTAAGACCTACAAACTGAGGCATAATAGTGGACCTTCTAGACCATGTTTTTATCACGTCATTCCTTCCAGATTCTCTAGACGCATCTGCTTTTTTTAGCAAGTAACCATCCACGAAAGGACCTTTCCATATAGATCTTGTCATTTAACTGTTCCTAAACTTTTCTTCTTCTAATTATTAATTTGTCGGTTCTTTTATTATTTCTTGTTCTATAACCTTTTGTAGGCTTACCCCAGGGAGTAACTGGATGCCTACCACCTGATGTTCTACCTTCACCACCACCATGAGGGTGATCAACAGGGTTCATTGCAACACCTCTCACAGAAGGCCTTTTACCTAACCATCGATTTCTACCAGCCTTACCTAAATTTGTATTTTGATTATCAGGGTTTGACACAGCACCAACTGTGCAAAGACATGATGATAAAACAAACCTAACTTCACCTGACATTAATCTTAAAATTGAGTAAGAAACATCCTTACCAATAAGCTGNACATAAGAACCAGCAGAACGAGCTAATTGCCCACCTTTACCTGGCTTTAATTCTACATTATGAATAATTGTTCCAACAGGAACTGAAGACAAAGGCATACAGTTCCCAGGCTTTATATCTGCTTTGTTAGAAGAAACTACTTTGTCACCAACATTAAGTCTCTGAGGTGCAATTATATACTTCAATTCAGAATCTTCATATTTAATTAACGCTATGTATGCAGATCTATTTGGATCATATTCTAACCTCTCGACTGTTCCAAAAAGATCCTTTTTTGTTCGCTTAAAATCAATAATTCTATAACGCCTTTTGTGACCACCACCTCTTTGCCACATAGTAATTTTTCCAGAATTATTTCTACCACCTGATTTGTTTAAACCCTCAGTAAGTCTTTTAACTGGCTTACCTTTATACAAATCAGATTTATCAACTAAAACTAGACCACGTTGTCCCGGTGTATTAGGTTTATATTGTTTAAGGGCCATTTTATACTCCTACAGACAAATCTATTGAGTTGCCAGGAGCCAACGTAACAATAGCTTTTTTGGTATCGGATCTTTTTCCAAGAACACCTTTAAATCTCTTTAACTTACCTTTTAACAAAATGGTATTTACTGACTTTACCTTAACAGAAAATATTTTTTCTATTGATGACTTAACATCAAATTTACTTGCGCTAAGGGGAACTGAGAACACAATTTTATTATGCTCCGACATTTGCGTTGACTTTTCCGTTACAAGCGGACTTAAAATAACTTGGTAAGCCTTGTTAAGGCTTACGTTAGCCTCAATTTTCTTTCTTGGCCTTACACTCATGATAAGCGCTCCTCAATTAATTTTAATGCTTCATCAACAATTATTAGATTATCTTTTTTTATAATGTCATAAACATTGATGCCTTGATATGAAAGCACGTCCACATTTTTAATATTGCTTGAAGCTTTCAGAAAATTTTCATCAACTTTTTCGCCTGAAATAACTAGAGTGTTTTCAACACCTAGCTTATCAAAATTTTTCTTAAGACTTGAAGTTTTACCATCACATTTTAAGCTATCTAAAATTAAAAGTTTACCAAGCTTAAATTTGTCAGACAGAGCTGATTTTAATCCAAGTTTTCTAACCTTTTTATTCAATCTATGAGAATGAGAGTGAACAACTGGCCCATGCGCCATTCCACCTCCCCTAAATTGGGATACTGAACCAGAACCATGCCTTGCTTTACCCGTACCTTTTTGTTTGTACATTTTAGCAGTTGTCATCTTTACTTCACTTCTNGTTTTAACAGAATGGTTACCAAGCCTTCTTTTCGCAAGCTGCCACCTTACAACCCTAGCAATAATATCTTCCCTNGGATCCAAACCAAAGATTTTCTCATTTAATACTAGATCTTTGCCAGGCTTNTTTTGTAAATTTAATGATTTAATTTTCAACATTNTCTCCATCATTCTGGACATTTTGATCAGTAACCTTTTCCTCGTTTTCTGTTTCCCCAACTTTTACTTCATTTTTCGTTGAAGCAGTTTTAAGCCCCCCTGGGAATGGAACATTTTCTGGAGTTTTATGCTTAATAGAATCAGACATTTTAAGAATATTGTTTTTTGATCCTGGGACCCCACCCTTAACAAGTATAAGATCTTCTTCTTCTATTAACTGAACTACTGTAAGGTTTTGGATTGTTTTTCTGACATTGCCATACTGACCTGCCATTTTTTTCCCCTTCCATGTTCGACCAGGGTCTTGACTATTACCTGTAGAACCATGAGATCTATGACTAATAGAAACGCCATGTGTAGCTTGCATACCACCAAAGTTATGCCTCTTCATAGCTCCAGNAAAACCTTTACCCTGTGAAAAGCCGACCAAATCAACTTTTTGTCCTNCAACAAAATGATTTACACCAATCTTATCACCTACTTTTAGTANAGCATCTTCACTAACTCTAAACTCTACAACCTTTTCTTTAGGTTCGCTCTTAGCTTTAGCAAAAAAACCTCTAAGAGGTTTTGTAATATTCTTTGGCTTCTTATTACCAAAACCTATCTGTAAAGCACAATAACCATCCTTNTCGATNGATTTTGAAGACAAAACNTCAACATCTTCTAGTTTTAATATAGTCACNGGAATATGATTGCCATCGTTATCAAATACACGTGACATTCCTAATTTTCTTACAACAACACCGCAACGCATAATAAATTCCTATAATTTAATTTCTACATCAACACCAGATGCAAGATCTAATTTCATAAGAGCATCAACAGTCTGTGGTGTTGGCTCAATTATATCTAANACACGTTTATGAGTTCTCATTTCAAATTGCTCTCTGCTTTTTTTATCAACATGAGGACCACGAAGAACCGTAAATCTATTTAGAGATGTAGGCAAAGGTATAGGCCCACGTATTTTAGCTCCAGTTCTTCTAGCNGTATTCACAATCTCAGACGTTGATTGATCAAGTATTCTATGATCAAAGGCTTTAAGTCTTATTCTAATATTTTGGCTATCCATAAAAACCTCATTATATTAACTGTTAAATATTCTCTTTTTAAGACTCAATGCTTGATACAACACCAGCGCCAACAGTTCTACCACCNTCTCGGATTGCAAACCTTAAGCCTTCGTCCATAGCAATCGGCGCAATAAGCTCAACTGTTATAGCTATATTATCTCCCGGCATTACCATCTCTGTTCCAGCTGGCAACTCAACTGCACCTGTAACATCGGTTGTTCTAAAATAAAACTGTGGGCGATAATTACTAAAAAACGGTGTATGTCTTCCACCCTCATCTTTTGTAAGGATATATGCCTCACCTTTAAACTTAGAGTAAGGTTTAATCGAACCTGGTGCAGACAATACCTGGCCACGCTCAACTTCTTCTCTTTTTGTTCCTCTTAAAAGAACACCAACATTGTCACCCGCTTCTCCAGAATCTAGAAGTTTACGGAACATTTCGACACCAGTACATGTAGTCTTAGTTGTATCCTTTATACCAACAATTTCTATTTCCTCACCAACCTTTATTACTCCGCGCTCAACACGACCTGTAACAACAGTCCCTCTTCCTGATATGGAAAAAACGTCTTCAATAGGCATTAAAAAAGGTTTATCCTTATCACGCTCAGGTTGTGGAATATAAGAATCTACTGCGGCCATTAATTCTGTAATCGAATTTACGCCTATGGCCTCATCACGGCCTTCTAAAGCTGCTAACGCACTTCCTTTTACAATAGGGATATCATCACCAGGAAAGTCATAACTACTTAGAAGCTCTCGAACTTCTAACTCTACCAATTCTAACAATTCCTCATCATCAACCTGATCAACTTTGTTCATGTACACAACTAATGATGGTACACCAACCTGACGAGCAAGCAGAATATGTTCTTTAGTTTGTGGCATAGGTCCATCAGCTGCATTCACAACTAAAATAGCGCCATCCATTTGAGCTGCACCTGTAATCATGTTCTTAACGTAGTCAGCATGACCAGGACAATCAACGTGAGCATAATGACGATTCTCTGTTTCATATTC
>NZHB01000057.1 GCA_002691185.1 SAR116 cluster bacterium | reverse complement strand
AATTTAAATTTTTTTTATTTTCATAATTGTCTTTATGAAGGTGTTTGGAAGAATAATTCTAGGCGTTGGAAAGAACAATTCTCTACTGCAGAAATTTTTAGAACATACAGCAAAGATTATAAATGTATCTTTGTAGGTGATGCGGCAATGAGTCCTTATGAAATTCTAGTAGAGGGTGGTGCCAACGAACACTACAATAAAGAGAGTGGTCAAGTATGGTTAGAGAGAGCTGTTACGCACTGGCCGTCCAGTGTATGGATAAACCCCACTAACTTAGAACATTGGAATTATTCGCAATCAACAAATATAATAAGAAATATTTTTTCTAATAGAATGGTACCTTTGACTGTTGAGGGTATTGAAGAAGCCACAAAAATTTTATCTAAAAAATTATAAAATAGGTTTTNAAAATGACTGAAGANAGAAAAANCATNCAAGGTCANAATGGNCCATATAATACTCCAATAGTGTTGCCATCTAAAAAAGTTCTTGCNGANTGGATAGATTATAATGGTCATATGAATGTTGTNTTTTANACTCTTGCATTTGATANNTCTTTAGATTTTTTTTTAGAAGAGATACTNGGTATTGGTNANACACACGCGATTAAANAAAAGCAAGGGCCNTTTGTTCTTCAAGCTCATTATCATTATTTAAATGAAATGNGTCTNAANGANGAATTTAACGTACGNTTNTTNGTTGTAGATTGTGATNAAAAGAGAATGCANCTTTGNNTAGATATTTTTTCAAAAAAACAAAAGCANGTAATAGCTGTTGCCGAAAAAGTTTTGATTAATGTAAATCTTAANTTAAGAAAAGTTGAGCNTTATCCTGTTTGGGCCTATGAACGCTTAATTAAAATAAAAAAAACACATGAAAAANCTTCTTTCCCGGATGTTCTTGGAAAAAAAATTAGTTTAAAGAAATAATTAATTATGTTTTTGAAACTGGTATTAACAATCTTTTGTTGGCTTGCAGTTTTGCCAATTATATATGGTTTAAGTTTTGGACCAATATATAATTCTGTAATTATTGGCGTTTATTTGTCACTTTTATTTATAATGTTTATCTTATCAAGGCTTACTACAAAATTAATGATATGTGTTTTATTTTTTGGTACCTATTTAATTTTGTCAGAGATACCAAATCAGGAAAGCTTATTAAAAGCAGGTAATTTTTTTATAATCTTCGCTGCATTTTTACCAAGTTTATGGTTACTTAGATCAACGGCAATGACAATGCCATCAGTTAAGAAAACTCAAAAACTTTTGTCTGATTTGTTATCTACAAAGGTTTTGTCTGGAATTCAAGTTACTTCACATATTTTGGGAGGAGTACTGAATATTGGCACCTTCCCACTTTTATCGTCAGTTATACCCAAAAATACATCTAATAAAATAAGACAAGCTGCAGGTGAGGCGGCAATAAGAGGAATGAATACAGCTGTTTTATGGTCACCATTTTTTGTNAGTTTTGCTGTTGGACAACTTTATTTACCTAATAATTCAGCCTGGTTAGGAATTATCTTTGGGTTATTCGTAGCGTTATGTTTTAATTTTTTTAGTATTAGATTTTTAATTGGAAGTTTAAGTTTAAAGGACACTATAGAGGCTATTGCATGCGTTAAACCTATTTTTTCAAGACTTTTAATTTTGACTGGCTCTGTTCTGTTGGTTGGGTATTTTTTTCAAAAAACCGCTCTGAACGCAATTGTTATTGTTATACCTATTTTAGTACTTTTTCAGATGTTTAGAAGGTCTGAAACAATAAAACCAATTCTTGGTAATATTAGAAATTTAATAGAAAATTCAGGCGATGAAATGTTATTGATATCTATTTCTATGTTTTTAGGATCAATACTTAGTGGTTCAGTTGAAATCCAAAATTTTATAGAGAATTATATAGGAAATAATTTTCCCTTTTGGATAATGATAGTTTTTTTACCCATTGTTGTTTGGTTATTAGGTTTAATAGGAATACATCCTATAATTACATCAGCACCAATATTATCATTATTTGCGCCACTCTTATCTGTATGGGAAGCGGCATTTTTAATGCAAGCACATCTGATTGGTTGGTGCGCAGGAACATCTTGTAGTTTTACCTCTTTGTCTGTACTGACAACAGCTGAAAATTTTAAATTATCAATTTCCAAATTAGTTTTCGGTCCTAACTTATTTGCCATAGGTTGTTTAACTATTTTGGGTGCTATTTTTTTAATAATATTAAATTACTTTTTGTAGAGCTTCACTTGTGATTTTTTTTCCAAGTACGTGTTCTCTATAGGATACATAGCAAACACATATCATAATAACTGTACCACCTATTATAACAAATAGATCAAATTCCTCGTCAAATATAAATAGACCAACCATAGAGGCCCATACAAGTTGAAGAAATAGAACGGGTTGAGTTACTACCATAGGTGCTGCTTTAATTGCTTTAGTCATTGTTATATGTCCAAGCGTTGCTATAAGAGCTGTAAATGAAAGGATTAATAAAGCCTCAAGGGATAAAGGTTCCCAACTATAGATTGCCGAAGGTATTAAAAATATAGTGGTAAATATAGATAACATAGCGACTATTTCCGATGATGTTCTCTCTTTTGAAACAACTTTTGCTATAAGATATGATGCAGTGAAAACCATAGTTGCAATTAACATTCCTAGTTGGCCACTTTCAATTACTTTGAAGCCTGGCCTTAATATAATTAAAGCTCCGATGAATGAAATTAATATTGCTGATAATCTATGTTTGTGTAATTTCTCTTTCAAAAATATTGAAGCGCCAATCGATACAAATATGTAAGTAAGAAAACCTATAGCAGTAACTTCTGCAACTGGCATTACTGACATCGCATAAAACCATAATGTTACCCCAATCGAGTGTACAAATCCTCTTAAGATAAATTTATTAAACAAGGAACGATCAGGTTTGAATTTAGTAAGAGTTATAAGAGATGGAACCAACATGACTGTACCAATTGCATATCTTAAAAAAGCAGCTTGAGGTGCAGGGACTTCACCTTCTAGATATCGAACAGTAGCAGTCACACCAACAAATAGGATGGTGGTTATTACCATCCATAAAATACCAATAATAGATTGATTCAAATGATCGAACCCTTAAATAATTATCATGTTAATTAAATTTAACTNGTAAGTCTACTTTAAAGAGCAAAAACTTACATACCTTGATAATTTGGTCCGCCACCACCTTGGGGTGTTACCCAATTAATATTTTGGGTTGGGTCTTTAATATCGCAAGTTTTACAATGAACACAGTTTTGTGCGTTTATTTGCAATTTAGGTTTATCATTNTCTGTAATAATTTCATAAACACCTGCGGGACAATATCGAGTTTCGGGATTGTCATATAAATCTAAATTTACACTGATTGGTACTGTTTCATCTTTCAGAGTTAAATGACAAGGTTGATTTTCTTCATGATTAGTACCCGAAAATGATACATTTGTTAACCTATCAAAACTTATTATATTGTCAGGTTTAGGATAATCAATTATTTGGTGTTTATTTTTATTTTCAAGACTTTCATGATCCGTACCATGGTGGTCAATTGTCCAGGGTGCTTTTCCTCTAAATATATAAGTATCAATAGCGCTGTATGCTAGAGCTTTCCAAAAACCCCATTTAAATGAAGGCCTAATATTTCGTACTTTGTATAACTCAGACCATAACCAGCTAGATTTAATTAATTTTTCGTAGTTAGTTATTTCTTCAATTTTATCTATATCTTCAAAAATTGCTTCTGCAGCTAAAATTCCTGACTTCATAGCTAAATGAGTTCCTTTAATTTTAGGTACATTGAGGAATCCAGCTTCGCAGCCTGAAAGAAGACCGCCTGGGAACGTCAATTTTGGTAAGGATTGNACACCACCCTCATTTAAGGCNCTTGCTCCGTAATTTATTCTTCGACCACCTTCAAGAATTTTTTTAATTTCTGGATGATGTTTAAATCTTTGAAATTCCATGTAAGGTGATAAATANGGGTTTTTATAATCTAAGCCTATTACNAANCCAATCGAGACTTTATTATTATCTAGATGGTATANGAAAGATCCTCCATAGGTNTCGCTNTTTAGAGGCCATCCAGTTGTNTGCATNATACTTCCTGGCTTACTTTTTTTTGGNTCTACNTCCCATAGTTCTTTNATNCCNATNCCATATGTTTGTGGNGATGAATGTGCATNNAGTTTGAATTTATTTANTAAANTNTTTCCTAAATGNCCTCTNCAGCCTTCTGAAAAAATTGTTTGTTTAGCNNGTAATTCAATNCCTTGTTCAAAATTNGGNCCTTCTGATCCATCTTTTAATCTTCCCATATCACANGTTGCTACNCCAANNACNTTATTCTTTTCATTAAACAAAATCTCTGATGCNGAAAAACCTGGATAAATTTCAACTTNAAGAGCTTCAGCTTNCTNTGCTAACCATTTNGTNAAGTCACTCAAGCTNATAATNTAATTNCCTTTATTGTGCATTTGAGGAGGTGTTGGTAATTTGTANGATTTNGTTTCAGTAAGAAAGAGAAATGAGTCATCTTTAGCTTCTGTTTTNAACGGACTNTTTTTTGATTTCCAGTCTGGTATAAGTTCATCAAGTGCTTTAGTTTCAATAACAGCTCCTGAAACTATATGTGCTCCAACNTCTGATCCTTTTTCTATTACACAAACTGAAATATCTTTATTATTTTTTTTACTTAGTTGTTTTAGTTTAATAGCAGCGCTAAGCCCTGAAGGACCTGCTCCTACAATAACAACATCATATTCCATTACTTCTCTTGTACTCATTTAACTTCCTAAAAATTTTAATAGTAATTACTTAACAAAAAAAAATATATAGGTACTAGTAATTTTTGATTTTTTTTAATAAAACATTCTTATTAGAATATAATGTTAAAGAGGTTATAAAAAAAATGAATCCAGATGTAGGTATTATTTTACTAATAATATATCCAATAGTTCTAGTTGGAGCGATAATTTGGTTTGGTAAACACTCTGTCAAGCCTGATTAAATTTTATAAATCCTCTTTAATAGACAGAACTGCAGCTTCAAACGGCATCGAGATGCATTTATGCCTATTTTTAATATCTCTTATAGGTGTAAAAATTTCTATATCTTCTGGAAGTGATTTTGAGAGATTTTGATTTTTATCTCCCAACCATTTTAAAAACTCAGCAATAAAATCTGATTTTGGTAACTCATTTTTTTTTAATATTTTTACCGTAAGACCAGCAGAAGCTTCACAAAGAGCACATCCTCTTACTATTGCCGAGATATTTTCGATTTGATTATTTAAAAGTTTAATTCGAATTTTAACCTCATCACCACACATCGGATTTTTCATTTCGTAAGATCTATTAAAATCTTCTATTGCGGTACTTTTTTTGTTTTCAGCGGCAAGGCTAAGTATTTTTTCTTGGTATATTGANAATTCGCTCAANTATTGGTTAACCATTAGTAAAACAACACTGGCAGCNGCTATTGCATAAAAAACATACAANAANACATGAGTATCCTCATACACATTTTCTTCAGGAANACCANCTGGNAAATCTTTTTTGTTTTTCTTCATCTTGCTTTCCTCAAGTTAAGANTTTTTCTAATTTTATAATGGANTGATAAATCATTATCAATTGATTTACCCAATAAAAATAAAAATTAATAACATTACTTTTAAAAAAATAACTACATCATAAATCTAAAAGAATTTAAAAATTTGTGATATNAAAATAAAAATTAAAAAAATCGTGAAAATTTGAATAATAATAAATCCGTCTTTACCAACTTCTCGGTCAGAAACCCTATCAGTTGTCATTATAGTGGCCAGATATAATTTAGTTTTGATAGAAAAGTGTATAATATTTTTACCTAAAGTTTCATTTAATTTTGATACTAAACTAATTAATGGGACAATGACACCAGGAAGCATTTTTCTATAAATCCAGTCACTGTTAAGAACTGTAGAATTTAATTCTGGTGGGTAGATTTTAAAATGCCATAAACATATAAATGCAAAAGCTGCAAATGTTAAAAGTTGTAATTGTCCAACAACGTGACTAAAATCATAAGGTTCGTAGCTGATTTGATATGGTAATATTGAATAAAAGATTGATGGGAATACACCAATTAAGATACACAAAGCTGAAGCAATTATCATAGCAATGATCATGTTAATTGGTGCCTCTTTAGTTTTAATGCCACTATCATGCGCAAAAAATGCGAAAAAAGGTATTTTAATACCAGAGTGATGTAGTACACCTGCTGAAGCAAATAGAAGCATAAAATATACTAATATTAATCCTTCTTTACCAAGCGCTGACATAATTAAAGATTTTGCAACAAAACCACTAAATAAAGGAAATGCTGAAATTGAAATAGCTCCAATAATTGTGCATATTGCTGTAATTGGCATATATTTGAATAAGCCACCTAGTTCGGAAGCCTTGCAGGTTCCAACTCTATAAAGAACAGCTCCCATACCCATAAAAAGTAATCCTTTGTATAAAATATGGGCGAAAGCGTGAGCAACTGCTCCATTGATAGCTAATTCTGTTCCTATACCAATTGCGACTATCATAAAACCTAGTTGATTATTTAAGCTGTAAGTTAAAACTCTCCTTAAATCATTTTCGATAACCGCAAAAAATATGGGGTAAAATGTCATTATTGCTCCAATGGCAATTAATATTTCAGTACCAGCAAAAGATTTAGCAAAACAATAAATGGCTAATTTTGTGGTAAAGGTTGAAAGTGCAACTGTACCAATTTCTGATGCTTCTGGATACGAGTCTTGAAGCCATCCATTTAAGAGAGGAAATGCTGCTTTAATACCGAATGCTATAAAGATTAATTGTCCGTAAAGGGAATTAATATCAAATTTTGTAAATAATGCATTACCTTCATTATTAAGNAAAATTAAAGCGCCAGCTAGCAAAAACATTCCTGAAGTGACTTGAATAATTATGTATCTAAAAGCTGATCTATAAGAACGGTTAGTATTGCTAGCTAGTATCAAAAATACTGAGGTAAAAGCAGTNGCTTCCCACCAAACAAATAAGGTAAACAGATCTCCCGCATGTACAGCCGCAATCGCAGCACCACTATAACTCATAATAGCAGTATGCTGCTTCCAATNTTTTTCATGTGCACCATAAATAATGTTAAGAACTGCTGCTATATGAAAAATAATAGCAAAAGGTAGGCTTAAAGCATCAGACTGAAATAATATAAATTCAAAATCAAAAAAATTAATACTTGAATGTATTCCAACTCCAAGCATTAAGGGATATGCAGAAAATANAACTAATACTAGCATGTATATTTGTCTNATTATATGAGGTAAAAAGGGGATTAATAATGCCCCTAAAACCATTATAAATCCTGGAGGAAAACTATCTATCATAATAATCCTCATCTTTCATNAGAAATGATCTTAAACTTACACCTANTTTGAAAATAACTATACATGATAAGAAACCAAAAAANGCAGGGAAAAAAATTATGTCCTCTATAGAGGTTTCGCCGTNCCTATGCCCAATTAGTTCTAAAATTAAAAATAAAATGCATAAACCAAGAACACTTGAATTTATTTTACCAAACTTTTTAATTAATNATTTCATTATTAGTTTACCATTATTGAGGTTAGTTTTTGAAANGGTTCCATAGCAAAAAACAAAATTATAGTTAAAGAACATGTGCATATAATAGGNATANTTATGAGTGTTGGCATTTTAACTTTAATTTCACGATCTTTTTTAAGAAAAAAAGCTCTAGCTGGGATTTCCATTAAGTAATAAGCATTCAAAATTGTTGAGAGAGAAAAAACAACTAAAACAAACAAATAACCACTTTCAGCCGCACCCAGCATTAAAAAAAACTTACTCCATGATCCTGCCATAGGGGGGACACCAATGATAGACAATGATCCTATAAAAAAGGCCAAAAATATTANAGGCATAGATTTGCCGTGACCATTTAATTCAGAGATTTTAGACATTTTTGCACCAACATAAATGGCACCTGCGACAAAGAACAAAGTTATTTTCCCAGCAGCATGAGTAACTATATGTAAAACGGCACCTTGAGTAGCCATTGCAGAAGCTAATGCTCCTCCTAGGGTAATATAAGATAATTGACTAATTGTAGAGTAGGCTAGTCTAGCTTTAATATCATCTTTATAAATAGCTATAATACTCGTAATTAGTAATGTAAAAGAAGCTAACCAAATTAACCAGATGGATGCCCCTGTTTTAGCTAAGAAATCAATCCCAAAAACATTTGTTAGTATTAATAACATTGTAAAAACACCAGCTTTTACGACTGCTACGGCATGAAGTAAAGCTGAGACAGGAGTAGGGGCAACCATGGCTGCAGGCAACCATTTATGTATTGGTATAAGCGCAGCTTTACCTATTCCAAATGCAAACATTGCAAGTAAATATGGAGCATATTCATGGCTAAGATTTCCTTCTAAAACTCCATTTTTAGACATATCAAGGGAACCGGTCAGAACCCAAACACATATAATGGCTGGAAGCAAGAAAATAACTGAAGATCCAACTAGTATAGACATGTAAATGCGCCCAGCCTTTTGTGCTAGTTCATTTTGTTTATGAGCAACCAGGGGATATGTAGAAAATGTTAATACTTCATAAAATATAAATAATGTTAAAAGATCACCAGAGTAGGCTATGCATAAAGCTGCATGAACAGCCATTGCATAAAATGTATAAAATCTTGTTTGATTTTTTTCTTGGTTACCGCGCATATATCCAACTGAATAAATGGCGGCAAAAATCCAAAGAACTGATGCAACCAATCCAAATATTGCTCCTAGGGGTGTTATTTCAAAGCCAATCTTGATCCCATCAGATATAGCTATAACATCTAGTTTAGGTATTTTTCCTTCTAATACTGCATTCATTATTTCAATAGCACCATAGGAACTAATTATTCCACCTAGCGGACCAAGTAAGTCTCTCAGATTTGGATTTTTTGATAGGAAAGGCGTTACTAAAAATACTATTAAAGGAGATAAAATAGTTATTAAAATATAAGTTTCCAAGGAGATCATTTTCGTTCTCCAAGNAATTGTTCTGCTGCTTCAAAACTACTATCAACCACTAACGATGCATCGAGGCCAAAATATATATTTAAAAATGTAATTATTAGTAAAGCAATATAAACGAGTGGATTTTCTTTTATTANAAGGNCTTTGGGTCCCTCATGAAACCACAAAGCTTCTATCATTTTCCACAAATATACAACTGACAAAGCAGAACTAGCTAAGATAAGCATTGCTATCCAAATCGCATCTGCACTAATTGATGCTTTAATAATATATAATTTAGATATAAACCCTGCAGTTAATGGGATACCTGCGAGACTGAATGAGCATATTACAAAACAGATAAAAGTAATTGGCATTGCTCTACCAAGACCTGATAAATTATTTATTGTAATTCTTTTATTAATATAAAAACTCATTGAAGTAATTGCCATAAACAAAGCACCCTTTATAAGGGCATGATTGAATAAATGTATAAAACCAGCTGCAACACTTGCCTTAGTTCCAATAGCAAAAGCTAATGTAATATATCCTATTTGAGCAATTGATGAGTGTGCTAATAACCTCTTAATATCTTTTTCAAAAATAGCCATAATTGTGCCGGCGAACATAGCAAATATTGATAGNGGAAGAATAACATATTGTAGTGTATTAATTATTAAAGAATCCGAAATATCAAAAACAGAAAATAAAATTCGTGCTAATATNTAAAGAGAAGCTTTTGTAGCTGTCGCTGCGAGTAAAACTGAAACTGCAGATGGAGCATAAGCGTAAGCTCTAGGAAGCCATACATGAAGTGGAAATACAGCTGCCTTAACCATAATTCCAATTATCATAAATCCAAATCCAGCTATAAGTGCTTTATTATCATTGATTTCAGCAATGCGCTGTGATAGGTCAGCAAGATTAAGCGTTCCTGTAATTCCGTATAACAAACCTACGCCAATTACATAAAGCGTAGCCCCAACAGCGCCTAGAACAAGATAGTTATAAGCTGCAACCAAACCTTGCTTATCCTTTTGTCCTCCCATTGCAACCAGCGCTACCGAGGCAAGCGAAGAAATTTCTAAAAAGACAAAAAGGTTAAATGCGTCACCTGTCGTTACTAAACCTATTAATCCTGCTATAGCTAATAACCATAGGCTATAAACCTTTGAAATAGATGAGCTATTTATTTCAGCAGGCATTACTTTGGAGGAAAAAATTGTTGTTATAAAACTAATTAGAGAAATTATTATAATAGGAACAATTGATACTTTATCGATTACATATTCTATACCCATAGGGGGTATCCAATTACCCAGAGCGTATGAAATTGAAGTATGTAGATAGACTTCCTGATATAAAAATAGTGAAAAAATAAACGTAATAAACGTTGTGAAAAGTGTAATTAACCAACTCAGAAAATTATATGGAATAAGTACGACAATAAGAGACATCATTAAAGGACAGATGACTACTAAAATAGGCAAGTTTTTAATTATGATATCTGTCATTTTTTAAACTTTACGCTAACTTTTTTATTTGTTTCTATTAGTTCATGATAATCAACTAAATCTTGAGCTGATATATCATCCTCTTCTATACTCCCATATTCAGAGTTAATTCTTAAAACTAATGACAAACCTAGGGCAGTTGTTGCAACACCCACTACAATAGCAGTGAGGATGAGAACATGTGGTAATGGATTAGAATAAAGTGTGTCGTTGATATCATTTAAAATTGGAGCAGTGCCACCTTGTATTTTTCCAAATGTAATATATAGGAGAAAAACAGAAGTCTGGAAAATAGTTAAACCCACAATCTTTTTTAATAAATTCTTTTTTCCTATTACTAAGAAAAGACCTATCATCATTAATAAGAATACTACCCAATAATTCCAAACACCAAGAGACGAAGAAATCATTTTGTTTCTCCTGATGTTTTGAAATCTGCAAAAGCATAAAATAATGCTATCATTACATTTGAAACTGTTAGCCCAACACCAAATTCAACTAATAATATTCCAATATGTTGACCGGCCTGGTTTGTACTTCCTAACACATTGTAGGATAAAAATTCTTCACCTAATAACATAGATGCAACACCAACACCTCCATACAAAATACCACCTAATGCGAGTAAAAACACATTGATATTTAAAGGAAAAAGTTCTTTGCCTTTTTCTAGGCCAAACACAATTGCGTAAAGTATGAACGCGCTTGCAACAATGACTCCAGCTTGGAAACCTCCGCCCGGCCCAAAGTCTCCATGAAATTGAACGTATAAACCAAATAAAATTATAGGAGCAAAAAGAATTTTAGTTGCAATTCTTAATATTGGGTTTTTATCCATTATTTAAAACCTTTTTTTTAGATTTTAATTTTTTTATGTTTTTCTTATTATTTTTTAATATTGCTAAGACAGCAATTCCAGCGGTGAAAACAACTATTGTTTCTCCAAAAGTATCATAGCCACGATAACTAGCTAAAACTGAAGTGACTATATTTGGTATTCCAATATCATTTCTAGATCCTAAAATATATTCTGGAACAATATGTTGATGTATAGGGGATGAGGCAAGTCCAATTTGGGGCAAATCATAACTGCACCATATTAAAACACCACCAAGGGCCAAGCAAACAATAGCTGGAAAAAATTGAGAAGTGACATTTTTTTCCTCTTCTCTTGGCAAAAAAGCCATAGCTGCTAGAAATAAAATTGTCGATATTCCAGCGCCTACAGATGCTTCAGTAAAGGCGACATCAACAGCATCTAAAGAAATAAACATCAGCGCAGCTACTAATGAATAAGCGCTTGTTAAAAGAACTGTATATATTACAGATCTGGATTTTAAGAGAGCAATTCCAATTCCTAGCATAATTGAAACTAAAAATGCGTTTATTATTAATTCTGAGATCATAATAACTTTCCGATTTTTTTACCAACGGGGATTATTCCTTTCTCCCTTGCTAAGTTGGCAGTAACGTGGCTAGTGACTGGACTCGTAAAAAAAATAAAAATTCCAATTAATATTAGTTTAACAGTAATTAATGACCANCCTGACTGTAAAATCATTCCAAGAATAAAAAAGGCAGTGCCGCCAGTATCAATCATGCCCGCCGCATGTATTCTAGCAAAAACATCTGGTAGTTTTATTAATCCACATGCGCCTATAATTATCGAAAGAGACCCTAAGAAAAAACAAATCCCTGTTAGTAAATCTATAAACAAGTCCATTATTTGTCATTTCCTTTTAGAGAACCAGTACTAAAAAGTTTTAATATGGCAACTGTGCCAATGAAATTTATAAGAGCATACACAATTGCAATATCTAAAAACTCTGGTCTATTCATGAAGAACCCATGAAGGGCAATGCCTAAAACAATTATAGTTCCAAGGCTATTAACTGCTAAAATCCTATCAAATGTTGTTTTGCCTAATATTATTCTTGCTAATACTAGAATTGAAGAAATTGCACATGCTGTTAGGGCTGCTAAGAACATTATTGCTCCCCCTCTAACAATTTTACTTTCTTATCCATTTCATTACTTCTAACGTCGTCGCCAAAATTTGTATTAAGGGCGTGAACTTCAAAGATATTATTTTTAATTTTTGTTGTTACGGTACCAGGAGTTAGAGTTATAGAATTTGCGTAAGTAACTTTAGCTACATCAGTTATTTGAGATGCTTTTACGGTAAATGTTTCAGGTTCAATATTGTTTGTAATTATTGCTTTCGCAGTATTTAGGTTGGAAATTAATATTTCTTTAAATAGCCATATTAAATAATTCAATAACCTAGGTAAAAAAAATAAAGGTAAACCCTCGTCATCAATGAGTTTTGCTCTATTAGCTACATACACGCAAAATGCACAAGATAAAATACCTAAGCAAATAATTAAAAATGTATAATGTCCTGACATTAACAGCCATAAGCTGATTAAAATAAGAAAAAGGATTAGTGGCTTCATTAAATTGGAAATCCTAAGTTTATTTTATTAAAAAAAATCATCCAGATTATCTTAAATAAAAAAAGCTTAATTTCAATATAAGTTTACACTATCAGGGTTTTGCAAAAGTTATTGTCTTGATATTTTTTTTGATAATTCCTTTTTCTCTTAGAAAATTTGCAAACTCTTCATATGTTTTTAAATCATGTGCTTGTGGCCTTAGGGTAAATCTGCTTAAGGTATCTTTAAAAGCCCTTTTGTTTAACTCATCATCAAGTCCTTTGCGATAAGTAGAAAAATCTTTCCATGTTGTTTCTGGGTCATTAATGATTGTCAAAGTAGCTTTTTGAATAGCTTTAAAGAATTTATCAAAAACTGGGTTGTTCCTATTTTTTATATTTGAAATATAGATAAGTTCTTCATATGAGGGTACCCCATGTTCTTCTGGGTAGAATGCCTTCCCAGGATGATTAACTATATCCATCTGATTAAGTTCAAAATTTCTGAATGCTCCAATAACAGCATCAACTTTTTTTGCTATTAGTGATGGTGATAATGAAAAGTTAATATTTACCAAATCTACATCAGTCATTTTAATATTATATTTTTCTAACATTCCAGAAAGTAAAGCTTCTTCAAAACCTCCAACGGAAAAACCAATTTTTTTACCTTTAAGATCCGAAATTGACTTTATTGGGCCATTTTCTAATACAACAAGTGAGTTTAATGGGACACTCACAAGAGTTCCAACTCTTACTACGGGTAGGCCTTGATCAACTTGAATGTGCAGTTGTGGTTGATATGAAATTGCAAGGTCTAGCTTCCCGGCAGCAACAAGCTTTGGGGGGTCGTTAGGATCAGCTGGCTCGATCATTTCAACATCAAGACCTAGTTCTTTAAAATAACCCCTTTGTTCTGCAATTATGAGCGGTGCGTGATCAGGGTTTATAAACCAATCTAGACCAATTGTAATTTTGTCAGTTTTTGCGTTAGCAAGAATTGAAGTAAGTAAAAGAAAGGATGTAATAATTATTTTCAATATTATTTGCATTTTGCTACTTCCTCCGCTGGTCTTAACCAGATCAGGTTATAAGGGTTTATTCTCAGCAAGACAAAGGTCATGCACCCCCGGCAAAGGTAATTTTATAATTCTTTAACTAGAAAATCAATTATTTAATTTATTTCCACCATACATACTTACTCAATATTAAATCTGTAATTTTATAAATAGAAATTGTAACAAAAATAAGAATAATTAAGGCTGCAAACATATTATCAGTTTGAAGTCTGGCATTGCTATANATCATAAATGAGCCAAGTCCTGTACTTCCACCTATCCATTCTCCTACAACTGCTCCAATTGGCGCAAAGCANGCNGCCACTCTAATACCGGAACATAATCCTGGTAATGATGATGGTATTTTTATTTTCCAAAATAATTGAGTTTTTGTAAAATTTAATGTTTTACCAGCGTCAATTAGTTCTTGTGGAACTTTATTTAAGGCATCAGTAAAATTAGATGTGATTGGAAAAAAAACTATTAATACNCCTATTACTATTTTGCTACTCATGCCATATCCGAGCCATAAAATTAGAAGGGGAGCTAGTGCAAATACTGGAATTGACTGGCTAGCAAGCAATATAGGCATAATCCATCTCTTTAATTTTTTTGANGATGAAATAATTAGTGCAGTTGTTATTCCTATTACCGTACCAATAAATATTGAAACTAAAATTTCTGTAAGAGTATAAGCAGTATGTCTTAAGAGCTCTTCCCAGTTATTGTAAATTGAAATAAATATCA
>NZHB01000056.1 GCA_002691185.1 SAR116 cluster bacterium | reverse complement strand
AAAAGTTTTTCTATGGCCTCACCATCAGCACCTTCTCTATTTTCCTGCTTAAAACCAATTGCTGCTTTTGATAATTCTTGAGCTCCTGCATTAGTAGTCATTATTAAAATAGTATTTCTAAAATCAACCGATTTTCCATTATTATCCGTTAATTTACCATGATCCATAACTTGCAACAGTAAATTAAATAAGTCTGGGTGAGCTTTTTCTATCTCATCTAATAATAAAACAGAGTGTGGGTTTTGATCGATTGCATCTGTCAAAAGCCCACCTTGATCAAATCCAACATACCCCGGAGGTGCACCGATAAGCCTCGAGACTGTATGTCTTTCCATATATTCTGACATATCAAATCTCACAAGCTTAACGCCAGTTGCCTCAGCTAATTGTCTAGCAACTTCTGTTTTACCTACGCCCGTTGGACCTGAAAATAAATAACAACCTACTGGTTTTTCACCCTCTCTTAAACCGGCTCTTGAAAGTTTGATACTTGCAACTAATTCCGTAACGGCTTTATCCTGACCATAAACCATCCTCTTAAGATCATCTTCCAATTTTGAAAGAGCTTTTCTATCATCAGTCGATACATTTCTTGGAGGTATTCTAGCAATTAACGCAACTGTCTCTTCTATTTCTGTTTTGCCAATTATACGTTTACGTTTTGATTTGTTTTTTAACATTTGAGCTGCCGCTGTTTCGTCAATGACATCTATAGCCTTATCAGGTAATTTTCTGTCATTAATATATCTTGCAGAAAGCTCTACAGCTGTCTTTATAGCTATATTAGTAAATTTTAATTTATGATGTTCTTCATAACGAGATTTAAGACCCATTAGAATTTTAACTGCATCGTCAACATTTGGCTCAGACACATCTATTTTCTGAAACCTTCTTACTAAAGCTCTATCTTTATCAAAGTAACCCCTATATTCTTTGTAAGTTGTTGAACCTATACATTTTAAACCACCGTTTTGCAAAGCAGGTTTTAATAGGTTTGATGCATCCATTGCTCCACCACTCGTAGCCCCTGCACCAATTATAGTGTGTATTTCATCTATGAATAAAATCGCATTTTCATTACTTTCGATTTCTTTCATTACAGCCTTTAGTCTCTCTTCAAAATCACCTCTATACCTAGTCCCTGCAAGGAGAGCTCCCATATCTAATGCATAAATTTCAGAGTTTAGAAGAACCTCTGGTACATTACCTTTAACAACCCTATCAGCCAGACCTTCTGCTATAGCAGTTTTACCAACACCTGGATCACCTACTAACAAAGGATTATTTTTTGTACGTCTACATAAAACTTGAATTGTTCTATCCAACTCAAGTTGCCTTCCAATCAAAGGATCAATTTTACCCTCTGCAGCTTTTTCATTTAAATTCACAGCATATTTATCTAGTGCTTTTTCAGGTTTTTTATTTTCTGAACCTTCAGCATCACTATCTATACCCGAAGGTGACGTAGGTTTTGAATAATTAGGATCTTTTGCTAATCCATGACTCATAAAACTGACAGCATCAAGCCGCTTCATGTCTTGTTTCTGAAGAAGATATACTGCATAACAATCTCTTTCAGAGAACATAGCAACTAAAATATTAGCACCAGTTGCTTCTTTTCTACCAGATGATTGTGTATGAATAACAGCCCTTTGTACAACTCTCTGGAAACCAGCCGTCGGCTGTGTATCTGCTTCATTATCCGAAGTGACTATGGCTTTTAAATCTTCTTTTAAATATTTATTTATATCATCTTCCAAAGTCTTTACATTAACAGAACAAGCTTTTAGAACTTCCAATGCATCATGGTCTTCTAATAAGGCAAATAATAAATGTTCCAATGTTGCAAATTCGTGTTTTAGCGAAGATGCACTAGTCATTGCACGTCGTAAAGTTTCTTCTAAAGATTTAGATAGCATTTTTATTCCTTCTCTAATTGAACTTGCAAAGGATGTTCATATTTACGCGCATAATTCATGACTTGCATTGCTTTTGTTTCCGCTAGATCATACGCATAAATACCACAAACACCTACCCCACGCTGATGAACATGAAGCATAATCTGTGTGGCCTCTTCTCTATTTTTTTGGAAAAATTTTTCTAATACTTCAATAACAAACTCCATTGGGGTATAATCATCATTCATCATCAATACCCTATATAGAGGTGGGGTTTTAGTTTTTGGTTTAGTAGCTAATTTAATATTTCCATTAGTATCCTTTTTATCTTCATCATCTTTAGACATCGCAAATGGTGGCCTCTTTTTTATGAGATACCTATGATTTAAATTTATTCTTATTTGAATAGCCAAATTTATAACTTTCTTATAACTTCAATTATAATATAAGAACGGCATATATGTTCAACAAGTTTAAATTAATAATTTTTTCAGATACAAGTTTTCTAAAAAAATAATTTTTTTACCAAATATAGTGTTTTATTTTAAAAAATATCTAAATCATGTGTTTTTTTTATAAATTTCAACTATAATTTATATCGTTTGTTTTGCTTAAAATTATTTTATTGGAGACATAAACTTTGTTAATGGATTTATATAATGTGATTAAATCTTATGCTTTTAGATTATTAAAGCCTAACACTACTCTACTCTTAAAAACCCCATTTTTATTTTCTTCTTTTTTATTATCTTTGATAATTTTAGGCTCCCCTGCAAACGCTAAATATGCTTCTTTTGTGATTAATGAAAATACTAAACGAATTTATCACAACACCAATGCAGATACTCGAAATTATCCAGCATCACTTACAAAAATAATGACTTTATACATGATTTTTGACGCTTTGGAGTCCAAAAAAATATCGATAAAGACTAAACTAAAAGTATCTAAACGTGCATCAAGACAGCCTCCATCCAAATTATACCTTTCTCCAGGATCTAGAATTACTGTTAAAAATGCAATCATGGCATTAATAACTAAGTCTGCAAATGATGTAGCTACAGTAGTTGCTGAGAATTTAGGAAAATCAGAAAGAAATTTTGCGAAATTGATGACTAAAAAGGCCAAGCAATTAGGTATGACTAGAACCACCTTTAAAAATGCTTCTGGATTACCTAATAGAGGTCAATTATCTACTGCAAGAGATATGGCAACATTAGGAATGGCCATTAGACGTGATCATCCCAAATTTTTCAAACTATTTAAAACTAAATATTTTGTTTATCAAGGTACCAAATACACCAACCATAATAATTTATTAGGTAGTTATTCTGGTACTGACGGTATTAAAACAGGTTATACCTCTGCTTCTGGGTTCAATCTTGTCGCTTCCGTAGAAAGAAATGGACAAAGAATTATTGGTGTTGTTTTTGGAGGCAAAAAAGCAAGATCACGTGATAAACATATGATTACACTACTTAACAGACATTTTAAAACTAAACCTTCTAAACCTCTAGTAAGAATAGCAAAACCATCCGAGGTACCATTAGCCCGTCCTACGATTTCTATTGTAGAGAAAAGTGTAAAAAATTTTAATATACCTCCTACTCTTAAACTACCTCCTTCAGATAAAGAAGAAGATTGGTTTATACAAATAGGAGCTTTCAAAAACAGGCTTAATGCCCACAAGGCNGCTCGTAACGCAAGAAATATGGT
Source organism: SAR116 cluster bacterium (assembly GCA_002691185.1). GTDB lineage: Bacteria > Pseudomonadota > Alphaproteobacteria > Puniceispirillales > Marisalimonadaceae > Marisalimonas. The sequence goes on along the minus strand of NZHB01000056.1, from coordinate 6,297 downwards.
GCCAGAACAACTAGCTAATTTACCAGCATCTTTAAGTAAAATTACCAGAACTAGCAACAAGAATAATACCGTAGAATATCTTTGGCGTGTAAGATTTATAGAGCTTGCTGAGTATCAAGCTCGTTCAGTTTGTGCAGAACTCTGGACCTCTGGGTTTAGCTGTATTCCTCTTCCAGAAAACACTGATAAATCTTAATTTTTTCTATGATACCTCTAATATATCGTTCCAATTTGTTGTATAAAATGGAGATCTATAATTAGAACGCATTCGCCAATTACTTTCTTCTTTTTTAATTTTTGACTGTTTCATTACTCCTTGAGACCCGTAAAACAAAGTCATTTTTCCCATTTTAGTATTAACACTATCTAATATTTTCATACAAATATCAGACTGAGAGATAGCTTTTAAGGAGTTGTTGTCATACGTAAATAAATTTCCTTGGGTAATATAATTTTTATTCGTAAGATCTTGGCTTCTTTTCTCAATATTAAGTAATATAACCCCAACTTTTTTATAATTATAATTGGGAAGATAAAGATTTTCTAACAACCTAAACGCTTTTTGTATTATGAGCTGTGTGCTATCTGTTAAATCATCCAAAATAACTGACGTGCTATTGCTATATTGTAAATCCTTTTTACTAAAATGATTGGTGTTAATAAAAACAGAAATTGCACCACATAAACTGTCTTGTGATCTAAGCTTCTCAGCAGCTCTNGCTGCATAATTTGCTAATGCTTTTTTTAAATCATTCTTGTTACGAACAATACTACCAAAAGATCTAGATACAGTTATTGATTTTTTTGTAGCTACTTCTTCTAAAGTAAGACAAGGTATTCCTCTTAACTCATAAACAATACGCTCACCAACAACTGAAATCATACTCCTTATTTTGCGAGGATCTGACTGCTGTAATTGAAAAGGAGTTTTAATTCCTATAGATTTTAACCGATTTGCCCAACCTTTTGATATACCCCAAATATCTTCTAAAGATATATCCTTTAATATCTTGTTTAAATGATCTGATACAGGTAGAAAATAAACGCCATTAGGTGAATGTTTTTTAGCCATTCTATTTGCTAACTTTGCTAATGTTTTAGTAGGCGCTACTCCAATAGATACCGGTATTCCTGTCCANTGGTAAATCAATTTTTTAATTCTAACCATTTCATCTAATAAAGTTTGGCTATGTATTTTTTTTAAATTAAGAAAAGCTTCATCAATAGAATACACCTCTATATCAGGAACAAAATAGTTTAGCGAACTCATGACACGTGATGACATATCTCCGTACAAAGTATAATTTGAAGAGTATGTAAAAACTTTATTCTGATTTATTAACTTTTTATATTGATGTAATGGGGCGCCCATAGGTATTCCCAAAACCTTAGCTTCATTTGATCTAGCTATAATACATCCATCATTATTAGATAACACAACAACTGGTTTATTCCTTAAAAAAGGATTGAATACTCTTTCACAAGAGACATAGAAATTATTACAATCTACTAATCCATACATATTATAAAAAATGAACTGAGCTAGTAACCACTCCCCAAATTTCTACATTCATATGACTTTGAATTTCAATTGGCTTATATAGGTCATTTTCTGGCATTAATATAATTTTACCAGAACGTTTATGTAATCTTTTAACAGTCATTTGGCCATCTAGAACGGCTATAATTACTTTGCCATGTGATGGTTTAATACTTCTATCTACAACGAGTATGTCATTATCATTTATACCAGCATTAATCATTGAATCTCCATTAACACGAACAAAGAACGTTGCTGCAGGTCTTTTAATTAAATAACTATTTAAATCTAAAGTCTTCTCTAAATTATCATCTGCGGGTGAAGGAAAGCCTGCAGAAACTTTAGAACTATAAAGTGGAAACATTTGTGGACGATTTAAACATGGCCTAAAAATATCTAATTTAGTAGATGGTTTATAGTGTCCATTTTGAGCTAAAATTTGTTTTGTAACCTCTAAATTCATCATTTCTCATATTCCATATATTTTGTTCATGTTTTGTTCTCTTATAAATATAAACAAAAGTCAACTATTAAATATAGATTTAGTGATTCTTATTAAAGATACCTGGCTTTACGCCATAATCAACAGCTAGGCCATAACTAGGATCATCGTCTGTATCTACAATTANTTGACCAGCTTTACGCAATAATGAATGACAATCAGTTGACAAATGTCTCAATTGTAATTTTTTATTTCTTTTTTCATACTTAACGGCTAAGTCTTCTATTGCCTGCAAAGCAGATTGATCCACAACACGACTATTAATAAAGTCTACAATCACAGTTTCAGTATCATTGTCTATGTTGAATATTTCTGAAAACCCTTGAACGGATCCAAAAAACAATGGACCTTCAATATAATAAATTGTATTACGATTTTCATCTACAGATACACTTCCTCTAATACGAATTGCATTATTCCAAGCATAAGCAAGCGCCGATATAATAACTCCGCATAAAACAGCTATAGCTAAATCATAAATAACAGTAACTACAGTTACAATTATCATTACGATAACGTCAATCCTTGGGATACGTTTTATAACTAAAATACTTTGCCAAGCAAAAGTACCAATAACAACCATGAACATAACGCCTACCAATGCAGCCAAAGGGATTTGCTCAATCAACGATGATCCAATCACAATGAATAAAAGTAAAAATAGAGAGGCTGCGATTCCAGATATTCTTGTACGCCCGCCAGACTTTACATTAATCATGGATTGTCCAATCATAGCACAACCACCCATACCACTAAAAAAACCAGTAACAGTGTTAGCAATACCTTGAGCGACACACTCCTGAGACGCACCTCCAATTTTTCCAGTAATTTCTCCTACCAAATTAAGTGTTAACAAACTTTCGATTAATCCAATAGTTGCTAAAATTAAAGCATATGGAAGGATAACTAATAAAGTATCAACATTAAACGGTACTAAAGGAATATGAAATGTTGGCAACCCCCCTTTAATAGACGCCAAGTCACCAACCCGTGGAACATCAATATCTAAAAAAATGACAATCATGGCAACTACAATTATGCCAGCCAAGGGTGCTGGTATAATATTAGTAATTTTAGAAATACCCCATATTACAATCATTGTTGCAATTACAAGCAATATCATAATAAACAGATTTTGCCCTTCCATCCATTGTTTATTTCCTGATATATCTGTTATTTGAAACTGAGACATTTGGGCTAAAAAAATAACGATAGCCAACCCATTCACAAAACCAAGCATAACTGGATAAGGTACTAATCTAATAAATTTACCCAACCTCAAAAAAGCAGCTATAATCTGAAAAATACCCATTAGTACTACCGTTGCAAATAAATACTCAACACCATGAGAAGAAACCAAAGCAACCATTACAACAGCTAAAGCCCCAGTAGCTCCAGAAATCATACCAGGCCGTCCTCCAATCAACGCGGTGATCAAGCCGACGATAAAAGCTGCATACAAACCCACCAAAGGATGAACACCAGCAACAAATGAGAAAGAAACAGCCTCAGGCACTAGAGCCAAAGCGACAGTCAACCCAGCTAAAATTTCTGTTTTAAATTTTAATATGGATGAAAATTTTAAATTAGAAACTTGTAGTTCACTATCTGATATTTTCTCAGAAAGTTCTCTGAATATTTTTTGTATAACAAAGCTCCTATAAATTAAAACTTATAAACTAAACAATATCAAAATAAGAGCAGTTTTAAGTGAGTTTATTAAATTAATTATATTCTGAAGTTCAAATATATTTTCAAAGACAAAAATAATAAATATATGTTAACGGTTTTTAAACTTCTTAAATAAAGCTTCTAAATCATGATCTACTTGTTCATCAAAACCATGACGTGAAGAAAAAAAGGCCAACGACATTAAGCCAGAACCCAGAAGTATAGTAAAAAACGCACCAACAAAAATAGCCATTTTACCATTAAAACTAATTGTTACGTCTGCCATTTGTAACCACAAATTAATAGCAAAAATTGTTACTATTATGAGTGCTAAGGATGCTATAATTATTAGTAATAATAAATTTCTCATGCAAAAATATATATTACTAAACACTGAGTAAGTCTATATAATATTATCTAAGAGGCAATTCGGTTTTAACTAATTTTTCCCAGTACGAAATACCTAAAGGTANNATNTTNTCGTTAAAATCATATTTNGTATTATGNAGCATNCAACCTGANTTTCCTTCNCCNGCACCNANCCANATATATGNTCCNGGNNTTTTTTCTAACATATANGCAAAATCTTCTGCTCCCATAGAAGGNGNNANATTAGTNTTTACNNNATNTTTACCAAATAAANTNGANGNNACTTCNATTGCNTTNTCACTAGATTNAANATCATTTACNGTNACNGGATAACCTTTNATNACAGANACNTCTGCNACACATCCATANGCTANNGCNGTTGCNTNACANATTTNTGTAAANTGTTTATGNACATNTANTCTNGTNNCAGGATTAACNGTCCTNATAGTACCAATNAAATTTGCTTTTTGAGGAATAATATTAAAACCAGAACCTGCATTAATTTGGGTAACAGAAACCACTACAGCATCAAGAGGGTTTTGTTTGCGTGCTACTATTTGCTGTAATGCCTGAATAATTGCGGTCACTGCTAAAACAGGGTCGTTTGTTGCCTGAGGCATGGCAGCATGGCCTCCATTTCCATTTACAGTAACTTCAAACCTATCTGCAGCAGCCATCACTGAACCTTTGTGTACAGCTACAGTTCCTTCTTCCATACCTGGCCAATTATGCATTCCCCACACACTATCCATAGGAAACTCGTCAAAAAGTCCATCATCTATCATTGCCAAGCCACCACCACCACCTTCTTCAGCAGGTTGAAATATAAAATATACTGTTCCATTAAAATTATTTCTTGATGCAAGCAATTTGGCTGCGCCTAGTAACATAGCTGTATGCCCATCATGACCACATGCATGCATACGGCCATCAAACTTTGATTTATAAGGAAAATCATTTTCTTCTGTCATAGGTAAAGCGTCCATATCAGCTCTTAGACCAATAGCTTTATTACCTCCACCACCTAAATGAGCATCAAGACCTTTTAAAACTCCAACAACTCCTGTCCCCCCTAAACCTTTGTGAACTTCTATACCAAAAGATTGCAATTTGTCTGCAACAAAGTCTGATGTCCATTTCTCTTCATACCCAAGTTCTGGATGAGCATGCAGAGTGTGTCTCCAACTTCTTATTTCTGGAATAATATTTTCAATTTCTTTTGATATTTGCATAAAAAAACTCCTCTTTTTTTATTATAAATACTCTAAATAACAAAGGTCAACTTTCTAATTATTAAGCTATCTTAGTAATACTTAATGTGTTAAATTGTTTTGATTTCATTTTGTCATTTATTAAACAAATAATCATAAGTTTTAAGTATTTAAAATATGCAGTTAATTAACAATAAAATTCCTGAAAACAATATAGAAAAACTTATTTTTATTTTTTTACCTTTTGCTTGTGGATATTTTCTATCTTACCTTTATAGATCAACTAACGCTGTTCTTGCTCCTTATTTGAGCAATGATCTAAGTATAAATGCAGAGCAACTAGGGTTAATCACATCAGCATATTTTTTAACATTTGGTTTATTTCAATTACCCCTGGGAGTTCTTCTAGATAAATTTGGTGCAAGAAAAGTTCAAAGTATTTTATTTTTAGTTGCAGCTACAGGAGCAATTTTATTTAGTTTAGGAAATGATGTTTGGTCGCTCGTTATAGCACGTGGTTTAATAGGCTTAGGAGTATCTGGTGCTTTAATGGGAGCTTTTAAAGCTTTTGCCGTCTGGTATCCTAAAGAAAGATTACCACTACTAATAGGTATTTTTATGTCAGCTGGAGGAATGGGAGCCATTGTGGCATCAACTCCACTAGAAATGGCACTGCAAATTACAGATTGGAGAGGTGTTTATTTTTTTCTAGGAATAATAACAATATTCACTGGTGCCTTGATTTTTTTTATAGTTCCAGAGAAACAGGAAACATCTAATCAGGAAAAACCATTACCTATTTTAAAGGTTTTAAAACATATATATACAAGCTATGCGTTTTGGAGAATTGGACCCTTGTCAGGTATAGCAGGAGGTACAGGGCTTGCCATATTGGGTTTATGGGCCGGGCCTTGGCTTTCTGATATAGGACAATTTGATAAAATAGAAGTAGCTAATATTCTATTTATTTCAACAATAATGATGACAATTGGTACAACATCCTT
>NZHB01000055.1 GCA_002691185.1 SAR116 cluster bacterium | reverse complement strand
TGTAATTGATGTTTTATTAGAAGAAAATGAGCCTAAAGATTTATTGGTTGTAGTAGGTCACGAGAAAAGTAAAATTATTGATCTAATTAACAATCCTAATATTAAGATTGTAAATAACATCGATTATAAAAGAGGAATAGGCACGTCTATTTCATGTGCAATGGGACATATAGAAGATTATATTCAAGGTGTCATGATAATCCCAGCAGATATGCCCTTTATATCAAAAGTTGATTTACAGAATTTAGAAAATAAATTTATAGAATTGAATTCTACAAAAGTAGTTTTTCCTAAATACGAAACTAGTCTTGGTAACCCCGTTATCCTTCCTAAAAGCTATTTTGATATTCTAAAGAATCTTAATGATGATGAAGGCGCAAGATCACATATTAAGAATAAAGATTACGTTACAGTTAATGCTGGGATTGGAACCACATTAGACATAGATACTAAAGAAGAGTTTAATAAACAAAACCTGAGCTTATAGTTTATGAAGCTGCTCTAGCAGCTTTCTTCCTTTCATGCTCTTTCAGGTATTTTTTTCTTACTCTTATACTAGTTGGGGTTACCTCAACTAACTCGTCATCATTTATAAATTCTAAAGCAAACTCTAGCGTTACGTTAATTGGCGTAGTAAGTATGACTGCATCATCACTGCCAGAAGCCCTAATATTAGTAAGCTGTTTACCTTTTAGAGGGTTAACAACAAGATCATTATTTCTACTATGTATACCAATAATCATACCCTCATATACCTCAATACCATTTTCAATGATCATTTTACCTCTTTCTTGAAGGTTAAATAATGCATATGGCAGAGCTTTGCCCTGACCAATAGATATTAAAGCCCCATTTCGTCTGCCAGTACTTAAACCTTGAATTATTGGGCCATATTTATCAAAGGTATGGTATAATAACCCTGAACCAGATGTTAGTGTTAAAAATTCTGATCTAAAACCTATTAAACCTCTACTAGTCATATTATAATCTAAACGCACTCTACCTTTCCCGTCAGGTACCATGTCTAATAGCTGAGCTTTTCTTTCTCCCATTTTTTCCATAACTTTACCTTGATGAGTTTCTTCAACATCAATTGTAACATTCTCATATGGTTCTTTAGTTACGTTATCTATTTTTTTTGTAATAACTTCTGGGGAAGACACCCCTAACTCAAAGCCTTCCCTTCTCATACTCTCAATTAAGATTGACAAATGTAGTTCACCTCTTCCAGATACTCTAAATTTGTCAGGATGATCAGTATCTTCAACTCGAAGAGCAACATTTGTTTTTAATTCTTGATGTAATCGATCTCTTATAGATCTACTAGTAACAAGTTTGCCCTCTTGTCCAGCAAATGGACTATCGTTTACCTGTATAATCATACTAAGAGTTGGCTCATCAACGGAAAGTTTTTCTAAAACTTCAAATTGACCAAATTCACATATAGTATCAGAGATNTTTAATTCNCCTAAACCGCTAACAGCTACAATATCTCCAGCTGTAGCTTCATCTACTTCTTTTTTTTCAAGACCATGAAAATTCATTATTTGTAAGATTTTTCCAGCACGCACGTCTCCATTTACATTACCGATAGAAACTTGTTGTCCCTTTTTTAATTGTCCTCTTCTTATCCTACCAGTTCCAATTATGCCAACGTAGCTAGAGTAACTTAAGGCTGATATTTGCATTTGTAGATTTCCCGAAACATCTACGTCAGGATGAGATACGTTTTTGATAATAGTTTCAAAAATAGTATCCATATTATCTTTTTTGTTTGATAAATCATCAGTNGCCCAACCTTGAATAGCTGATGCGTATACCACTGGAAAATCTAGTTGGTTTTCGTCAGCACCTAATCTATCAAAAAGATCAAATGTTTGATCAAGAACCCAGTCAGGCCTTGCACCATCTCTGTCTATTTTATTTATAACTACAATNGGACGTAACCCAGCTTGTAATGCTTTTTTAGTAACAAATCCCGTCTGTGGCATAGGACCGTCAACAGCATCAACTAGCAATAATACTGAGTCTACCATAGAGATAACTCTTTCAACCTCTCCACCGAAATCAGCATGCCCTGGAGTGTCCACAATATTTATTCTGTAATCTTTCCAATTTAAGCCAGTATTTTTNGATAAAATTGTAATTCCACGNTCTTTTTCTAAATCATTTGAGTCCATTACTCTTTCTACTGTTTCAGCATGTGCAGCAAATGTACCTGATTGTTGAAGTAAAGTGTCTACAAGAGTGGTTTTTCCATGATCAACATGAGCAACTATTGCAATATTTCTTATAAATTTGATTTTATCTTCAGCAGTTTTATTTTTAGTCATTACNTAGCTCAAATTTTATTNTTTATTCAAAGANGCTTATATAGCCCGTAAAGTCACAAATTGTCACTAAATAAAAAAAATAGTTACTANTAACATTNTTATTAAGCAAATAATTCATCTTTATCTTCTGAAACTGCTTTCAATTTNTGAGTTTTTAGAGCAATAGCAAGAAGAGGAGGAACCATAAGTAATGTTAATATTGCAGAAGTNGCTAATCCTCCAAAAACTACAGTACCAATTCCCCGATATAATTCTGATCCAGANCCAGGAAAGAGAACCAAAGGGATCAAGCCAAACAAACTAGTAAGAGTNGACATAAATATAGGTCTAATTCTATTTTTTGTTGCTTCAGTAATNGCTTCTGAAATTTTCATGCTTTCATTTCTAATATGCCATAACGTTTGTTCAACCATCAAAATGGAATTATTGACTACAATACCAGCTAAAATAATAAACCCTAACATTGTTAGCATATCTAAAGGTTGCGGTTGAAATTTATTTAAAATCACAAGTGCTAATATACCCCCTGCTCCAGCTATAGGAACAGTAACCATTACCACAATAGGAAGTACAAATGATTTCATCAAAATAGCAAGTAATAGAAATATTACAAAAAGAGCTATCATTACATTATTTTTCATAGCTACCCATGTTCGTTCTAATTCACTAGCAGCCCCTGATAAATTTATTGAAACANCATCAGGAGTATCTTTTTCAATAGGATTAACAACTAGATCTTGTAGTTTTAAAACCGCGTTCTCTAAGGATATACTCTCATGAGGTCTTAATTGAAGGGTAATNACTCTTCTTCCAGATAATCTTTTTATTTGTTGAGGAACACCTATTATTTTAATTTCTGCAACTTGGGATANCCTTNCCAACTCACCTGATTTTGTAATTAGAGGCAAATCCTTTAGATTATCTATTTTGCTNANGTTAGCCTTGTCCGAAGTTAANACAAGATCTATTAGCCTTCCTTCAAAAGGTATCTCTGTAACTCGNACACCATCATTAAACACATCTAACGACTGTGCAAATTCTCTTGCAGACATTCCAATATTAGCAAGCTTTTCGGGTATTGGGTTGATCATAACTTGAGGAGAACCAGATCCCATTTGAGGAACAGAACGCACCTGATGCCCTTCACTTGGAGGAAATTCTTTTCTTACACTTCTCATTACTTTTTGGGCAGTTGGTTGTATCANGTCTAGAGACGGCCCAGTTATTTCTAATTTAATAACCCTTGCTCCACCGACAGACCTTCCAAACAAAGATGCTTGTTGCGCAAAAGCCCTTGCGCCAGGTTGCGATCTAATTGGCTTTGTAAGAACAGGTAAAATTTCTNTTACTCTTTTAGGATCCTCAGTTGCAGCACCTGCNAAAGCTCCTCCTGAATAAGCAACGAAGAAAAAACGATCAATCTTTGGCTTNCCATAAGGTCCATCACTTTTTGCTTCCCATAATGGTTTAGCTGCTTTTTCCATAGCACGNGAAATATCAATCGTTGCTTCCTTATTGTACCCTGGGGGTACCATAATACGTGCAAAAACAAAATTNCTATTACCATCTGGCAAATAATCAAGTGGAGGTAAAAAATAAAAAATACTTAANGATGCAGTAATTATTAATCCCATTACAACTGAAAGGCCTAGTTTTAGAGATTTAGTTGACCAGTTAGCATATCCTTGTATTAACTTTGCAAACTTTGAGGCAAAGGTATCTAAANAAATTATAGAAAATCTACTGTTTGCATTACTTATATCTTTATCTAATAATCTTGAAGCAATTGTAGGTATCAGCGTAACTGAAATAAAAACAGAAATTAAAACAGAGACTGAAATGGCAATACCAATATCTNGAAATAATTGTCCAATTGGCAACTCTATTAATAGAATAGGTATAAAAACCACTACTGTGGTGAGAGCTGAACCGAGNATTGGNGCCCATACTTGTCTNGCTCCTTGATAAGAAGCCATCATAGATGACATACCAGACTGTCTTAACCGNTANATATTTTCTTGACTNACAATTGAAGCATCAACAACCATCCCTACTGCAAAAGCTAAGCCTGCCAAAGAGATTACATTTACCGAAAGCCCTAACCAGGAAATTGCGACAAAGGTTCCAACAACTGAAACAGGAATAGCAAGCATGATTATAAATGTAGGCCTAANGCTTCTTAAAAAAAGCATNAGTATACAAACAGCAAGTATACCTCCAATTAAAATATTCTGCTGAACAAGGTCAATAGCTGCATTTATATAGACTGTTTCATCATACACATTTTTTAAAACCAAACCATTTTCAGCAAGTATACCTTTATTTAATTTTTCTATTTCAACTTTTANGTTATCNATAATCTTGACCACATTAGAATCAGGTTCTCTTAAAACAGCAAATGTTATAGCATCCTGGCCATTCATTCTTCTAAAACTAGTNGGTTTTTTGTAGGACATATAAACTTTTGCAACATCCTCCAGTTTTACATTCACAGGTATACCGTCAGAACNGNCTTCGGATCTTAAAATAATATTTTTAGCTGTTTCTGGTGTATAAGAAATGGCTTCAGCTCTTAANGAGTATGTTCTTTTACCTTCAATTATTTCACCAGCAGTTACCTGTGCAGAACTAGCTCTTAATGAATCTAAAACGGAAGAAATTGAGATTGAAAATTCAGCTAATTTTTGAGTATCTATGGCAACTTTTAATTCTTTTTTCTCTCCTCCTCGNAATGTAATTTCAGATATTCCTTCTATACGGGATAACTTTTCGATAATTTCAAACTCTACAAAATTACCCAATGATGCCAAATNATCTATTTCGGAATTAGGAAGTTTTACCATTGCCAATCTTGAAATAGGGCTATCATCAGAATTTGATGTCCGCACTGTTGGCCTTTTAGCTTCAGAAGGAAGTCCATCAATTGCAGACACTTTGCTTAGAAGTTGGATAAGGGCTATGTCCATATCCTGACCAACTGAGTATGTTAAAGTTACCCTACCAGATCCAAATCTACTATCAGACTCTACATTTTCTACACCAGATAATGAAGAAACTGCGACTTCAAGCCTTGTAACCACCTCTCTTTCTACATCTTCTGGAGAAGCGCCAGGCCATGACACTCTAACCTGAAGGATTGGTTTATCAATATCGGGTGTCATTTGGATTGGAATTTTTTGAAGCGCAACAAGACCAAAGGCTATAATTAAAAAAACCAAAGCAGCAACTGCAATTGGCTGTTTTATGGCAAGCTTAATGAAATTATTCATTCTTATAATACCCTAAATAAATTTTTATTTATTCTTTTTGATTTTAATAGGTAGGTTAGGTCTTAAATTTTCATTTCCTTTTATAACAACTAATTGCTCTTCTTTAACACCCCTTATAATTTCAATATTATTACCTACTGAAAGACCTGTTTGGACTAGTATTTTCTTAGCTATCCCATTTTCGAACAAATACACAACCTGTTTTTCACCGTCAGGTGTTAGAGCATCTTTAGGTATTAAAAGTCTTTTAGAGCTATTTCCAACCGCTATATCAAGAGAGAATCTAGTACCTGATGCGCTAAGATTTTTTGGTAAAGAATCACTTAGAGTAATTCTAATCTTTCTTGTCCCAGTTCTAATATTTTCTGAATTTACTATACCTCTTATTTTACCTTTAAATTTTTTATTATTGTTATAAACATCTACNGTAGAGCCAATCTTTACTCTTGAAGCTAGATCAGATCTTAAGTCTGTTTCAATTTCATATAATCCATTTTCAAGAATTGATGCCAAAACTTTTCCTTTAGAAGTAATAGCACCAACTTGTGATTGAATATCAATTATGTTTCCAGAAACAGGAGATAAAACCTTTGTAAAACTAAGGTTTTCTTTATTCTCTTCAAGTGAAATGCGGAGTTTTTTAATATTATAACTTCTTTGTACAATTTCTTGCCGGTTTTGGATGAGCGCAATTTCTANACTATCTAAGCTATCTTGTGTAATTATATTTTGAGTTCTTAATTTTTTTGCATTATTTAACTTAGAAATTCTCAATCTAAGTTTTTCATTCAAAAAATTTAAAGTTTCCTCTTCATATTTTATTTCCTCAGTTATCCTTTTTATATTTCTTCGAACATCCTTAGAATCTAAAGTAAATAAGATATCATTCTTTTTAACTTCATCACCTATTTTAAAATGAGTTTTTAAAACTTCCTGATTAATNTTAGAAGATACAATAATGGGGTTAANAGCAACAAGTCTTCCAATAGCGCTTGTTTTTTCAGCAACATCAACAATCTNAGCTTTAGCCACATCAACCAAGGTTACTCGAGGACCCTTTTTTTGTGAATAAGATTGGGAAAATGTATGTGAAGTAAATAAAATAGTAGCGAAAAATAAAACAGATGAAATTAATTTCATTTTTATTCCTAGGTAAAAATTAAGTTAATATATTTTTAGATATAAGGACCTGCTTCTTGAAGTTTTTTTCCATGATCATTATCACAAAATTTTTGAAAGTTACTAATAAATAATTGTGCTAATTCCTTTGCTTTTTCATCCCACAAATTACTTTTATCCCATGTGTTCCGAGGATCCAATAATTCTGTTGGAACGCTCTTAACATTGATAGGAATTTCAAGATTAAAAAATGGAATCTTTTGAGTTTCAATCTCATCTAATTCATTACTTAAGATTGCATCTATTATCGATCTAGTATTTTTTAGTGATATTCTATTGCCCTGACCATTCCAACCTGTGTTGACCAAAAAGACTTTAGAATTAGAAGCTTTCATTTTTTTTGACAACACATCAGAATAAACAGTGGGATGTAACATTAAAAAGGCAGCACCATAACAAGCAGAAAAAGTAGGCTGAGGCTTAGTTACTCCTCTTTCAGTGCCAGCCAGTTTTGCTGTAAAGCCAGAAAGAAAATGATACTCCGCTTGTTCATAAGATAGTCTAGAGACTGGTGGAAGTACACCATAGGCATCAGCTGTTAAAAAAATAATTTTAGATGCATGTTCACCTTTTGATATTGGTTTAACAATATTGTCTATATGATAAATTGGATATGACACTCTTGTGTTTTGAGTAACGGAAGTATCACTATAATCAACTTTACCATTTTCATTAACTGTTACGTTTTCTAGGAGAGCATCTCTTCTAATAGCTTTAAATATATCTGGCTCTTTTTCTTTGTCTAAATCTATGGTCTTTGCATAACAACCACCTTCAAAGTTGAACACGCCATCCTCATCCCATCCGTGCTCATCATCGCCAATAAGTTCCCTTTTGGGGTCAGTAGAAAGAGTTGTTTTACCTGTACCTGATAAACCAAAAAATAAGGCAACGGATCCGTCTTGTCCTTTATTAGCGGAACAATGCATTGATGCTATATTTTTTGGAGGTAGAAGATAATTCATGACAGAGAACATTCCTTTTTTCATTTCTCCGCCGTACCAACTACCTCCAATAATTTGAATTTTATCAGTTAGATTGAAGGCTATAAATGTTTCTGAATTTAAGCCATCATTTTTGAAATTTTCATTATTAGATTTTGAACCATTTAAAACATGAAAATCTGGAACGAAATCTTTTAATTCCTCTTCTGAAGGTCTAATAAACATATTTTTAACAAAATGAGCCTGCCAAGCCACTTCCATTACAAATCTTACTTTCAAGCAAGTATCTTTATTAGCCCCACAAAATGCATCAATTACATATAGTTTTTTATTAGAGAGTTGTTTAGTTACAATACCATTAAGATTATCCCAAACCTCTTTATTAATGGGTTTGTTATCATTTTTTGAAGAATCAGAAGTCCACCATAAAGTGCTTTTTGTAGTTTCATCTTTTAATATATATTTATCTTTTGGAGACCGGCCTGTGAAAATACCAGTCATTACATTAACAGCTCCAAATTCAGTATTTTGCACTCTTTCTAATCCTACTAGATCTGAGGAATTTTCTTGTTCATACAGAAAATCATAACTAGGATTATAGAAAATTTCTTTTACATTCTGTATACCAATTTTTTGAAGTTGTTCGTGTAATTTAGTATTCATCAATCTTTCCAAGCATAATAAAAATGTAGTGTATGATTA
>NZHB01000054.1 GCA_002691185.1 SAR116 cluster bacterium | reverse complement strand
GTAGGATAGAAGCACCTATTATTGAAGATTTATCAAAGATTATTCCTATAGTTGGAATTGCTTATAAAGATAAACCAATTGATACAAAAAAGCTCTTTGAAGAGTTTGGAAATCCTTATGACCAAATTGGCATAGATAATTCCGGCAAAGTAGCTATAGAATGGGGAGTATATGGAGTACCTGAAACGTTTTTAATAAACGATAAAGGTGAAATCTTTTATCGGCATGCAGGACCACTTTTATATAATACCTTTAAATCTGAAGTGTTACCTATAATAAAAAGTAATAAAAAATGAAAATATACATCAATTCATATTTGATAGCATTTTTTCTAATCATTATCTCTTATTTAGCCTTGGCAAATGAAAATGATTTTAAGACAAATTCAATTACAAATAAAACAAGAGAAATAGCACAAAATATTAAATGTTTAGTATGTCAAAACCAAAGTATAGACGAGTCTAATTCAGAGTTAGCAAAAGATTTAAAAAAATTAATTAAAGAAAAATTAGAAGCAGGGCTTGATGAAAATGATGTTTATCAATTTCTAAGTGACAGATATGGTGATTATATTTTATTAAAACCACCTCTAAATAAAAATACTATTTTGTTATGGTTTTTACCTTTTATTATTCTAGTATTCAGTACAGTTTATATAACTAAATTTTTTAAAAAATAAATTTTAATTGAAACGATCTAATAATGGTATTTCTTATAATTTTAATCATAAGCTTTATTAGTATCTTATATATTTTTAAAAACAATATGACTAAACTTTCTAATGAAAGAAAATCAATTTATAAAATACAAAATACTACTTTTATATTTATTGTATTATTTTTTTTCACACTTAGTTCCCTAATATATAACTATATCGGCAAACCATTTATAAATATAAAAGAATTATATGCACAAAGAGATAGACTTAAAGAAACTGAGGCACAAAAAAATAAAAATTTTGCTAAAAACTTACAAAAATTTAATGAATTAAATATAGTATTAAAAAGAGAACCTAATAATATTCAAATACTTTTAAAATTAGCTGAAGTTGCTTCCAAAGTTAATAAAATTGAAGCTGAGATCGCTTCTTTGACAAAACTAAATTCAATCAACTCATCGCCAAAAATCAAATCATTGCTTGCACAAGCTATTGTAAGAAAAGCTAACGGTCAGGTAACAACTAAAGCTAAAAAAATTATTGATGAGATCCTAATTGAAAACCCATTAGAGCCTGGAGCAAATTTTTTAAACGGCCTAAGACAATCTCAAATTGGAAATGAAGATAAAGCTCTAAAAATATGGGTAAAATTATACAATAGCACTATTAAAAATGATACTTGGAAGAAGAACCTTGAAAAAAATATAAAATCAGCAGCAAAAAATATAGGCCTAAGCCAAAAGGAGATAAATATTCAACTTAAAAATAATAAAAATATAAATGATGATGCTGCCACAAATATTTTAAATTTATCTGAAAAAGAACAAAAAATAAGAATCTATGGAATGGTTGAACAGTTAGCAAACAGGCTTAACAAAGAAAAAGACGATTTTGAAGGTTGGATAAGATTGTTTAATTCTTACAAATATCTGCAAGAGAATGATAAAGCATTATCAGCTCTTAGAACAGCTATTGAGATAAAACCTTCAATTATTTTGAAACAAACTCTTTTAAAAGAATTGTTACTACCTCAAGGTAAACCTAAATTTACGCTAGAAACAGATAAACTAATTGATGATATTTTAATTAAAGAACCAAACAACATTGACGCTTTATTTTTTAAGGGTCTCAAAGCTTTTAATAAAGGAGAAAATAATACAGCAAAGCTATATTGGGATAAATTAATAGCTACTCTACCTCCAAATTCAAAAATATCTTTGGAACTAATAAATAAGCTTAAAACATTGGAAAAATAAATTAGTCCTTTTTTATTTGGTGTTTTTGCATTATTGGCAAAGATAACAATCCAAATCCTAGAGATAATATTGGGATACCAAAAGCTTTAAAAGAAACCCATTGGTCGGTTGTTAAACTACGCCAAGCAATTTCGTTCGCAACCGCCATAATTATAAACATGCCTACCCATAGCCATGTTAATTTATTCCAACCTTCATTGTCTAAATTTACAGCTGATTTCATAATAGCAGCAAGAGGATTTCTTCCTAAAATTTTTCCAGATGCTAAGACACCCGCTATAATTATTGAAACAATAGTTGGTTTGATTTTAATAAAAAACTCATCATCAAAAAATATNGTTAACCCCCCAAAAAGNACAACTGCCACACACCCAGCAGCAGCCATCATAGGAATATTCTTAAACCAATACCAAGAAAGCCCTAGGGANAGGAGGGTACTAATAACTAGAACTGCAGTACCTGCCATAATTCCATAAAAGTAATTTACCCCAAAAAACAATAATAGAGGCCCCATTTCTAGAATAGATCTGTACCCCTCCTTTTTATTTACTTCTTCCAATACAAACCTCCTAAACTAATACTGATTTTTCNTTATTTATTAANTTTTCAATNTTTTCTGTAGCAAATCTCAAAACATCACCNTTCTTTGCAAATCTTGCGTTTTCACTCAATTCCTGCCTCCAGTNTTTAGCACCTGGTAAGGAGTTATACAAACCTAAAATATGTCTTATTATGGAATGAACGTTTCCATCTTTATATTTCATATAATGATCAATATAGTCAGCCATTTTCATAGCTATTTGATATCTTGACTTAGTTTTTATTTCTTTATTAAAAACATCTTTATCAACTGAATTCAAAATATATGGATTTTTATAAGCTTCTCTACCAATCATAAATCCGTCTAAGCCATATCTTTTTTGAAGATCTAAGCCTTGTGTTATTGAGGTAATTCCTCCATTAATAATTATTTTTAAATCTGGTCTTCTTTTTTTTAAAGCAGCTACTCTTTCATATTTTAGAGGAGGAATTTCTCTATTTTGTTTTGGAGTTAATCCATTTAGAATGGCTATACGTGCATGTATTACAAAAACATCAACATTTTCGGCTGATACCTCGTCAACAAAGTCATCTAAACCTTTTTCTTCATCCATTTGATCAACACCTATTCTGCATTTTATAGTTACAGGTATTTGACAATCATCTTGGATAGACTTAACACAATCAGCAACTAATTTAGGATCCTTCATCAAACATGCACCAAAAGAGCCATTTTGAACCCTATTAGAAGGGCAGCCAATATTAAGATTAATTTGTGAGTAACCATAATCTTCTCCAAACTTAGCAGCTTGAGCTAATCTTTGAGGGTTACTTCCACCAAGTTGAAGAATACATGGTAATTCTTCAGCATTAAAATTTAATAATTTTTGACGTGGNCCAAAAATTACTGAATCTGCTGAAATCATTTCCGTATAAAGAACTGTATACTTAGAAATAAGTCTTAAAAAATATCTACAATGAAGGTCTGTCCACTCCATCATTGGAGCCACAGAAAATTTTTCATTTAAAAGCAAATAACAATCCTCTTAAAGAAAATTAATATCAAAAGGTTGAATAATTACTACAATAAAAAAAAATTACCAACTTAAATAAAAAGAGCTAAGAAATTTCTTAGCTCTTTAAAATTATAATTTAATTAAATTAATTATGCTTGAGATTTTTCTAACGCATTTTTTAAGTCATTAAGAATATCTTCGATATGCTCAATCCCNACAGATAATCTAATGTAAGATTCAGATACTCCTGTCTTTAACTGTTCTTCAGCAGATAATTGACTATGTGTCGTTGAAGCAGGATGAATGGCTAGACTTCTAGAATCACCTATATTAGCAACATGATAAAATAACTCTAATGCATCAATAAATTTTTTCCCAGCACTTGTACCACCCTTCAACTCAAAGCCTAACATACCTCCATAGCCACCACTTAAATATTTGTCGGCTGAAAGTTTAGAGTTTCCAATTTGTAATTCAGGATAAATGACCTTCTCGATTAAATTGTGGCTATCAAGAAAATTTGCAACTTTAGATGCATTTTCACAATGAGCTTTCATCCTTAAAGATAGGGTTTCCAATCCTTGNAATATCANAAATGCGTTAAAAGGACTCAAAGCTGCNCCTAAATCACGTAATANCGTAACTCTTGCNTTAATAATATAAGCTATNGGTCCTAAAGGTTTAACTGCATCAACCCAAACAGCTCCTCCATAAGATGGATCNGGAGTATTTAANGCTGGTTGNCTNNCTTTTCCTGCAGATTCCCAGTCAAAATTACCACTATCTACAATTAATCCTCCAATAGAATTTCCATGCCCACCTATATATTTAGTAAGAGAATAAACAACAATTGCAGCACCATATTTTATTGGCTGACATATAACTGGAGCAGCAGTATTATCAACGATCAGCGGGATGCCATACTTTTTACCAATAGCACTAACTTCAGATATAGGAAAAACAGATAATTTTGGATTTGGTAAAGTTTCAGCATAATAAGCACGAGTCTTATCATCTGTAGCTTCTTCAAATGCTTTAGGATTCGAAGGGTCNACAAACCTTACCTCTATTCCCATGTCTTTTAAAGTATTTGAAAATAAATTCCAAGTACCACCATATANGTCTGTTGAACTCACAATATTATCACCCGCCTTAGCAAGATTCTGAATAGCAAATGCTGTTGCTGTTTGCCCTGAAGCAACAGCTAAAGCAGCAACACCCCCTTCTAATGCGGCAATTCTTTTTTCTAATATATCATTGGTAGGATTCATTATCCTTGTGTAAATGTTGCCCAGTTCACTTAATGAAAATAAGTTTGCTGCTTGATCTGTATTTTTGAATTGATAACTTGTAGTCTGGTGAATAGGGACCGCTACCGATCCCGTGGTTTCATCTGCTCTCCAGCCTGCATGTAAACTAATAGTTTCTGGATGCTTTGAATTAGTCATAGAATTCTCCTTTTTTAAAAATAAATCTTTAAAAGGAAATTTTTTCTTATATCAATCTTAATTTGAAAGAAAAAAAGAAAGTTTTTTATAATTATGAAAAATTAAGTAAATATTTTTAATAAAATTCTCTTTTAAAAAAAAATATTTATTTAATAATATTAATGTTTATGACTATTATCTTTTAATTTTTTATCTAAAANTGGCATATTAACTGTAAATAAACCAGAAGTTATTTTATGATTTATANTACTAGGATTTATCCNAAAATCTTTAATAACTTAGTTCTTAAATTTAAGAGTTTCNCCAAAACTTGTTGAAGTGATAGTTATTAGAATTATAGTATAAATAAGGTAAAGCTAAGTTTAGTAAACATTATGATACATAACTTGTTATAATTAAGATCCTTAAGGGTTTTAAGCTTTAATGTTAAATNAAAGAAAGAAAATATATAAATAAATGCAATTAGCTTATAATCCAATTACAAAAATTCTTAAAGAAAAAGTAAAAAAACAGAATTTTAATAATCTTAATAAAGTTATTTATGAAGAAAATAGAGCTAGGGACTTCCAATTATGCTTTGGTGACCTTTTGGTTGATTTCACAAGGCAACCTATAACCTACGAAATTAAAAAAGATCTATTAGCATTAGCCAAACAATCTAATGTCTTAGAAAAAATTAAACAAATGTCTAAGGGAGAAAAAATTAATTTTTCTGAAAACAGGTCCGTAGATCATTTCAAATTAAGAAAAAAAAATAGACTAGATACCAATGAATGGGAAAAAATAACTAGATTCATCAATAAAAATTTTAATAAGAAAAACTATGAATATATTGTAAATATAGGTATCGGGGGCTCAGACTTAGGCCCTTTGTTAATCAACGAGGCACTTAAAGATTTTCATATAGGNCCTGAAATTTTTTATGTATCTAACGTAGACCCAAGTAATATTTTTGATATTTTAAAAAAATGTAATCCAAATAAAACATTATTTGTAATAACATCTAAAAGCTTTAGTACGCAAGAAACCATGGCCAATGCAAAGTTAGCAAAGAAATGGCTCTTAGATTCAAACACATTAATGAATGATTGTATGATTGCAGTCACTTCTTCAGTTTCAAAAGCTATAGAGTGGGGATTTAAAGAATCAAATATTTTTCCATTTTCTAAGAATATTGGAGGAAGGTATTCACTATGGTCTTCAGTAGGATTACCTATAATTTTTAGTGTTGGTGAGTATAATTTCAAAGAATTTTTAAATGGTGCCAGTGAAATAGATGATCATTTTTTTAATGAAGATATTGAAAGAAATATTCCAATAATTTTAGCACTTCTAAGAATATGGAACCGTAATTTTCTTAACAGAAATAGCCATTGCATTGTACCTTATAGTAATAGGCTTAAAACTCTTCCTTCTTGGGCTCAACAACTAGAAATGGAAAGTAACGGCAAAAGTGTAGATATTAATAATAAAGATTTGGAAATGCCTGCAAGTCCCTTAATTTGGGGAGAATGTGGAACAAATGCTCAACATAGTTTTTTTCAATTTCTGCATCAAGGATTAGAAATAATACCAGTAGATATTTTATTGCCCCGCAACCCATCAAATGAGATAGCACTTCAAGAAGCAAAAAGAAATCACGAATCGCTTGTGATAAATGCAATAGCTCAAGCTGAAGCTCTAGCTATTGGTTCTATTGATAAAAACAATAAAAACAAAAACTTTCCAGGTGGTAGGCCATCAACTATTATCAGTTGGGATAAAATTACCCCAAATTCTATAGGAAGATTAATCGCTCTTTATGAAAATATTACAATAGCATCAGGCTTTATTTGGAACATCAATAGTTTTGATCAGTGGGGTGTAGAACTTGGTAAAAATTTGGCAAAAAAAATAGAAAATAATAGCCAAAATGAACAATTTTCTCCATCAGCAAAACAGTTTTTATCAAAACAATATAGTGTATAACATTTTAAATGATGTAATAATTAGGAAAATACCAAAAATTATTTTCAATAGCCTTTGATTAATTCTATGCGCAATTTTGACTCCAACAGGAGCAAAAAAAACTGTTAAAGGAAACATAATAAAGAAAGCTATTAAATTTACATAACCTATACTCATAGGCGGTCTATTGGGAACATTAAAGCCCGAAAAAGCTAATCCGAGTGTAGCAGGCACCGCAATGAACAAACCTAAGGCTGCGGCTGTTCCTATTGATTTATGTATAGGAACTGACAAAGCAACTAATGTTGGAACACCTAAAGTACCAGCTCCTACACCCATTAGAGAAGAGACAAAACCAATAAAAGTAGAAATAGAAACATTTATTAATCTTGATATTGGTAATTTTTTTGCAATCTTCAAAGGTTCTTTTAAGAACATATTTAAAGCAACTAAAAAAGCAATAATCGCAAAAAGATACTTCAATTCATTTACACTAAAGTATTTACCTGAAAGGCCTCCAATAACCGCGCCTAAAAATATTCCAGGACACCATTTTTTTATGATGTCTATGTCAATTGAGCCTTTTTTATAATGTGCTCTAGACGATGAAATTGATGTTGGTATAATTGTGGCTAATGACGATCCTATTGCCATATGCATCAGAATCTCATTTGGAAAATTCAAAGACGTAAAAATCCAAAATAAAATTGGAACAATTACAATACCTCCTCCAACTCCAAACAACCCTGCTATGAGTCCACCTATAACCCCTGTTATTAATAAGCCGATAAAATAAATAAATAAATCTTGAAATAAAATATCGTTTATCAAAATAAAACTCATTCAAGTTGGTTGAAAATAGATAATGAAAAACACCTTATTATTCACATATGAAATAATTACAAGCGAAATTTAGATTGCACTTTAAAAATTAAAACTGTTTAATTAATAGAATTAATTGGAGATCTAAAATGACTAAAACTATTAGAAATCTAATAAATGAAAATCAAGATAGTCACATTGCTATTACCTCAGATAATAATGAAAAAATAACATTTGAAGCACTTAAAAAACATATTTATGACATATCAGGGCAATTAGCTGCCCATGACATTAGCAATCAAGATAGAGCAGTAATAGTTTTACCTAATGGACCAGAAATGGCAACGGCTTTCCTTGCTATTTCAAGTTATATGTCAGCAGCTCCTTTAAACCCATCGTATAAACTTAGCGAATATGAATTTTATCTTGAAGATTTAAAACCAAAAATCGTAATAGTTGAAAAAGGCAGTACCAATATAGTTGTCGAAGCTGCTAAGAAATTAAACATTGAAATATGTGAAATTAAGCAGATTCAAGGAGAGCCAAAAGGAATTTTTAATCTATATAACTCCTTTTCAAGTTTTGAAATTTCAGGTGAAGAAGATGAAGCTTTGGTTCTTCATACATCTGGAACAACATCAAGGCCAAAGGTTGTTCCACTAACTAACAAAAATATTTTCTCCTCTGCTTTTAATATTTCAAAATCTCTAAAATTAACACCTGAAGATCATTGCTACAATGTTATGCCTCTTTTTCACATTCATGGGTTAATTGCTATTTTATGTTCGTCTATTTTTGCTGGAGCTTCTGTTTATGCAAGCAGCGGTTTTAACGCTCTGAAATTCTTAGAAAATGCAAAAAATGAAAAAATCACTTGGTATTCAGGCGTACCTACGATGCACCAAGGTATTCTGTTAAGGGCTCAAAAAAATACTACGCTAGCAGAAAGTCTATCACTTAGGTTTATTAGGTCATCTTCTGCTTCATTGCCACCTGCAGTTTTTGAAGAATTAAAAGATATTTTTAAAACCACAGTGATTGAGGCTTATGGCATGACTGAAGCAACCCATCAAATGGCATCTAATCCATTACCACCTGAAGAGCAAAAAGCTGGTTTTGTCGGTAAACCTGCTGGTCCAGAAGTTTGTATAATGGATGCAAGTGGCAAAATACAACCTAATGAGATTGAAGGCGAGGTTTGCATAAAAGGAGATAACGTAACTAAAGGTTATGAAAATAATGAGGAGGCAAATAAATCCTCTTTTATTAATGGATGGTTCAGAACTGGTGATCAAGGTTTTTTTGATAGTGATGGCTATTTGAAAATATCAGGTAGACTAAAAGAAATAATAAATAGAGGAGGTGAAAAAATATCTCCTCTAGAAATTGATAATGTTTTAATGGAACATGAATCTATTGAACAAGTTGTTACTTTTGGCGTTAAAGACAA
>NZHB01000053.1 GCA_002691185.1 SAR116 cluster bacterium | reverse complement strand
TTTATATTTTCAAGGGGATCATTAATTTCTGATACAGATATATTTTTGCTAGAACAGCCACTCAAAATTAAAAAGAGCACTAGAACAATAATCTTATACGATAATAAATACGATATTTTCATTTTATTTTACTATCTTAGCCATATACATTAGTCCCTATTATTATTTATTTACAAATTTTGTACAAGTTAAACAATCTATATGTTAGAAACAGAGATTGTAGAATGAAATAGAAATCAATCTTTAATAATGAACATTTTTCATAATCATAAATCCTATATTGATTTAAATAATCCTCAAAAAGAGGCTGTTAATAATTTAAACGGCCCTTTGTTGGTTTTGTCTGGTGCAGGTACTGGTAAAACAAGAGTTTTGACAGCAAGGTTAGCAAATTTATTATACAGCAATACTACAAAACCATGGAAAGTTCTTGCCGTTACTTTTACTAATAAAGCCGCTAAGGAAATGCGAACTAGACTTGAAGAGTTAATTGGCCCAATGGCAAATTCTGTTTGGTTGGGAACATTTCATTCAATAGGTGCACGCATACTAAGAGAGAATGCAGAGTTGATTGGCTTAAATTCCAATTATACAATAATTACCACAGATGACCAAGCTAGGCTTCTAAAACAAATAATGCTTGATGAAGATGTTGATATAAAAAAATTTACACCTAAATCAATGTCATCTCTGATATCCTCTTGGAAGGACAAAGGCTTTACTCACGAAGATTCCAAAATTTCTAGTAATGATTTTTTTGCTAATGGGAAAGCAAAACAAATATATAAAATTTATCAGGCAAGGCTTAAGACGCTAAACTCGGCTGATTTTGGAGATTTACTTTTATATAACTTAGAAATTTTTACAAAACACCCAGACATCTTAGATAAATATCATTCTAAATTATCACATTTCTTGGTTGATGAGTATCAAGATACAAACACCATTCAATATTTATGGCTTAAGCTACTCGCTAGTAAGACAAAAAATATTTGCTGTGTTGGTGATGATGATCAATCGATTTATGGCTGGCGTGGAGCTCAAGTTGGAAACATATTGAGATTTGAAAAAGATTATCCCATGGCTAATGTTATTAAACTTGAAGAGAATTATAGATCTACTGGTAGGATTTTAGACGCAGCCAATAGTATAATTATTAATAATAAAGAAAGGCTTGGTAAGAGCCTTAAAACTTCATTAGAAAAAGGTGAAAAAATAGATCTGATCTCAGTTTGGGATGGAATAGAAGAGGCAAAAAGAACTAGTAACGAGATTGAAAAACTTTTTTCTTTGGGATTTAACTATGATCAAATGGCTGTGTTGGTTAGAGCAGGCCATCAAACTCGATTTTTTGAGGAAAGATTTGTAGATATCGGAATACCTTACAAAGTTATTGGTGCAAAATTTTATGAAAGATTAGAAATAAGAGATGCACTAGCTTATTTGCGAGTAGTGCAACAACCCAATGACGATTTGGCTTTAGAGAGAATTATTAATGTACCAAGAAGAGGATTAGGTACCAATACAATAAGCTTAATTCATTCATATGCTAGAAATAATAACATTTCATTTTTTATGGCCTCACAAGAATTACTTATGACAGATGAGTTAAGACCAAATGTTAAGAGAACATTACAGACTTTAATTAATCAATTTAACGATTGGAGGAACCAAGAAAAAAAAATTTCACACACTGACCTAGCTTTAAAAGTTCTTGAAGAATCAGGGTATATTTCTCACTGGCAAAATGAAAAATCAATCGAAGGTGAAGGAAGGTTGGAAAATTTAAAAGAACTAATAAATGCAATGAGTGGCTTTGAAAATCTTTCTGGCTTCTTGGAGCATATTGCTCTTGTTATGGATGGTGATAATGAAGCTGAAGCTGGAGAAGTATCTCTAATGACATTACATGCGGCTAAAGGTCTTGAATTTGATGTGGTTTTCTTGCCAGGATGGGAGGAGGGTTTATTTCCAAGTCAACGATCAATTGATGAATTAGGCTTAGCTGGTTTAGAAGAGGAAAGAAGGCTAGCATATGTTGGAATAACTCGTGCAAAAAAAAGATTATTTATAACTTTTGCAGCTAATAGACAAATACATGGTTTGTGGCAAGGTTCCATTCCATCTAGGTTTTTAAGTGAATTACCAAAAAATGATTTAAATGAAAATATTGAAGGTAACTTAGGTGCAGAAGCGTCAAGTTATAATCAAATCAACTTCGAAGTTACTAATGATAATTTTTCTTATGGTCCAGGCTATTTTAGAGCCAAAAAAAAGGGTATTAACGTTCTAGATGTCTACAAACAACCAAAAATTAACCAGAACAATTTAAACTTAAATGCTAATTTTAAGAACGGACAAAGGGTATTTCATCAAAAATTTGGAATGGGTCTCATTCTCTCATCTGAAGGGGATAAGTTGAATATAAGTTTTGATAAGGCTGGTGAAAAGAGAGTAATAGCTAGTTTTGTAAAAATAGTTGATTAATATTATGGATCTTTGGAAGATAAGCTTAATAGTTGAGGATAAATATAAAAATATNTTTTTAGAACATGTTGAAACAATAGACGGTTATGTCTCCTCAAGTTTGTTTGACATGAAAAAATCATTTACTAAACCTAAACTGGAAAAAAAAGTTAAATTAATCAATGATAATCTAGGCGAATTTCATCAAAATGAATATTGGTCGTTAGAAATTTTAGTTAACCAAAATCCGGAACATGATGTCATAAAAAAAATTATAAATGCTCTCGCGCAAGAATTAAAAATAGAAAAGTACCTAACACAAAATATCATTAATACTCGAGAGAAAAAAAAACACTTCATTCATATAGATAAACTTAAAAAAATAAATTGGCTTAAAGAAAATAGGAAGAGCTTCCCAATCATTGAAGTTGATAAATTTTATATATACGGGTCGCATATAAAAAAGAAAAATCTAAATAATATTTTACCTATTAAAATTAACGCTTCAACCGCTTTTGGAACTGGTTCTCACGCAACTACAAAATGCTGTCTAAAATCTATTAATTTTTTGTCAAAAATATTTAGCCCAAAAAAGGTACTGGATTATGGATGTGGAACTGGGATTTTAGGTATAGCAGCTAAGAAACTTTTTAAAAAAAGTGAAATTACATTAGTTGATATTGATCAAGAAGCTATAAAACTATCAAAACATAATATAAAATTGAACAACATTGTTTCAAATCGGCTTTACTTAGCAAATAACTATTTTTCCTATAAATATAATAAGAAAAACAATTATGATTTAATTGTTGCTAATATTCTTTTTTCACCACTTTACGATTTGGCCCCTTTATTTAAAAAGAATTTAAAAATTAATTGTTATCTAATTTTGTCTGGACTTTTAAATTTTCAAATCCCAAAAATTATTAAAAGATATAATCAATTCGGTTTTATACCAAAAAAAGTAATATATTCCTCCGAGTGGGGAGCTGTTATATTAAAGATGAAGTGATGATATAGTTTTCAAGAGAAAAGATTTGGAAAAAGATATAAATTTATTATTGAATAAAATTAAATTATTAAACTTAGATGTTTTTCTTGTTCCTAGAAGTGACATGTTTTCTGGTGAAGAAGTGCCGCCCGAAGAAGAACGTTTAAAGTTTATATCAAATTTTACAGGTTCTGCAGGTTATGCAGTAATTTCTAGTAAGTCTAACTTGAAATCAGCAATCTTTAGTGATGGACGTTATCAATTACAAATGAAAAATGAGGTAGATACAAAATACTTTGATCTCTTCAATGGTGGTTTTATAGAAGCCTCTAACCTCCTTATTAAAAACAGTCATATCCTAAAAAAAATTGGAATTGACCCTTGGTTAATGACAGTCGATCAACATTCTTACTTTAAGGACATTAATGATAAATTAATTTTTTTAGAAAAAAATTTAATAGATCAGATTTGGTTAGATAAGCCAAATGAAAATCAAAGTAAAATGTTTGAATTAGATATAAATTATGCTGGAGAAGACAAATATTCAAAAATAGAACGTCTTAGTAAAGTAATAAAAGATAATAAGTTTGATTTCTATATTTTATTTAATCCAATGAGCGTTTGTTGGTTGCTTAATATTAGAGGTATGGATCTAAAGCATACTCCAGTTCTGAGATCTTTTTGTATTATATCAAAGTGTGGAGAAGTATTTGTTTTTACAAAAAATAAGTTTCAAATAACTTTTATTAGTACAAGCAAAAAAATTTATTTTCATGACTTTAAGGAATTACCAAGTTTTCTAAAGAAANATTCCAATTGTAAAATATTATTTGATCCAAAAGTATTACCTTTAAAAATTTATGATTTAATTAATAAAANTNAAATTAANTATNGAAAAATTANNTGNCCAGTTGATAANTTTAAANCAATTAAAAATTTGAATGAATTACGAGGTTTTAAAAGCGCTCATTTAAAGGATGGTTTAGCTTTATTAAAACTTTTATTTTGGTTTGAAAAAAATATTTCTTCTAAGCAATTAAGTGAAATATCAATTTCTGAGAAACTTCTTCNAATTCGTTCATCAGATCAATCATTTATTTGTGAAAGTTTTTCAACCATTTCAGCCTTTGGTTCTAGTGGTGCCATAATACATTATAAAGCTTCAAAATTATCAAATAAAATTTTAAACAAAAATGGTCTATACTTAATAGATACTGGAGCGCATTATCTTGATGGTACTACCGACGTTACTCGTACACTATTAGTTGGTAAAGCTGAAGGNGATATGATTAATAATTACACTTTGGTTTTAAAAGGACATATTGCGATTGCTTCAGCGATTTTTCCAAAAAACACTAAGGGTAGTGAATTAGACTCTTTAGCTAGAGTTGCGCTTTGGTCTGAAGGTAAAGATTATGCACACGGCACGGGTCATGGTGTTGGTTTTGTTTTAAGTGTTCATGAGGGTCCTATTTCTATATCCAAGTCTTCTCAAAAAATTATTGAGCCTGGGATGATCATTTCAAATGAGCCTGGTTATTACAAAGATAATCATTATGGAATACGGATTGAGAATTTAGAATTAGTTTCAGAAAAAAGAACAAAAGGCTCAAATACAGATTTTCTATGTTTTGAGAATTTAACAAGAGTCCCATTAGAAACCAAATTAATAGACAAGAGTAAGTTAACAAATTTTGAAATAGGCTGGGTCAATAATTATCATAAAAAAGTGTATGAAGATTTGTCAAAACTAATTAAGAAAGAAGATAGAGATTTAATTGATTTTTTAAAAATTAAAACAGAAGAAATATAACTAAATTATTTTTTAGTTATATTTCTCCATTCTTCTTCATTAATAATTTTAATATTTAATTCAATAGCCTTTTTAACTTTAGAACCTGGATTTTCTCCAACGATTAAAAAATCTGTATTTTTAGATACTGAATTTCCAATCTTTGCTCCCATATTCTGTATTAAATACTTTGCTTCTTCACGACTCATATTACTTAGTGTGCCCGTTAAAACAATTGTTTTACCAGTATATGGAGATTCATTAAAAGAGCTTGTATAATTTTCAATTTCAATGTTTGTTAAAAGTTTTTTAAAAATATTTTTATTTAAATCAGAATTGAAGAATGCGACTAGATCATTCGCAACNTTTTCGCCAATCTGATCAATAGATACAAGCTTTTGAAAAGCTTCACTTGATAGATCTTNAGCCTTAACCATTTCGTTACATAAATTATCAAAAGTGGAGTAATTAAGAGCTAATAGTTTAGAGTTTGTTTCGCCAATTTGTCTAATGCCTAGGGCATATATGAGTTTATTTAGTTTAATTCTTCTTT
The DNA here is from genome assembly GCA_002691185.1 of SAR116 cluster bacterium. Taxonomy (GTDB): domain Bacteria; phylum Pseudomonadota; class Alphaproteobacteria; order Puniceispirillales; family Marisalimonadaceae; genus Marisalimonas. The sequence continues at coordinate 3,403 of NZHB01000053.1, read as the reverse complement.
TGGAATTTATTGACTTTAAAAGTTTTGAAACAGATAAAGGTCCTAGTCCTTCTNTTCCTATTAAGTAATCTTTATGTTGTTCGATTAGAAAAATATCATTAAAGTCAGATATAATTTTCTCATTAAATAATAATTCTATTAACTTATCTCCTAAGCCATCAATATTAAAGGCATTCTTGGAAACAAAATGCTTTAGTTTCTCNATNGATTGGGCTGGACATGAAACACCTGCCATACATCTTCTNATTGCNTCATCGGATNGCTTAATTGTTTTATTATTGCANGAAGGGCATAATTGAGGTGGAGAATANATTTTTGNATTTTGTGGCCTTTTTTGAAGGTTTACTCCTAAAATTTGTGGTATGACGTCTCCTGCTCTTTGAATTTTGATGGTGTCACCTACACGAATATCTTTCCTGAAAATTTCGTCTTCATTATGCAAGGAAACATTTGAAACANTTACCCCTCCAATTTTTATAGGTGTTAANTTACCAACTGGTGTTAAAGCACCAGTTCTACCAACTTGAGTGTCAATTTTAATGATAGTAGTCTCAACTATTTCTGGCGGAAGTTTGTGAGCAATTGCCCATCTAGGAGCTCTTGATAAATTGCCTAACCTATTCTGAAGTTCAATACTATTTATTTTATAAACTATTCCGTCGATTTCATAATCAAGGCTATTTCTCCTAGACAATATATTGTAGTAAAACTTTTCTAAGCTCTCAAAATCTCTAACTTCCAGATTTTCATTATTAGTAATTAGTCCCATTTTTTTAAATTTATTAAGAAGTTCTTTTTGAGTATTAAAAGTAAAATCTTCTGTAAATTCACCTACGGAGAATGCAAAAAAATTTAGTTTTCTATTTTTAATAACTTCAACTGATTTTTGTCTAATCGATCCTGCTGCAGCGTTCCTAGGGTTAGCAAACATTTTTTCGCTTCTTTGAATTTGTAGTTGATTGAGTTGTTCAAAATTTTTTTTAGTCATAAATATTTCCCCTCTAATTTCAATAAATTTAGGGGGGGGGCCAGTAAGTATATGTGGTATATCTTTTATTGTTTTAATATTTTCTGTTACAACCTCACCAATGCTTCCATCTCCTCTTGTGATTGCTTTTGTTAGTGACCCATTCAAATATAATAATGAAATTGAAAGTCCATCAATTTTTGGTTCACACATGAATTCTAATTTATTATTATTCTTTAAGGATAAAAATTTATTTGTTCTATCTATAAAATCTCTTACATCATCAAAAGTAAATGCATTTACTAATGATCCCATAGGTTTTGCATGTTTAAATTTTTCAAATTGATCTGAGGTTTGAGAACCAATAGATTTGCGTTCTAAAAAATGGAATTCAGGATTTTCTGAGATTATATCATCATATTCTTTACATAATTTATCAAATTCATAATCTGTAATCTCTGGATTATCATCTGTATGATATTGTTTATTATGATATTCAATTCTTTTTAATAAATTATTTATATAATCTAGGGTTTCTATATTCATTTTAGTTTTAATTAAGTAATTTTGCTGCGGCTTTTCTTGCTTCATCAGTGATTGAGCTACCTGAAAGCATTCTGGCTATTTCTTCGATNCTTTGATCATTATTTAACTCTTTAACACTTGTAGTTGTTTTATTATTNATGTCTTTTTTTTCAACAAGATAGTGATAGTTTCCTTTAGATGTGACTTGTGGAGAATGAGTAACAACCATTGTTTGATAATTTTGACCCATTCTGGCTAGTCTATCTCCAACCGCATTTGCTGCTAAGCCTCCAATACCAGAATCAATTTCATCAAAGATAACTGTTCTATTATGTATAGCTGTTTCAAGTACAACTTTTATAGCTAGTAGGAATCTAGATAACTCACCTCCTGATGCAACTTTGTTTATCGGCTGAGGCTCCATACCAGTATTAGTTGATGCTAAAAATACTATGTCATCAATCCCAGAATTGCTCGCATTCTCAATTTCAATATCACTAAATTTTACTTTGAATTTTGCATTTTCTAGCTTGAGGTAGGGTAATTCTTGCTCTATTTTTTCACAAAGATTTATAGCATTATTTTTTCTGCTTCTAGATAATTGATTGCTTATAGTAATAAAATGTTGTTTTGCATGTTCAAATTCTTTTCTTAGATCTTGAAGCTTTTGTTTACTATTATTAGCGTTGTTTAATTTTTTCTCTAATTGATCTTTGATAGTTATCAGTTCATCAACNGTACAANTATGTTTTCGTGCTTGAGATCGCAANTCATAAAGTCGNTCCTCAATATCATCCAGATTATATTTATTATTATTGGCNAATGAAATTTCACTATTTAATAATCTTTTAAGTTCGTCTAATTCAGCTTTTGATCTATCAAGAATATCAATGGCAGTGTTTATATTATCAAGTCCAAAATTCTTTATCCCGTCTAATAATTTGAGTGTATTATTATTTAGATCTTCTAAACCATTTTCATCTTCTATAAGAGATTTAACTTGATTGATAGACACAAAAATTTTTTCATTATTCACTAGAAGTTTTTTTTGGTTGTCTAATTCCAACTCCTCCGAAGGTTTGGGGTCTAAAAGATATAACTGATCAAAGGATTCTTTAATCCATTCATTATCTTTATTAATTTTCTCTTCTTCAAGCTCTGCCTGGTTTATAATTTTTCTTAACTCAATCATTTTATTATATGATGTTTTACAATTTTGTAATAAATCGGAATGATTACAATAATCATCTAGAATGGATAGATGGGTTTTAGGATCAAGTAGTCCTCTTTCTTCAAACTGCCCTTGTATTTCTATAATATAATCAGTTATTTCAATTAAAATATTCCTAGTTATAAAAATATCATTGATATAACATTTAGATTTACCTTCTTTTTTAATAGCTCTCCGTATAACTAATTCATCTTCATTTTCAATATTATATTTGTATAAAACTGATTTGACGGGGTGAGATTTATTTAATTCAAAAACAGCTGTAACGGAAGCTTCTGACTGACCTTTTCTTATAAGACTATAATCAACTCTATTACCAATGATAAGTCCTAGACTATCTAGTAAAATTGATTTACCTGTTCCAGTTTCTCCTGTTAGTACAGAAAGGCCTTTTTTAAATTCAATATGGAGATTTTCAATAAGGACAATATTTTTAACTATAAGTTCTTTTAACATTTATTTAGTCGAATATTGCTTTTAAATAATTTGTAAATTTGTTAGTAAACCCACTTTCAATATTTTTATTTGAATCTTCCATCAGAAGAGTTTTGCTAAGCTTTGACCATTCGCTTTTCGGAAAATTATAGTTTAATAAAGCAACACTCTTTTTAGCTTCGTTTTTTAGACCAGTTTTCAAAAGAGCTTCGCTTAACCTAAATAATGTTTCAGGTATAACAGAT
>NZHB01000052.1 GCA_002691185.1 SAR116 cluster bacterium | reverse complement strand
TGGAGCTTTTCATGGTCGAACATTAGCAATGCTAGCTGCTAATGATAGACCATTATTTCGAGAGGGCTTTGGTCCATCAGCACAGGGCTTTACTCATGTTAAGTGGGGAGATCTTGAAAACCTTAAAAAACATATTGGTAAACATGTAGCAGCTATTCTTGTAGAGCCTGTTCAAGGAGAAGGAGGAGCAAGAAAGGCGCCTGTAGGATATCTTAAATCACTTCAAGAAATTGCTAAAAAAAATGAATCTTTATTAATTTCAGATGAAGTCCAAATTGGAATGGGAAGATCAGGATCTCTATTTGCTTATCAGCAAGAAGAAATAGAACCTGATATAATTGCTCTTGCTAAAGGTCTTGGTGGAGGGTTTCCAGTAGGAGCTGTTCTAGCAAAAGCAAAAGTTGGTGATGCTATGATACCTGGAACTCATGGAAGTACGTTTGGCGGAAATCCTCTAGCGATGCGCTCTGCAAATGCTGTCCTTGACCTTTTATTAGAAAATAATTTTCTAGANAATTTAAAGNAAATGATACTTTACTTTGACANAAAAATGGATGAATTAATTAAATTTGACTTAGATAAATCNCCTATTTTAGTTCAGAAAAAAGGTTCAGGCATGTTAAGAGGCTTTCAATTAGTTGAGAAAGTTACTGCAGGANATTTTNGTAATGTTGCCAGAGATAAAGGTTTGTTGTTGGTAGGNGCTGCTGAAAATACAATTAGATTGCTACCACCNTTAAATACCTCCAAAGTGGAGGTNGACCAAGCCTTTGAAATACTCCAAAATGTAATTCTAGAAATGAAAAAAAACTAANAAATGTNTAATTTTATTGATTTAAAAGATCTTTCAAAAGATCAACTTTTAGATTTGATATCTCTTTCCATAAAGTGGAAAAANNANNCTTCTCCAAAATTTATGAATGATAAACAAGTTGTACTTATTTTTGAAAAACCTTCTTTACGGACNCGTGTTTCTTTTGAGATAGGTATTAATCAATTAGGTGGGAAAAGTTACATTCTAAATGANAAAGAAATGCAGTTAGGTCAAAGGGAAACTATTGAGGACACTGCTCGTGTTTTAGAAAGGTATGCTGATTTAATAGTTATAAGATGTTTTGGTCATAGTCAGTTAACAAAATTTGCTTCAATATCTTCTATACCTGTTATAAATGCATTAACAGATTTTAGTCATCCATGTCAGGTTGTTGCAGATTTAGTTACAATTAAAGAAAATTTTGGAAATTATGAAANTTTAAAGGTTGCATGGTTTGGTGACTGCAATAACGTTTTACAAAGTTGGATAGAGGCTTCAGCGTTATTGAATATAAAATTTTATATTGCATGTCCTAAAAATATTAGCCCAGATAAAAAAACTTTATCCTGGGCTCAAGATAGAAATAAAAATATTATAGTAACTCAAGATGCGTATGAAGCTGCTCGGGGAGCTAATTGCATAATAACAGATACTTGGAATTCTATGGGGGATACCAACCCTTTATCTGAAAATAGTTTCATGCCATATCAAGTAAATGATAAAATTATAAAGCTAGCCGAAGAAAATGTCATCTTTATGCATTGTCTACCTGCTTACCGAAATAAAGAAGTTACTCCAGAAGTAATAGAGAGTGCTAATTCAGTTGTTTTTGATGAAGCAGAAAATAGACTGCATGCTCAAAAAGCTATAATGCACTTTTGTTTTAATTAGTAAAATTAGATAACAATGAAAAATCACATCATTCCTTTTCAATTATCAAATAATGAAGTGAGAGGTATGATAGTGAGGTTTGATACAGTCTTATATAATATAATAAAACGCCATAATTACGCTCAAAATATTGAAAGCTTATTAGCGGACACTCTAACAATTACTGCTTGTTTGGGTTCAAGAATGAAACATGATGGTGTTTTTACTATACAGGGCAAAGGATCTGGTGATGTTCATACATTATTTGCAGATATAACAAATGATGGATGTTTAAGAGGGTACGTAGGTTTAAAGGAAGATTTTAAAAATGAGAATGTTAATTTATTAAAATTAATGAACTCGGGACACATTTCATTTACGTTAGATCAAGGTAAATATTCTAAAAGATACCAAGGCATTGTTGAGCTTGAAGAAGAAATTTCAAAAGCAACGGAGTTATACTTTTCGAATTCAGAACAATTAGAAACTAAATTTTCTACTTTTAATTATTATGACATAGATGAAGCTGACAGAGGAGATTTATTTCCAGGTGGTTTGATTATGCTCCAAAAAATGCCTATTAAGAATAAATTCTCAGAAGAAACGAACAAAGAAGTTTGGGAACTTTCAAGAGATTTTTTATCTACTTTAAAAAAAGAAGAGTTTTTATCTACAAAACTTTCATCCAAGGATATTCTTTTTAGATTATTTAATGAGCTTAAAGTTATAACTTATGATGAAATTGAAATTAAAGATANGTGTCGTTGTTCTCAAGATAGAGTGCAATTTGCTTTGAACAACTTAGACAAAAAAGAATTGAGCGAAATTGCTGACGAAAATGGAGATATCAAAGTTATGTGTGAGTTTTGTAAAACAGAGCGTTTGTTTTCATATCCTAATTAACTTTTAATTTTTCCAAAATAGCGGTGAAAACATAACTAGAATTGCAAAAATTTCTAACCTGCCCAAAATCATTCCAGCACACAANAAAAACTTTCCCATATCAGGGATTGTTTGATAAGAGCCAGTTGGTCCAATAATATCTCCCAATCCTGGACCAACGTTGCCAATCGCTGATGCAGCACCAGAAATTGAAGTTATCAGATCNAATCCAAGCATCCCTAAAAGGCATGCAATAATAGCAAAGGATATTATGTATAGAAAAAAGAAACCCATGACTGACTCAGCAACGTTTTCTGGAATTGGTTTTTGGTTATAATATGAAACTACAACTGCGTGAGGTCTTATAAGTTTAGAAATTTGTGCTTTGGCGTTTGCAACTAATACTTGTATTCTAGCCATTCTTAACCCACAAGTTGTTGAACCTGCACATCCACCAACGAACATTAAAATAAGAAGAATAGTCGTTGGGAAACCACCCCAATTATTAAAGTCAGATGTTCCAAATCCGGTTCCAGTAAGAATTGATATAACGTTAAAAGAAGCTAATCTTAAGGCGTCTAAATATGGAACATTTTGAAAGCTTAAATAAATTGATATGACGAATACTACAAAAATTATTATTGTTAAAAATAACTTAACTTGGTCGTCTTTAATTAAATTTTTAAAACCATTTCTAGATATTGATAAGTAGTGCACAAAGGGTAATGAGCCAACTATCATTCCAAAAATAATTATTATTTCTATTGAAGATGATCCAAAAGCAGCCAAGGATTCTGACTTTGTAGAATAACCACCTGTTGCTATAGTTGTCATTGCATGTGCTATAGAGTCAAAAATGGGCATGCCAGCAATCCATAGCATCAAAGCCCATAAGGTTGTTAATGAGATATATACCATACTTATCCCTGCAGCAAAACTAGCTGCTTTGGGTACCACTTTATCTGGAGTCTCATAAGACTCTGTTTTAAAGAGTTGCATTCCACCTATAGATAACATTGGTAAAACAGCTAGTGCCATTACAATAATACCTACACCCCCTAACCATTGAAGAAGAGCTCGCCAAATTAAAATACCATGTGATGTCGTGTCTAAATTATTAATTACAGTTGCTCCAGTTGTAGTGATACCAGAAGTAGATTCAAAAATTGCATCTGTAAAACTCATATCAATCTCAGATAACATAAACGGTATTGATCCGAATAAGGCGATCGATATCCAAGCACTATTAGTTAATAGAAAAGCTTGTCTTAACTCTAAATGCTCTGTAATTATTCCTTTGTTTGAAAGGTAGCAGATAGAACCAACAAATAAAGTTATGAATGATGCGCCAACGAAAGCTGGCCAGTCATCATTGCCGTAGAACCAATCTACGAAAGCAGGTATTATCATAAACAAAGAAAGTATGCACAACAACAAGCCTATTAAATAAATTATTGGTGCAATTTTCATGATTTTTTCTATGAATATTTATTAAAAAATATCTTAAAACCTAATTGGCCATTTTTAAAAATCTGTCTTGTAAATTGATATCTTCTAAAAAGCAACCACTAAATTGATTGGTAGTCATAGTGACATCTTTTTTTAAAACGCCTCTTGTGCTCATACAGTGATGTTCTGCATCAATAAAAACTGCAGTTCCTTTAGGTGATAAAGAAGAATCAATACAATTAAGTATTTGTGATGTCATTGTTTCTTGCGTTTGAAGTCTTTTAGCAAAAACATCAAGTACTCTTGCTAATTTAGATATACCAACAACTTTTTTGTCTGGGTAATATCCAATTGTTGCCCTTCCAATAATTGGAACCATATGATGTTCACAGTGACTTTCAAAATTGATATTTTTTAATATTACAATATCGTTATAGCCTTCAATATCTTCAAAGGTTTTTTCTAAAAGTTTTTTTGGGTCTTCATGATACCCAGNNNAAAATTCGTTAAAAGATTTAATAACCCGTCTAGGAGTTTCTATTANACCTTCTCTATTAGGATCTTCCCCAATATANTCGATTAGTGTTTTAATTGCTNGTTCTGCTTCTTCTTGAGTGACTGATCNTTTTTCNTGGTCATCAATTATTAATTTAGAAGCATTTATAGAAGAATTCATTATANACCCTAAAGTTTTTTTAAATTTAATCTNTAACAAATATTATGAGTTAAGCAAAGAATTAACAAGCATATTGANNGTTATTTTTGGAAAAGNGTTAANTTTAGNGGTGTTTTATCACTTATTACCTTATCNCCTTCATCGTGAGTAACAAGAAGACAAGGTATATTTGCTCTTTTTACTTGTTTTACAACAAATTCTCTAAAACTATTTCTTTGTGANGGGTCTAANGAAGAAAAAGGTTCATCTAAAAGCAATGCNTTNGGNTCTGATAAGATTGCTCTTAGGCATGCAATTCTTGCCTTTTGACCACCAGACAAAGTGTTTGGATACCTGTCTTGAAATCCAGACATATTAGCTTTATCAAGGTAATTTAAAATTAAACTTTTCTTTTCTTTTTTATTAAGACTTTTATTCATTCCAAACAATAGATTTTGTTCTACTGTCAAATGAGGAAATAAAGTGCCATCTTGAAGTAGAAGCCCAATTTTTCTTTTTTCGGTAGGGATATTATTAAGTTTTATCCCATTTAATTTAATTTCTCCTTCGATGTTCAAGTTTTCTTCATTAACTCCAGATATCACGTTTATCAATGAAGATTTTCCAACACCACTTTCTCCAAAAACACATAAAATTTCACTATTTTCTATTTTAATGCTCAAGTTTTTTATAAGAGTTTTTTCTGTTGGTGAATTCCATTTTAATGTTATATTTTTTAACTCAAGCAATATTTTAATTCCTCAACTTATAACTAGAAATTTTCATTCTTACATAAACATGATTAAAACAATTCTAAAAATTAACAAATTCTTTAATTTTAATGAAGTTCCTTCTTCAAGAAAAAAGAATATTAAAGATTTTGAACATTTTAGAGATTTCTTAGAACTTGCTAGGAATCAAATGAACAAACATGGTCTTATTGATTGGACGTTAGATCTTGATTACGCAAAAGTTAGAGCGGGAGCTTGTTTTTTTAGAGAAAAGAAAATTTCTTTTTCTAGAAATTTTNTAAAAAAATCTTCAGAAGAAGATATTCAAGATACAATNTTGCATGAAATCNCNCACGCTCTAGTTGGNCCNAAGCATGGNCATAATAAANTTTGGAAAGAAATGGCGCTAAAATTAGGTTGTTCTGCTAAACGTTGNCATACNNTAGAGTTTTCTGAATATAAATGGCTTAGATTTTGNGCNAATCAATGTTGGCAACAAAAGGTNCATAGAAAAAGATTAAACCTTATTTGCAANAANTGTGGNTCTAAAGTTNTTTACAAAAAAAATAATTAGAAATTATTTNACTTCTTCTAGCTCNATTAATGTTCCAGAAAAATCTGATGGACTTAAAAAAATTACAGGNTTTCCATGTGCGCCAATTTTTGGTTTNCCNTCACCTANAATTTTGGCTCCAGCTNATGTAAGTTTTTTTGATACAGCNGAAATATCATNAACTTCATAGCAGATATGATGCATGCCACCATTAGGGTTTTTGTCTAAAAATTTACNTATTGGGCTATTTTTGTTNAATGGCTCTAGTAACTCAACTTTGGTATTAGGAGATTCTATAAATACAACTTTNACACCATGCTCAGGTAATATTTGTGGTTCGCTAATTTTGGCACCTAAAGCTTGTTCCCAAGTATTNCTAGCTCTTTCTATGTCAGGNACTGCAATAGCAATATGGTTTACCCGTCCAATATTCGAAATCTTATTTGACATAACAACTCCAAAGAGAAATATTTATTTGATATTATCTTTTATGTTTAAACAAAACATATATTTTTTCAACGAGCATAAANAGATTATTGCTAGTTAATGTAACAAAATTTTGTTAAATATATGTNTTAAAATATTCTGTGGGGGTAAACTATTAAAAAGTCTAGTAGAGAAATTATTGCTGAACTTCATGCCAGAAGGNAAAAAGCTCGCTTGGGCGGTGGTCAGACAAGAATAGACAAACAGCATTCATTAGGAAAACTAACGGCAAGAGAAAGAATTAATGTATTGCTAGATCAGGATACGTTTGAAGAGACCGATATGTTTGTCATTCATCGCATAAGAGATTTTGGTATGGATGGTAAAACCATACCTGGAGACGGTGTTATCACTGGATCAGGCAAGGTCAATGGAAAATTGATTTATGTCTATGCTCAAGATTTTACAGTTTTTGGAGGTTCTTTATCGTCAGACCATGCAAAAAAAATAGTAAAAATCATGAAGCTAGCTATTCAAAACAAGGCACCAATTATAGGCCTTAACGATAGTGGTGGTGCCAGAATTCAAGAAGGGGTTGAATCACTGGGGGGATACGCAGACGTTTTTCTCCAAAATGCTCTTGCATCTGGCGTTGTGCCTCAAATTTCAATGATAATGGGGCCTTGTGCAGGAGGTGCTGTATATTCACCTGCTATGACTGATTTTACGTTTATGGTTAAAGATACTAGTTACATGTTTGTGACTGGCCCAGATGTAGTTAAGACCGTCACCTCTGAGGAAGTAACAGCAGAAGAATTAGGTGGAGCTGAAACGCACACCACTATTTCATCTGTAGCTGACGGTGCATTTAATAATGATGTAGAAGCATTAACTGTATTAAGAAGATTTTTAAGCTTTTTACCTTCAAGTAATTCAGAAATTTCGAAAATAAGACAAACACAGGATCTTAGTAGAAGAGTTTCTCTTTCGCTAGACACCTTGATTCCAGAAAACCCTAATCTGCCATATGATATGAAAGAATTAATAACATCAATTGCTGATCAATATGATTTTTTTGAACTGCAAGAGAATTATGCAAAAAATATCTTAATTGGATTTATAAGGCTTGCAGGGCAAACTATTGGTGTTGTTGCTAATCAACCAATGGTTTTGGCTGGTTGCTTAGATATTGATTCAAGCCGAAAAGCAGCCCGTTTTGTTAGATTTTGTGATGCATTTAATATTCCTATTTTAACATTAGTTGATGTTCCAGGTTTTATGCCGGGAACTGCTCAAGAATATGGTGGAATTATTAAGCATGGTGCAAAACTTCTATTTGCATATGCAGAAGCAACAACTCCTAAGGTTACTTTAATTACTAGAAAGGCTTATGGTGGTGCCTATGATGTTATGAGTTCAAAGCATTTAAGAGGTGACGCGAACTATGCCTGGCCAACAGCTGAAATTGCAGTAATGGGCGCTAAGGGTGCTGTAGAAATTTTATTTAGAAATGAATTAAATGATTCTAAACAAATAGATAAAAGAACAACTGACTACGAAGAAAGATTTGCTAATCCATTTATTGCTGCTGAAAGAGGCTTTCTTGATGATATAATAGTTCCTAGTAATTCGCGATTTAGGCTAATACAAGCTTTTTCAAAGTTAAAAAACAAAACTCAAAAAAACCCTAGAAAAAAATTTGGTAATATTCCTCTTTAATAAAAAATAGAAATTTAAAATGATTAATAAAATATTAATAGCAAACCGTGGTGAGATTGCATGCAGGATAATTAAGACTGCTAAAAAAATGAAAATTAAGACAGTAGCTGTTTATTCAGATGCTGACAGATCNGCAGAGCATGTGAATCTAGCGGATGAAGCAGTATATTTAGGTGGTTCTGCTGCATCTGAGAGTTACTTACGCGCTGATCTTATAATTAAGGCATGTAAAGAAAAAAAATGTGACGCATTACATCCTGGTTATGGATTTCTATCAGAGAATGCTCAGTTCGCAGAATTATTGCAAAAAGAGGGCATCACTTTTATTGGGCCATCTAAATCTGCAATAGCTTCTATGGGTGACAAAATAGAATCTAAAAAAATTGCTAAAGCTGCAGGTGTTAATACTGTTCCAGGCCATATAGGTATTATTGATAACGAAGATGAAGCAATTAAGATTGCAAATGAAATAGGTTATCCAGTGATGATTAAGGCTAGCGCAGGTGGTGGTGGCAAAGGTATGCGAATTGCCTTTTCAAAAGACCAAGTTGCTGAAAGTTTTGAGAGAGCTACCAGTGAGGCAATTAGTAGTTTTGGTGACAAACGTATTTTTATTGAAAAATTTATTACAGAACCAAGGCATATTGAAATTCAAATTTTAGCAGATAATTTTGGGAACATTATTCATCTTGGAGAGAGAGAGTGTTCAATTCAGAGAAGAAATCAAAAAGTAATTGAAGAGGCCCCATCACCTTTTTTAGACAAAAAAACAAGAAATGAAATGGGTAAACAGGCTATAAAATTAGCGCTAGAAGTAGGTTATTCTAGTGCTGGAACTGTAGAGTTTATCGTTGATAAAAATAAAAATTTTTATTTTCTTGAGATGAATACTCGATTGCAAGTAGAGCATCCAGTTACTGAATTGGTTACTGGGATAGATTTAGTTGAACAAATGATAAATGTTGCAANTGGGAAAAAATTAGAAATAAAGCAGGAAGATGTTAGATTAAATGGTTCAGCAATTGAATCAAGAATATATGCAGAAAACCCCTACAAAAACTTTTTACCATCCATTGGCAGATTAACAAAATATGACCCACCAAAAGAAAAAAAACATGATGATGGAACTCTTACAAGAAATGATACAGGTGTAAAAGAGGGTGATGAGATCTCTATGTTTTATGACCCTATGATAGCTAAGCTATGTTCTTGGGGACAAACAAGAGAGATTTCGATTAAGAGAATGGAATCCGCCCTTGATAATTTTTTACTGGAAGGTATCGACCATAATATTCCTTTTTTATCTGCAATTTTAGCAAATAAAAGATTTAAATCAGGAGACTTGAGCACATCATTTATTCAAGAAGAGTATAATGAGGGTTTTAATGGTGTTTCTCCATCCGTAGAACAAGAATGGTCATTAGCATCTCTTATAGTAGCTTATCATGTTACAGAAACCATTAAAGATAATGAAAACTTCAAAGAAATTTCAGATGAATGGGAGATTCGTTTAAAATATAATAGTATGTTAAGCGATGATAGTATTTTAAGATTTAAAACAGAACTAATAGGTAATGAACAAAACCAAATAAAAATAAAGCCATTACCAAATAAAATTGTTACTGGAATAGTTGATGACTTTATTACGATTAGTCTAGAAAAAGATTTTTCTAAAAAATTGGTGAGTGCCAATATACAATTATTTGATACAGCTAAATCTGAGACAACTTATCCAAAAAAAATTCAGTGCAGAATAAGTTATAAAGATCCAAATCTTTATTTATCTTACAGAGGCACTTTAATTTCAGCCACTGTCCTTCCAAAACATGTTGCTAAACAAATGCAGCATATGAAACCAATGAAAGTTGTAGATAAGTCAAACCTTTTAATATGTCCAATGCCTGGTAAATTAATTAAAGTTTTAGTCAAAGANAATGATGTTGTTGAAGATGGCCAAGCTTTGTGTGTTNTTGAAGCAATGAAAATGGAGAACACTCTTATTGCTCCTAAAAAATGTAAAATTAGTAAAATTAATTTTAAAGAAAATGATACCTTATCCGTTGATCANGTCATCATGGAATTTTTATTTAATTAGGTTTTTAAGATTTAGAGATATGTATGAAAAAAGATAGTAGTTTAGAAAATTGGAAAAAAAATGCTCTTAATGAGTTAAAAAGAACAGAGATAGATAGCTTTGTTGTTGAAACACCAGAAGGTATTGTTATTAAACCTTTATACACCTCCTCAGATGTTAATAGTTTAGAACATCTTGATACNATTCCNGGAGAANNTCCATTTTTAAGGGGNCCAAAGGCAACAATGTATACTGGTAGACCATGGACTGTAAGACAGTATGCTGGTTTTTCTACTGCTTCTGAGTCAAATGCATTCTATAAAAAAAACTTAGCTGCTGGTCAAAAGGGACTTTCAGTAGCCTTTGATTTAGCTACTCATAGAGGTTACGATTCAGACCATGAAAGAGTTTATGGAGATGTTGGTAAGGCAGGTGTAGCTATTGATAGTGTAGAAGATATGAAGATTTTATTTGATGGTATACCACTAGATAAAATGTCTGTTTCAATGACTATGAATGGTGCTGTTCTTCCAGTTTTAGCAGGCTATATTGTCGCTGCAGAAGAGCAAGGGGTAGATGTTGAAAAATTAAGCGGAACTATTCAAAATGATATTTTAAAAGAATTTATGGTTCGAAATACATATATATATCCTCCAGAACCCTCCATGAGAATTGTTTCCGATATAATTCAATTCACATCAAAAAAAATGCCCAAATTTAATTCTATATCCATTTCGGGTTATCATATGCAAGAAGCTGGAGCCTCTTTAGTGCAGGAATTAGCCTTTACGTTGGCAGATGGCCTTGAATATATAAGAGCGGCAACTCAAAGGGGTTTGTTAGTTGATGATTTNGCTCCTAGACTATCTTTCTTCTTTGCNATAGGGATGAATTTTTTTATGGAGGCCGCAAAATTAAGAGCAGCACGCTATTTGTGGTCTAAATGGACTAAAAAACTGTTTGATTGTAAGAATCCAAAATCACAAATGCTGAGAACACATTGCCAAACTTCCGGTGCCAGCCTTCAAGAACAAGACCCATATAATAACATCATTAGAACTACTGTTGAGGCTTTGGCAGCCACTTTAGGAGGAACACAATCCTTACACACCAATTCATTTGATGAGGCGATTGGCTTGCCAACTGAATTTTCAGCGAAGATTGCAAGGAATACCCAGCTAATTCTTCAACATGAAACAGGTATAACAGACACGGTTGATCCACTTGCTGGAAGTTACTTTGTTGAAAATTTGACAAAAGAATTAATAGACAAAGCTGATGAATTAATTGAAAAAATTGAAGGTATGGGAGGTATGACAGTAGCGGTGATTA
>NZHB01000051.1 GCA_002691185.1 SAR116 cluster bacterium | reverse complement strand
GCTTCTATTTTCCACTTTGGTATTTGTTCAATCGCTGAAGTTAAAAAAGAAATGTTAAAAAATGGAATAAACGTAAGAGTTTGAGGTATTTAAAATGACTGAAAAATTTGTCGAAGAATTATTCAACAGTCTTGGTGATAAAATTAATATTAGTTCTAATTTATCTTATACAGCTAAATTAGTTAATGAACCTGAATTGTTAGCAAAAAAAATTGGGGAA
Source organism: SAR116 cluster bacterium (assembly GCA_002691185.1). Taxonomy (GTDB): domain Bacteria; phylum Pseudomonadota; class Alphaproteobacteria; order Puniceispirillales; family Marisalimonadaceae; genus Marisalimonas. The sequence continues at coordinate 9,607 of NZHB01000051.1, read as the reverse complement.
GAATCAACGGAGCTTATTATAGATTTTTTAAAAAAAAATAAAACAGGAATAGTTAAAGAATCTGCAGATCTATTTTATCATTTATTAGTTTTATGGGTCTCTAGTAATATACATCCAAAAGAAGTTTGGGAAGAATTGTCCAAAAGAAAAAGTAAATCAGGCTTTGAAGAAAAAAATGGTAGGAGTTTAAATAATGTCTAAAGCGTATGATAATAACAACGTTTTTGCTAAAATTTTGAAGGGTATAATTCCTTGTCAGAAAATAGATGAAAATAAATTTTCTTTAGCTTTTACTGATATTAATCCTCAAGCCCCAATCCATATTTTGGTTATACCTAAAAATCCTTATATCGATTTTTATGACTTTACTAAAAACGCCACTTCAGAAGAGGTAAAATTTTTTTGGGAATTAGTTAATGAAGTTATTAGTAAAAAAAATATTGTAGAAAAGGGTTTTAGAATTATTACTAATTCTGGAAAAGATGGAAATCAGGATGTTCCTCATTTTCATGTACATATATTAGGTGGAAGAAATTTAGGAAAAATGATTAGTTAATTTTTTATCCTCTATAAAATCCCAGAATAATTTCTCTATAAAAATAGAATCATGAGATTTTATTTCTCTGATCCCAGTAGGAGATGTTACATTAATCTCTGTTATAAAATCTCCAATAATATCTATTCCAACAAAAAATAGTTCTCTATCCTTTAAAGACTGTGAAATTTCTTTACATATAAACTTATCACGTTCTGTTAAAATAGTTTTTTCTGCCTTCCCGCCAACATGCATGTTTGACCTACTTTCACCTTTTTGGGGTACTCTATTAATTGCACCTACAATTTCTCCATTTAGTAGGATTATTCGTTTATCACCATTCCTTACATCTTTTAAATATTCTTGTATAATCAAGGGCTCTCTATTTTGATTAAAAAACATTTCTAATATTGAATTAAAATTTTCATCTTCTGGCAGAACATGAAATACACCTTGACCGCCATTTCCATATAATGGTTTGACAATAATATCTTTAAATTCTTTTCTAAAACTAATAATAGATTCTAAGTCTCTAGTTATAAGGGTATTTGGCACTAAATGAGGAAAATTCGTAACAAAGATTTTCTCGGGTGAATTTCTTACCTCTCTAGGATTATTAACAACTAAAGTTGATTTTGGTAGTTTTTCAAGAATATGAGTGGCTGTAATATAAGATAAGTCAAATGGAGGATCTTGTCTCATCATCACAACATCATAATTGTTAAGCTGATCAATAATTTTGTCATGGTAGACAAATTGTTCTAGATTATCAATTGAACTCAACTCAATTTTACAAATATTTGCAAAAACTTTATTGGACTTTAAAATAAGGTCGTCAGGCGTAAAAAAAAAAATATTATGTCCTCTATTTTGAGCCTCAAGAGCTAGAGCAAAAGTTGTGTCACCTTTTAGATCAAGTTTCTCTAGTGGATCCATTAGAAAAGCTATTTTAAGAATTTGTCTCATCTTGTATCGTTTTCTAAGATAATATAATTATATACTTCTTTTACAAACCTAGCCGAAGAAGCATGTTCTTCTACGCGTATCATTTCAGCTTTATCTTTTGCAACACCAACCAAGTAAGCTTTATCATTCACAACATCTATTGAGAAATTTAAGCTATTGATAGCCTTGTCAGAAATAATTCTTGCTCTTATTTCTCCTAATGAAGCTATATCTCTGGCGATATTTTTTATAGAAGATTTGTCAGAAATTTGTAATTCATTACTGACTTCTTTAACGCCTTTTATAGACCAGGCTAACTTTGTTAATTCTATTTTATCTTGAGGATTTCTTACTTTACCAGTGAACAAAACAGATCCGTTGTTAACAAAAACTTTAGAATCTGCAATTAAATTTTTATCAAGCTTAAATATTAAATTAGATATTTTTGTTTTTATAATGTTATCGTTTATGGATGTACCTATTCCCTTTTCTTTAGAATGAGCACCTAAAGAAACCATACCTACTGTACCAACAATAGGACCACACGATTGAAAAACAAAAAGTATAGTTATAATCATTGTAAAGTTTTTCAAAATAAAACCCCTTTATCTTCTTTTAACAATAAANATTTTAGTCCTTAAATCATGTTTTGTCTTTAATTTTAATAGCTTCTGTATAAACCAGTTTTTTTGATAAACCNTNTTNTAGAGATATTTCTTCAACTGNATCTTTTAAAGACATCGTCTTAAGTTTTTTACTTATTTTTTTTCTTATTTCANTAATATCAAAATCTTGTGAATTTTTAATACCATNAACAACTAATACTATTTCTCCTTTAAGAGGTATATTCATTTCTTCTCTTGAATTAATAATATTTTTAATTTCCACAAGATCACTTGANATTATTTCCTCAAATTTTTTTGTAAGNTCTCGACCTATTGAAATTTTTCTATTTCCAAATACNTTANGCATTGTATCGAGCGTGTTCTGTAATCTTAAACATGTATCAAACCAGATACCAGTCATTTTATAGTCTTTTACTATAAAAAACTGTTTTTCTTTATTACTTTGTTTTGAATCAACAAAGCCACCAAAATAAAACTGGTTTGTAGGTAAACCAGATAAAATCAAGGCATTTAACACTGAAGATGGTCCAGGCGCGTGAGTAACTTTAATATTATTTAAATAACATTCTTGAATTAATTTATAACCAGGATCTGAAATTAAAGGAGAGCCTGCATCACTTACTAGTCCAATGTNTTTGTTTATNAGTAATTCTCTTAAAATATGAGGTCTTTTCTTTTCAGCATTNATATCATTNTAAGAAATTAAATTTTTGCGTTTTANATTTANATGTGAAAGNAGTTTTTTTGTTTTTCTTGTATCTTCACATAATAAAATATCTACAAATTTAAATAGCTTAATAGCTCTGAGTGAAATGTCATCATAGTTACCAATTGGGGTGGCAATTATATATAAGCATCCTTCTAAACTTTTTTTATCCGAAATCATTNGATATTCTTTACTTAATTTTTTCAATGATTTATTTTAATTTTTCAAGCATATTTAGAGAGCTTTAATGATTAAAGTTATTTTAAGATACAATATTATTCTACCAATTTGCATATTATTCATAGTTATTAGCTGCAATCAAACTAATAAAAAAATTATAAATATAAGCTTAAAANAAGATAACTCTGNNATTATAGANAAAAAAGACAGTCAAAANTTTTTAAAAAATAAAGTTTNAAAGCAAAAAGTAAAAATTAAAAACAAAAAAGATCTACCTCAAAATAAAGATGAAAAAATTATATTTGAATTTAAAACTGAGAGATTGCTTCAAGGTAGAAACCCAGAACTTTTACTCCAAAAACAAAAAACTGAAAAAGCTATCTTAGCTGTTTCAAAGATGCTTAAACAAAACTTAAGTTTNCTTAACAAAAATATGNNTTTAAACGANAGCNATNAAAAATTAAGTTATGATCCGTATACATTCGATAATGACAATAGCTATATGAATAAAAACATTTTAACACTTTTACCATTAACAGGTAAATTTTCAAATTTTGGAAGAGATATTAGGAAATCACTTGATTTAAGCTTGTTGCTAGCAGCCCCTGATAATATACAAATTATCTATTACGACACCGGTAAGGAAATTGATTTAAAAAAGATTAAAAATTTAATAAAACTCCTTAACCCTCGGATTATCATTGGTCCTTTTACGAGAGAGGCCCTTTTAAAGGTCAAAACTCTTATAAAACAAAAAACAATTCCAGTTATTACTTTTACTAATGACATAGCACTGTTAGAAACCAATATATGGTCCCTTGGTTTTACTCCTGAAGAACAAATTGAAAGCGTTATTGCGTGTGCTCTTCACAATAAATTTAAGCGTTTTGGTTTGATATTACCAAGTAATTTATATGGCCAAATCATTTTAAAAAGTTCATCTGATCTTATTGGTTATGAAAAAACACTTCATATGGAGAAACTATTGCTAAATAATGAGCAAGTTAACAATAAACCTGCTCTGTTTGTAAAGCTAAAAAAATTTTTGAAATATAACGAAGAAGAAATCCATACAAAATTTGATGCTATTCTTATAGCTGGAAGTAAAGATTTTATTCTAGAAATTTCACCTTTATTAGCTTTTTTTAATGTAGATTCAAAGTCAGTAAAAATTTTAGGAACTGAAATTTTTAACCATGAAAACATTAGGAATGAACCCTCTTTAGAAAGAGCTTGGTTCCCTATTATTTACAAAAAAGATGATAATAAATTTAAAGAGATTTTGAAAAATACNTGGAATAGAAAGGCTAATTACTTCTCGAGTGTTGGGTTTGATTCTGGTCTTTTAGCATTTGATTTCTTAAAATCAAATAAAAACAGTATTGAATATTTTCAAANTGCCGTTAGCCCACTTGTGGGGTTTGTATTCAAAAAAAATGGAAAAGTAGAAAAACCAATTAATGTCATGCAGATCAACCACTTAGGAAAGTTATCTATAGTTAAAGGATGTCAAAATATTAATTATTGATTAAAAAATTGATGATACCATTTAATTTTATTAAGTAATTTTTACTTAATGTTACATGCCCGTTTTTAATAAAAATTATTTTTTTATCCTGNAGCGTTTTGAATTGTNCACTCTCTATTAATTTTGTGTTTNTTAATTTTGAAATTTCGAAACCCTTTTCTGTTCTTAATCCCATAGTTAAAGTGTCAACATCTATGTCATNAGTATTTAAAAACTTAATTTTTTCAAAATTACAGTTAATTTTATTTTTATTTATCCAAGATTTAGGATTTTTGTAATTTTGGTATTCAATTCGTTCAAACATTGATTTTGATGACCATATTCTACCATACGCTCCAGGACCAATACCAATCCAATTATCAGAATTCCAGTAGCTTAGGTTATGTTTACATTCAAAATTCAGCTTAGAATAATTTGAAACTTCATATCTATTAAAGTTATAATTGTTTAATATCAAATTAGTTTTAGTGTAAAAATCAGCCGCTAAATCATCATCCATTAATTGAATTACACCTCTTTTATAATCAGTAAAAAATTTAGTACCTTTTTCGATAGTAAGCTGGTAGAGAGAAATATGTTGTAAATCAAAGTTTTTAATAAAGGTTTCTAGTTCATTAATCCACAGATCAAGATCTTGTCCGTAAAACGCGTACATCAGATCAGCTGACACATTATTAAAAATTTTTGTGGCATGATTTAAAGATCTAGTAATGTCATTGACATTGTGNAATCTACCCAAAAATTTTAAATTTCTACTATTTAGAGATTGGGCTCCAATAGAGATTCTGTTGACACCTAATTTTTTTAAATCTACAAATTTTTNTGTTTCATATGAACTAGGATTAGCCTCAAGAGAAATTTCTANGTTATCATTGAAATTAAANACNTTAANAGAGCTATTCAATATAGACTCAATTATTCTCAGTGGCATTAGTGATGGTGTGCCACCTCCAAAAAAAATTGAAGTTAGACCATCGTAATTTAAATTATATTTTTTAATATCCTCTTTCATTTGATATATTTGATTCGTATATGATTTAATCCATAAATCTATATCNACTGTTTCATTNACATGTGAGTTGAAATCACANTAAGGACATTTAGATATACAATATGGCCAATGTATATAAAGACTTAACAAGTTTTTCTTTTTTTTCATAAAGTATTAATAGTTGGAAAACATAATTCTATGAGTTTTTTAAATGCAAATGAACGGTGGCTAATACTATGTTTGAAATCAGGCTCCATTTCAGCAAAAGTTCTATTATGACCTAAGGGTTTAAAGATGGGGTCATAACCAAATCCTTTTTCTCCTTTAGGTGGCCAAGAAAATGTTCCATCAACTTTGCCTGAAACAGTAACGTCATATCCATCTGGCCAGGCTAAAGACAGTGAGCACACAAAAAAACAATTTTTAATAGGGTTCTTAATACTTTTTAAACCNTGATATACTTTCATCATGGCNAGATTAAAATCTTTATTTTTGCCAGCCCAACGCGCTGAGTAAATTCCAGGAAAGTTATTAAGNTCAGGAAAACATATACCGCTATCATCTGATAAGCTTGGAAAACCACTCTTTTTTGCTACAAAAGTTGATTTAATAAGTGCATTTTCGTTAAATGAGCTACCATTTTCATCTGGTTCGATTATGTTAAGCTCTTTCGCCGACAAAACATTAATTTCAAGAGGCTCTAATAAGCTTCTAATTTCTTTAATTTTTCCTTTGTTATGACTGGCAATAACTAACTTNTCGCCTTCAAATATTCTATGTTTCATTTTTATATATCAAGGACACTTTTTTGAATTTCAAAGATTTTGTTTGTACCTAATTCAGCTAACCTTAAGAGGTTTAGAAATTGTTCTTTATTGAAAGGTTTTTTTTCTGCGGTAGTTTGAAGTTCTACAATTCCATTACTTGCTGTTAAAACAAAATTTCCGTCTGTTTCTGCATCTGAATCTTCCTCATAATCAAGGTCTAAAATTTCTTGATTATTCCAAATCCCGCAAGAAATTGCACTCACTTGATCTAGGATAGGGTTTTCGATAATCTTTCCACTTTTTAAAAGAGTTTGTATAGCTTGATATAGAGCTACCCAAGCTCCAGTAATAGATGCGGTCCTTGTTCCGCCGTCTGCTTGTATCACATCACAGTCAATTTTAATTTGATTTTCACCTAACTTTCTTAGATCTACTGTAGATCGAAGAGATCTCCCAATTAACCTCTGTATCTCTTGTGTTCTGCCTGACGGTTTTCCCTTAGTCACTTCCCTATCGATCCTAGAATGAGTAGATCTTGGAAGCATCCCATACTCCGCAGTTATCCAACCTTTTCCACTATTCCTTAACCAAGGGGGTAATTTGTTATCAACCGATGCAGTACATAGAACGTGAGTGTTGCCAAATTTTGCCATGCAAGAACCTTCGGCATACTTAGAAACATTAACTTCAAGAACAATTTTTCTTAGCTCATNATAACTTCTATTCGATGGTCGTTTTTGCATATNAATATCTAACCTAAAATTNACATTTAAATCNCTAATATATTAAAAATTCAAAAAACCCTACTTCAAACTTTNAAAATTTTTACATCTTGTAAATATNAAGANTATTTATTATTTGATCTATGTNCAACCAAAACTTAGTGGAGCTTAAAATTGTCAAAAAAAAACGAANAAACAAAATCAGTTGATGATGAAAAAAATAATGATANGGAACAATCCACTATTAACGATGAAATAGTAGAAGATNAGACTANAGATCAAAGTAANATCGAAGATGAAAANAATNCTGCCACGATTTNAGANCTTGAAGAAAAAGTTTTAGTTCTAAAAGACCAATTAATGAGAAGTTTAGCAGATGGTGAAAATTTAAGAAAAAGAACCCTTAAGGACATAGAAAACTCGAAAAAGTATAGTCATATTTCTTTTGTTAAAGATTTGGTAACGTCTGTAGATAATTTCCAAAGAGCACTTAAAGCAGTTCCAGAGGATAAATCATCTTTACCTGAGCCAATTAAAAATTTGATTGTTGGCCTTGAAATAGTTGAGAAAGAAATTCTCGTCACACTTGAAAAACATAACGTTAAACTAATTGATCCCATGGGTAAGAAGTTTGATTATAACTTACATCAAGCTATGTTCGAAGTTCCCACAAATGAGGAAGAACCAGGCAAAGTCGTTGAAGTTTCTCAAAAAGGTTATGTTTTGCATGATAGATTAGTTAGACCCGCAATGGTCGGAATTTCAAAAAAAATTGATGAAAATCCTAGTGATAAAAATGAACTTAAAAAAAAAATAAAATAATTTATTTCTCATAAACTTGTAAATTCAACAACTTAACCCATATAAACTTAATTGATATTGTATAACTTATATCGGGAATAAACAGAAATCATCAAATAGGGAGTTTTTTATGGCTAAGGTTATCGGTATAGATTTAGGTACAACTAATTCATGTGTCTCAGTTATGGATGGCAAATCACCTAAAATTATTGAAAATAGTGAGGGTGCTAGAACCACTCCATCAATGGTAGGTATNACTGATGATGAGAGATTAGTTGGTCAACCAGCCAAAAGGCAAGCTGTAACAAACCCTGAAAATACACTTTTTGCTATTAAGAGNTTAATNGGTAGAAGACATGATGANCAATACTCAAAAAAGTTCTCTGAACTAGTCCCTTATAAAATAATNTCCGCTAAGAATGGAGACGCCTGGGTAAANGCAAATGGCCAAGACTATGCACCTTCAGAGGTGTCAAGCTTTATACTAAGAAAACTTAAAGANGATGCNGANGCTTACCTTGGTGANAAAGTGGATAAAGCCGTCATTACCGTNCCTGCNTATTTNAATGATGCGCAGAGACAAGCAACCAAAGATGCTGGNAAGATAGCTGGTTTAGAAGTTTTAAGAATTATCAATGAACCAACTGCAGCAGCTCTTGCTTATGGTCTAGATAAAAAAGAAAGNGGAACGATAGCTGTCTATGATTTAGGTGGGGGAACATTCGATGTTTCTATACTTGAGGTAGGTGATGGNGTGTTTGAAGTTAAGTCAACTAATGGCGATACTTTTTTAGGTGGAGAAGATTTTGATCAAAGAATTATTGACTACATTGCCGAAGAATTTAAAAAAGATAATGGTATAGACTTAAGAACTGACAAATTGGCTCTTCAAAGAATGAAAGAAGCNGCCGAAAAGGCAAAAATAGAGCTTTCTAGCTCTGCACAAACAGATGTAAATTTACCATTTGTNACAGCTGATGCNAGTGGCCCAAAACATTTAAATGTTAAACTTACTAGATCTAAGTTTGAATCTCTTGTAGATGATTTAATNNCNAANAGTATTGAACCTTGCAAAGCNGCNTTAAAAGATGCAGGTGTGAACGCNAGTGATATTGATGANGTTATTCTAGTGGGTGGTATGACTAGAATGCCTAAAATAATAGAAGCNGTAACTGATTTTTTTAAGACTGAACCACATCGTGGTGTTAATCCAGATGAAGTTGTNGCCTCTGGNGCNGCAATTCAAGGTGGAGTGTTAATGGGTGATGTTAAGGATGTTCTNTTATTAGACGTAACGCCACTNTCCTTAGGTATTGAAACACTTGGTGGCGTTTTNACCAGATTGATAGATAGAAACACNACAATACCATCAAAAAAATCTCAGACTTTCTCAACTGCAGAAGATAATCAATCAGCAGTAACCATTCGAGTATCACAAGGTGAAAGAGAAATGGCTGCAGANAATAAATCTCTNGGAGAATTTAACTTAGAAGGAATTNCNCCTGCTCCTAGAGGTGTNCCACAAATTGAAGTTACATTTGATATTGACGCAAATGGAATAGTTAACGTTAGTGCTCAAGATAAAGCTACTGGTAAAGCTCATAACATTACTATTCAAGCCTCTGGTGGTCTTGATGAAAATGAAATTGAAAGAATGGTTAAAGAAGCCGAAGAAAATGCTGACGCTGATAAACAGAAGAGGGAAGGTATTGACGCTAGAAATCAAGCTGAGTCAATGATACATGGTGCCGAGAAATCTCTAACAGATTTAGGTGACAAAGCTGAAGCCAATGCAAAAGATGAAGT
>NZHB01000050.1 GCA_002691185.1 SAR116 cluster bacterium | reverse complement strand
AATTTGAATAACCATTGCTTCTTGACCTTTACCTATTTCAATAAAAACTTTTGCGTTTTGATTTGATAAATTTTTAAGCCTAGGAAATATAGTTTTATACGCACATAAACCATCGAAACCACCATCTAACGCAATTAAAGGATCAAATTCTTTAACCTCCTTCTGCAAAAAATTAATTTCATTAGTAGGAATATAAGGCGGATTACTTAAAATAATATCAAATTTAGAACCATTCCTATAATTAAGTAAAAAACTATCCCAACCTTTTGTATTCCAATCAAGTTGAAAATATTCAGATCTATTGTCTAGATTATATTGAGAGGCGTTAATTTTAATAATTTCAAGACATTTTTTTGAAATATCTAGAAAAGATACCCGTGAAGATTTTAATTCTTCTAGGAGGGATAACCCTAAACAACCTGAACCAGCTCCTAAATCTAAGATTTCTAATTTTTCTAATTCATTTGAATAGTATTTCAATACAGCTGAAATTAGAATTTCAGAATCTTGTCTAGGGTCAAGAGTCTCTTCATTTAATTGAAACTCTCTGTTCCAAAAGCTACGTTCATTGATTATTCTAGAAACTGGTTTACCAAATGACCTATCAATGATTAACTCTTTAAATTTTTTTAGTTCATCATCTGTAACAGAAATATTTTCATGTGTATAAACTGTATGTTTTTTTTGTAAAACATGAGCCAGTAGTAACCTGCAGTCCAAACTAGGGGTATCACAACCACTTTTCTTTAATAAATCAATTTCTGTTTTGATAACATCAAAAACATCACGATTTTTCCTAATCATTGGACGATAACTTTAGCATCCTATCTTCTACAATTAGCGCATCTAAGAGTTCATCAAGTGCTTCACCATTTAAGACTTTATCTAATTTGTGAAGGGTCAAATTTATCCTGTGATCTGTTACTCTACCCTGAGGAAAATTATATGTTCTTATTCTCTCAGATCTGTCACCTGAACCAACTTGATTTTTTCTTGAAGAAGATCTTTCATCTTGCTGTTTCTTTCTTTCAGCTTCATACAATCTAGATTGAAGAATTTTCATAGCTTTTGCTCTATTTTTATGTTGAGATTTTTCATCTTGCTGGCTAACTACAATTCCTGATGGTAAGTGAGTAATTCTTACGGCTGAGTCTGTTGTATTTACTGACTGCCCACCAGGTCCGCTAGATCTAAAAACATCAATTCTGAGGTCTTTTTCTTCAATAGTAACTTCCAAATCTTCAGCTTCTGGAAGAACAGCTACAGTTGCAGCTGATGTATGTATCCTTCCACTGGTTTCAGTTGTAGGTATTCTTTGTACCCTATGTACGCCTGATTCAAATTTTAATCTTCCAAAAACTCCATTTCCAATAATGTTTGCCTGAGCTTCTTTATAACCACCAACGTTTGTTTCAGAAATGTCCATTACTTCGAATTTCCACTTATGTTTAATCGATAACTTTTCGTACATAGCAAAAAGATCTGCAGCAAATAAACCAGCCTCATCACCACCTGTTCCAGCTCTCAACTCAAGAATGACATTACGGTTGTCGTCCTTATCTTTCGGCAATAAAGTAAATTGAATATCTCTTTCGATATTATTAATCGCTTCTTTTAAGTTACCAAATTCTTCAGTGGCAATCGTTTTTAATTCCTCATCAGTACTTTTATCATTTAAAACCTCACTTAGGTCTAATAGCTCTTTGACCATCTCATCTTTTTGTTTGGCTAAATCTGTAATTAATTTTATCTCTGATAACTCTTTTGATAGTTCTGCAAGTTCAGTTGGTTTGAGCAAAGAAGGATTAACTAGTAACTTTTCAATTTCATTTTCTCGATTTAAAACTTTATCAATATTATTTTGTAAACTCAAAGATGACTCCGATTAAGTAATTAAAAATTCTTTAATAATTTTTACCGCCTTATCTATACTCATATGTTCTTCTGAACCGGTAACAAGATTTTTTAGCTTTAATACTTTCATTTTTACTTCTTCTTCACCTAATATAATAGCAAATGAAGCTTTAATCTTATTAGCGCGCTTTAATTTTTTGGATATATTGCCTGCATACAAAACCTCTACTCGAAAAGCCTCATTAATTAGTTGCTGCATTAAAGGCAATAATAAAAAATTAAATTCTTCAGAAACCCCTATCAGAACTACATCAGGGTTGCTCGTGAAGTGACTTGGTATCAACAATGATAATCTTTCTATGCCAGCTGCCCATCCAACACCTGGAACATCTGGACCACCTAACATTTTAGATAAACCGTCGTACCTTCCACCGGCTAGGACAGTTCCTTGAGCTCCTAACTCTTTTGTAATAAATTCAAAAGCAGTATGACAATAATAATCAAGGCCTCTAACTAGATTTTTATCTATACAATATTTAATCCCCAAAACATCCAAACCTTCGGTAACTTTGTGAAATCTTTGTCTAGATTCTTGATTTAGGTAGTCTAAAATATTAGGGGCGTTTGCAAGTATTTTTTTATCAATTTCATTTTTTGAATCTAGAATTCTTAACGGGTTTTGTGATAACCTTTTGATGCTGTCTTGTGAGAGTTCTGTTTTATAATCATTAAGATATTCTAATAAAGCTTTTCTGTAGTTACTCCTACTCTCTGCATCTCCCAACGAATTTATTTTGAGTGACGTAGAGTTTAGTAGATCTAATTTTTGCAGAAAATTTTTTCCTAAAGATATGACCTCAACATCTGCCATTGGATTACTAAGACCTAAGCATTCTACGCCAAATTGCTTAAATTGTCTTAACCTNCCCTTCTGCGGCCTTTCATATCTAAACATAGGTCCNAAGTATGAAAATCGTTTNGGAATATCTTGTATTAATCCTGCGTTTAANAAGGCTCTAACTACACCAGAAGTACCCTCNGGCCTTAACATTAGCTCATCATCACTACGATCTCTGAANATATAATTCTCTTTGGTTACAATATCACTTGATATACCNAGTGGNTTTGTAAAAATTTCTGAAAACTCAAAAATTGGTGTTTCAATTTGAGAATAACANTATTGGTTAGATATTTTTAAAGCATCTTCAATAACTTTATTATGCTTTACNANCACTTCNGGCAATAAATCATTGACACCTCTAACTGTTCTAAGTTTATCCATTTTAACCCTATNAATTATATTTCTTTACTGAAATTTAATTAAAATCTGCAATTTTATTTTGAACAAATTTAACAATATAATCGGCAACATTTTCATTTTTTATTATGTGGTCTGTAATTCCATTAACATAAATCTGATGCGTGCCCTTACCACCACCTGTTAANCCNATATCTGTTTCTTTAGCTTCACCAGGACCATTTACAACACACCCTATAATAGATACTGTTATGGGCTGAGTGATATGTTGCAATCTTTCTTCTACCTCTTGTACAGTTTTTACNACATCAAACTGTTGNCTAGCACATGACGGACAGGAAATTACNGTAACNCCNCTTCTTCTTAAACCTAATGATTTAAGCATTTCATAACCAACACGCACTTCTTCTGCTGGATCGGTTGAAAGAGATACCCTAATAGTATCTCCAATACCAGACCACAATAAATTCCCCAGACCAATGGATGATTTAACCGTACCAGCTCTTAAACTACCAGCTTCTGTTATACCAATATGTAATGGGCAATCTTCTATTTCAGCAAGCTTAGTGTAAGCTGCAACTGAAAGAAAAATATCTGAGGCTTTTACACTGACCTTATAATCATTAAAATTATGTTCATGAAGAATATTTATATGTTTCAAAGCTGAGTCTACCAAGGCGTCAGGAGTTGGCTCGCCATATTTTTCCAGAATATCCTTTTCCAAAGAACCAGCATTAACTCCAATACGAATAGATGCTCCATTTTGCTTTGCAGAAGCAATAACTTCCTTCACTTTCTTTACATCACCAATATTCCCTGGGTTAATTCTTAAGCAAGCAGCACCTGCATCAGCAGCTTCAATAGCCCTTAAATAATGAAAATGTATATCTGCAACTATAGGAACTGAAGAAAACTTAACTATTTTATTTAGGGCTTTTGTTGAAGCTTCATCTGGACAAGAAACTCTTATTATATCAGCTCCCGCTTCAACGCAAAGTGCAATCTGCTCTAAGGTAGCCTCAACATCAGTAGTTAAAGTATTTGTCATTGTTTGAACTGTTATAGGCGCATCCCCACCTACAAAAAGATTACCGACTTTAATTTTTCTGGATTTTCTTCGTTCAATATGCCTAAAAGGCCTTGTGTTCATAATCGTTCTCACATTTTATATATCGTGGAATTATATAACTAAATTAATTTTGATCTAGTCAATATTTCTTATATTTGAGAATGATTGAATATTCAATGGTCTAGCTGTGATTATTTCACCAACTTCGCCTAGTTTTGGAAGAAAGGAATTTCCATGAGACAAAGATAAAACACCTGCATTTCCGCTATTAATGGTTAACCCATTAATTTTAGGAACAATATACGTCTCACCTGGTCTCATAAGCCTTGCAAATAAGATATTGCCATTTATATCTTCAATTTCTACCCAACTGTTTCCAGAAGCTTTAAGAACCATCTCAGTTTTAGGATCTCTGATATTCGCTTTTGCAGACAATTCATTAATCTGGTTTTGAGAGGTTTCTTTTATAATATCTTTTCTTTTATTTGATTCAATTAAGATATCAGTATCATTTTTAAACTTCTTATTAGGTAGAGTAGTTTCTTTGAAAACTAAGTTTCTATTTTTATTAACTAAGTCTTTATCACTATTTCTTATTAAATTATCCTCAAAGTTCTCCTCAATTATCTGATAATTTAAATTATTATTTAATTTTGATGTATTAATATTTTGTTTTATATCATCAACTGAAGCAGTATTTGTAGTTGTTCTATCACTGTAATACCAGGCTGAATAAACAAAAACTGCAATTAGAAGTGATATTACAGAACCAACTGGTAATATCTTATTATTATAATTAATAGGAGCTAAAAAATTGTATTCCTCTTTATAATCTGAAAATTCCAAAGATCTTTTATATTCCTCTACGAGCAGGTTGCTGTCCAAACCTAACAAACTANCATACGATCTTATAAAACCTAATTTATAAGCCAAACTTGGTAAATCTATCTTTTCACCATTTTCAAAATCTTTTATAATTTTTGTTTTAATATTTAGTGAAGCAGAGACCTGTTTATGAGCAAGACCTTTTTTTAATCTAGCATCAAAGCAAATCTTACCAATTGATTGAAGTTGTAAATCACCAAAAGCATCGTTTATTGCGTCAGGCAGAGCTTCGTCATTCACTCTAATATTATTAGTTGAAGGTTTTACGTTGTTTTTTTTACTTTTGATAGACATTATATCCCCAAAAACCTTTTTATATATTATATCTAGCTTAATTATAAATCAATATTTGTTTTACGACCTAAACTTAGATAGTTTTACTTGATAACATTTGCATCTAAGCCAAAAGCGGAATGTAAAGACCTCATGGCTAATTCATAATAATCTGATGAAATTAAAACTGAAATTTTTATTTCACTCGTAGAAATTACATGAATATTAATTTGGTTCTTTGCTAAAGTTTCAAACATTGTTTTTGCAATACCTGACTGTGTTCTCATTGCATTACCAATAACTGAAACTTTTACAACCTTGGTTTCACTTATGAAATTTTTAAAACCAATTTTCTCCTGGATTTTATTTATTATTTTTTCGGCTAATATCAAATCAGTCTCTGGAATAGTAAAAGTTATATCTGTAGATCCTTCATTAATAGATGAAGATTGAACAATCATATCTACGTTGATAGAATGCTCTGCCAAAGAACTGAATATTTGAGCGGCCTGTCCAGGTTTGTCAGGGACACCTGACAATGTTATTTTGGCTTCATTTAAGCTATGCGCAATGCCACTTATTTCAGATTTTTCCATATTACCTCTCTCTTTTAATATAAATGTACCTGGTTTATCTTCAAAACTACTAAGAACTCTTAAATTAACACTATATTTCATTCCTAATGCAACTGACCTAGTCTGCAAAACTTTTGCACCTTGTGAAGCCAGTTCTAACATTTCTTCGTACGTAACATAATCAAGTTTTTTTGCGCTTTTAACTATTCTTGGATCTGTTGTGTAAACACCATCTACGTCAGTATAAATATCACATCTNAATGCATTAAAGGCAGCGGCTATAGCCACTGCNGTGGTGTCAGAACCTCCTCTACCTAAAGTTGTNATTCTATTTTCAGAAGAAAGACCCTGAAAACCTGATACAATTGCTATATCATTTNTTTTAAATGAATTTAGNATGTTAGACGTTTTTATTTTATCAATTACGGCTTTNCTGTGGGTATTATNTGTAATTATTGGCACCTGCCATCCTAACCAAGAACGTCCCTTAATATTCAAATNATTTAAAGCTATAGTTAGCAATGCCGAGGTAACTTGTTCTCCGGAAGAAAGTACAACATCATATTCTGAATATGAAGCTAACTCCGAAGTGTTTTTTACTAATTCAACTAAGTTATTGGTTACTCCAGACATTGCAGACACAACAACAATAACTTTATTACCTTTGTCTACTTCTGACTTTATTTTGTNTGAAATTTTNTTAATTTGAGGAACATCTGCAACAGATGTACCNCCAAATTTTAATACAACAATTTTCAAATTTCTGTTACCTTTANTATTATNAATTTTTAAATTTTTTTTATATGACTAATACAGTAGACAAAAAAGAAATAGAACAATTTTCTTTATTAAGCAATCAATGGTGGNATAAGTCAGGCCCTTTTTCTGCATTGCANAAAATGTCTAATGCCAGAATTGAGTTTATAAANATTAGTGCTAGCCGGATTCTNAATCATTTAAATAATNAACATGAATATTTAAATGGTNTTAAATGTCTAGATGTTGGTTGNGGAGGAGGAATTTTATCNGAACGTTTAGCTAGGTTAGGAGCAACAGTTACAGGGATTGATGCATCAGAAAATGCGATAAAAATTGCGAATGAACACGCAACAAAAAGCCGTTTAAAAATTAATTATAGATGCATGTCAACCGGAGATCTTCTTAATTCAAATAAAAAGTTTTTAAACAACTTTGATATTGTTATCGCATCAGAAGTTATAGAACATGTTAATAACAGAAATTTGTTTTTATCAGATATTTCAAACTTATGCAGGTCAGGAGGTATTATAATTTTTACTACAATAAATAAATCCTTTATGGGAATATTTTTAGCTAAATTTTTGGCTGAAAGCATTTTAAAAACACTTCCACGTGACACTCATGACCCTGAAAAATTTATATCACCTAAACAGCTTAGCCTAGAAGCTTCAAAACATAATATTATTTTAGATACCTTTACGGGTTTTATACCTACATTCAAAGTTAAAGAAATATCTAAAAAACAATTTGGAGACTTTGTTTTAACACCTAATTTAGGAGTTAACTATGCAGCATCAGGTATTAAATTATAGATTAATGGTCATCTGCTACCCAAGGTATATTAACAACCTCAATTCCTTCATCACGTAATCCTTCTATCTCTTCTTTGCTACCATGCCCATGTATTGGTTTCTCTTCTATTTTACCGAGTTTCATAGACCTAGCTTGTGTAACGAATTCATTACCAACATATGTTGAATTTTTTTGAATTTCTTTTTTGATAGTTCTTAATAAAGTGGTTATATTTTTAATATCAATTTTTTGTTCAAAATTTTGGTTTGTTTTAGGGACATTTGCACTGACGTTTTCTGAATTATTACCCAAGTCTTGATTCGATAATTTATTTAAGCTTGGGGCCGTTAATAATTTTATAACATCACTGCCACCACATCTTGGACAATTTATTAAGCCTGATTTTTTTTGAGTTTCATAAGATTCTATATTTTGAAACCAAGCCTCAAAATCATTTTCTTTTTTACAATATATAGATTTACATGCGAGTTTGTATTTAATCATTAGTCTTAAAGTCTACCACAACAATGTTTGTACTTCTTACCAGAATCACATAAAGGACAGATAGCATTTCTCTGTATTTTTTTACTACTATCAAGATTTTTACTTACTCTAGTGTTCTCTTGTTCTGAGACCTTTTCCATTTCTATTTGGATATTAGATAATATTGANGTAATAGTCTTTCTTAATTTATCCAGCATATCTTCAAATAATTCAAAGGATTCTCTTTTATACTCATTTAAAGGATCTTTTTGACCATAAGCTCTTAAACCTATAGATTGCCTTAATTGATCCAACACCAACAAATGATCTTTCCAGCNTTGATCTAGAACTTGTAGTAATAAAGTTTTNTCTGCTTGTCTAAAAATTTCTACACCGAATTTAACAGCTCTTTCAGCCATGAAATTATCTGATCCTTCAATTAATCTATTAATTATTTCTTGTTCAATAATTCCATCTTCTTTAACCCAGTCATTAATAGTTGCTTCAAAGCCCAGATGATTTTTAGCGTCTTCAACTAAGGTTTTTACATCCCATTCGTCATGATAACTTTGTTCGGGAATAGAATTATAAACTATTGTTTCTATAACCTGGTGCCGCATGTCTCTTATCATTTCACTAATATCATTAGACTTCATAATTTCTTTTCTTTGATCAAAAATAACCTTTCGTTGATCGTTCATTACATCATCAAATTTTAATAATTGCTTTCGTATTTCAAAATTATGAGCTTCAACTTTACTTTGAGCCTTTTCAACAGCTTTGTTAATCCACGGATGCACAATTGCTTCACCCTTTTCTAAACCAAGTTTACCTAACATGTTCTCTAATCTTTCTGATCCAAAAATTCTCATTAGGTCATCTTGTAGAGAAAGTAAAAACTTAGAGCCTCCAGGGTCGCCTTGCCTTCCAGTTCTTCCACGGAGTTGATTATCAATTCTTCTACTTTCATGGCGTTCTGTTCCGATCACAAATAAACCACCCGCATCTAGAGCAACTCTTTTCTTTTCTTCTATATCAGTTTTTAACTTATCAAAACTTTTGTCATTATGATAAGAGTCACCAATTTCATTATTTTTTCTTATTTCTAAATTTCCACCTAACTGAATGTCGGTTCCCCTTCCAGCCATATTAGTTGCTATAGTTACAGCAGCAGGAACACCCGCATAACCAATTATTTGTGCTTCTTGTTCATGAAATTTAGCATTCAAAACTTCGTGTTTTATATTTTTAGCATTTAATAATTTTGATAGAATCTCAGATTTTTCTATAGATACTGTCCCAACCAAAACAGGCTGATTATTTTTTTGACAATTTTCAATAAGCTTTATAACTGCTTCATCTCTTTCTTCATTAGTTTTATAAATTTCATCATTATTATCAATTCTTGCCACTTTTAAATTTGTTGGAATCTCAATGACAGACAAATTATAAATTTCAGAAAATTCTCCTTCTTCNGTTAGAGCAGTACCAGTCATTCCAGATAGTTTGGGATACATTCTAAAATAGTTTTGAAAAGTAACACTAGCTAGAGTCTGGCTCTCAGGTTGAACATTTACGTTTTCTTTAGCTTCGATAGCTTGATGCTGCCCTTCGCCAAACCGCCTTCCTTCCATAGCACGGCCTGTGAACTCATCAATAATAATTACATTATTATTTTTAACCATATAATGTGTGTTTTTCTTAAATAGCTTATGGGCTCTTAAGGCCTGATTTATATGATGCATTAANGATACGTTTTTAACATCAAAAAGGCTACCATCCTCCATTATTTTTTCAGAAATTAGAGCATTTTCAATATTNTTTATTCCTTGATCAGTCAGATTACAGGTTCTTTGTTTTTCATCTAATTCATAGTCATTTTCTTTAAGCAAGGGTATAAGTTTATTAATTGATTTGTATAAAACTGAAGAATCCTCAGCGCTACCTGAAATAACCAAAGGTGTTCTAGCCTCATCAATTAAAATTGAATCTACCTCATCAACAATAGCAAAATTAAAGGGCCTTTGAACCATTTCCTCAAGGCTATATTTCATATTATCTCTAAGATAATCAAAACCAAATTCGTTATTTGTTCCATAGGTTATATCACAATTATAAGCAGCCCTTCGATCATTATCATCCATATCAGAAATAATACACCCAACTGAAATACCTAAAAATTTATAAATCTGNCCCATCCATTCAGAATCTCTTTTAGCCAAATAATCATTAACTGTAACTACATGTACACCTTTAGCTTCTAGGGCGTTTAAGTAACAAGCTAGTGTAGCAACTAAAGTTTTACCTTCGCCTGTTTTCATTTCAGCTATTTTACCTTCATGAAGAACCAATCCGCCCATTAGCTGCACATCAAAATGTCTCTGATTTAATGTCCTCTTAGCAGCCTCCCTTACAGTGGCAAAAGCTTCNGGCAAAATAGTTNACAAATTTTCATCATTAGAAATTCTTTCTTTGAATTCAGTTGTTTTATGTTTTAGATCTATATCTGAGAGAGATTCGAATTTTTTCTCTAGCTTGTTAATAGTATCAATTGTAGGTTTGTACTTTTTAATTTGTCTGTCATTAGATGACCCAAAAAATTTAGAAGTGATTTTGCTGAACATTTAAAGTTCTCCGATAGTACTTAGAAGTATACANTTTATTTATTTATATGAGTATAAAAGATCA
>NZHB01000049.1 GCA_002691185.1 SAR116 cluster bacterium | reverse complement strand
AATTTTTTTTCTTATAATTTTATTAAAGATAGCCTCGAAAACTTAACCATGATAGATGAGATAAATTTTAAAGGTCCTGTATTTTTATATCATGGTATGAAAGATTTGGATGTACCCTATGAATTAAGTATCGAAATTTCTAAAAAAATTGTTGGAACTAATGAGATAAGAATTTTATTGGAAAAAAATGCTGGACACAGATTGTCTGATGATAACCAACTAAATACAATCATAAGTCTAATTGAACAAAATATAAGCTTATTATAAATTAAATATCTAAAAGCTTATAATTCTCATGAGGAGTTAAACCAACAATATAATCTTTCAAGATATTTTTAAAAGAAGGCCTGGATTTAAGTTTAAAATACCAAACTTTTAACTTAGGATAATAATCCAAATTTAATAAACCTAAATAGTCTAAGACAGATAAATTTGCAGCTGCAAAAAAATCACATGAAGTAATTGTATCTAAAACTAAAAAATCTTTGTCTTTTAGTAAATATTCTAAATATCTTATGTGGAAGCCTAAATTTTGCATTCCATTTCTTAAGTTAATACTATTTGGTGTTAAGTTTTCTATAACTCTGGAAAATACTTTTTCATAAATAATTGGGTCTAAAACTTCTTTTTTAAATAAAGTATCAAACCAATGATATAATCTATAAATCTCTGCTTTTTTTCTATAATCATCTGGAAAAATATTAGGCTTAAGATCCATATCTTTTATATACTCTACGCATGCGTTAAAACCAATAATTGGAAAATTGCTATTATCTATTAAAACAGGTAAGTGGCCAGCTGGGTTAATAAGTAAAAACTCGTCTTGTGGTTTCCAATAGTTTTCTAACTGCGTAATATGCTCAATCTTATATTCATCCAGTAAGATTCTTATAAATCTAGAAGATGGACATAATTGATAATGATATAACGTAAACATAAGTCTTTAAATTAACCCATTGGTAAAATTTCAGAGTTTTTAGGTAATAAATTTAACGCGCCTTTTTTAAGTTCACATATTAGTAAGTGATCGTAAGATAAAGGGCCTAAGGTTTTTATATTGAGGTTTTTATCATTTAATTTATAGAATCCAAAATCTTTATAATACTTATAATCACCTGAGACAAAGCAAATTTTTTCTCCTTTAGAGGTGGCCAAGTTAATTCCTTTTTCTATAAGTAATTTACCAAATCCTTGACCTTGATAATTTAATTTTACAGCTAATGGACCTAAAAGTAGGAATTTAATTTTGTTCACAAGAACAGGGTAAAAACTGATTGTTCCAATAACAATAGAAGGATCATTTATTTTACAAGAAACTAACGAAAGATATTTTAAAGGAGGTATCTTCCTATATAAATAAACTGTTCTGTTACGCCTATTTTGACCAAAACATTCATCTAAAATTACTTCAATCTGAACATCATCAGACTTATTTTTTTCTCGAATTTTAATGTGTTCAGTCATAAAAAATCTCAGCCTAAATAACAGACTTTAACTGATATACATCTATTATTAATTTAGCCCAAGTGTTTTTTATCTTGGTAGATCAGACTTTCCCATTAAGTATTCATCAATGGATCTGGCACATTGCCTACCCTCTTTTATAGCCCATACTACTAGGGATTGACCTCTTCTTGAGTCACCTGCAGCGAAGAATTTATCAATTGAGGTTTTATATTCTGCATCGTCAGCTTTTACAGTGCCAGTATTCGTTAACTCCACTCCAATTTTGTTGATTAAATTTTCGTGTATTGGGTGAACAAAACCCATTGCTAATAATACTAGATCAACATCAAAAGAAAATTCTGATCCTTTAATTTCAGACATTTTCATTTTACCACTCTTATCTTTTACCCATTCAACTTTTACACAGTTTGCTTTTGAAACTTTCCCATCATGACCTTCAAATGATTTTGTTAAAACAGACCAATTTCTTTCACATCCTTCTTCGTGGGAAGAAGAGGTTCTCAGTTTCATAGGCCAGTTAGGCCATGTTAAAGCCTTATCTTCCATAACTGGTGGTTGATCTAATAGCTCCAATTGTGAAACAGACTTAGCACCCTGACGATTAGATGTTCCTACACAATCAGAACCAGTGTCACCTCCACCTATGACTAAAACATTTTTATTTTTAGCTAAAATTTCAATAGAATTATCTATATTCTTGCCAGAGACCCTATCATTCTGCTGAGAAAGAAATTCCATTGCAAAGTGAACGCCATCAAGTTCTCTTCCTTCAACTGGTAAATCTCTTGGCTTTTCAGAACCACCACAAAATGCAATTGCATCAAATTCTTGATTTAAGTCATCGAAGCTAATATCAACACCTATGTGAGCGTTTGCCTTAAACTCTACACCTTCCAGCTTCATTTGAGACATTCTTCTATCAATAAGGTGTTTTTCCATTTTAAAATCGGGTATTCCTATTCTAAGTAGGCCTCCTATTCGAGAATTTTTTTCAAATACCACTACAGAGTGACCTACTCTAGCTAATTGTTGTGCACATGCTAAACCAGAAGGTCCAGAACCAATAACTGCGATTTTTTTATTTGTTTTCTTAATCGAAATTTGAGGCTTAATCCATCCTTCTTCCCATCCTCTATCAACAATAGAGCATTCAATTGTTTTAATCGCGACAGGGTTGTCAGTTATATTTAAAGTACAGGATGCTTCGCATGGTGCTGGACAAATTCTACCAGTAAATTCAGGGAAGTTATTAGTAGAATGTAATAGATCTAGAGCATCTTTCCACCTATTATTATAAACTAAGTCATTCCAATCAGGAATTATATTGTTAACAGGACAACCTTGGTGACAATACGGAATACCACAGTCCATACATCTAGCACCTTGTTTTGATAATTCTTCATCGTTTAGAGGTACTAAAAACTCTCTAAAATGTTTAATTCTATCTTCTACAGGTTCGTAACTTCTTTCAACACGATCCAGTTCCATAAAACCAGTTGCTTTACCCATAATTATTCTCCAGCAATTCTACTTGGTATATTTTCATCTGTTAGCTTTTGTTTTCTTTCAATTAGAGCTCTTCTAAATTCAAAAGGTGTAATTTTAATAAATTGTGGAAGAAATTTTTTCCAATCATTTATTATTTTTTTTGCTTTTTCACTTTTAGTATTTTTATAATGCCTATTTATCAATAATTTTAAACGAGAAATATCAAAATCCAAAAGGTCACTGTTAATTTCTTTTTCAGTATGTTTGGAATTCAATTCATTGTTTGACAATTTTTCTAAATCTACCATTGACTTGTTACAAAAAGCTTCAAAACTATTATCTTCGTCAAGTATATAAGCTATTCCTCCTGACATNCCAGCTGCAAAATTTCTACCTGTCTTTCCTAAAACAACCACTACGCCNCCGGTCATATACTCACAGCCATGATCACCACAACCCTCAACAACAGCAGTAGCACCAGAATTTCTAACGGCAAAACGTTCTCCAACAACACCGCTAAGATAACACTCTCCAGAAATGGCACCATATAAAAGTGTGTTTCCGGCNATTATATTATCGTCAGCTATAATTTTACTTTTACTATGTGGAAATACAGAAATTTTACCACCTGATAGACCTTTGCCAACATAATCATTTGCATCACCCTCTAAATTGAAGGAAATGCCTTTCGNTAACCAAGCACCAAAACTCTGTCCTGCACTACCCTNAAAATCTANATTAATAGTATTATTGGGTAACCCATTATGACCATATTTTTTTGCTATTACTCCAGATAACATTGCGCCAACTGTTCGGTTGGTGTTAACAATTTTAGATTTTAAACTTACTGTTTCTTTATCTGCGATTGCTAACTTGCATTTTTTAATTAATGAGTTATCAAGTGCTTTCTCTAATTGGTGATCTTGACTTTTTGAATTAAAAAAATCTTGTTTATCTTGTTTATCTAAAGGCACAATAAGTTTAGCTAAATTAAGTCCATGAGCTTTCCAATGTGATTCTGCGCCTTGAAAATCTAAGAGGTCTCTTCTGCCTATCAAATCATTAAATTTACGTATACCTAGATCAGCCATAATTTCTCTAACTTCATTAGCAATAAAAACAAAGAAATTAACAACATGGTCAGGCTGACCTGTGAAATTTTTTCTTAATTCGGGGTCTTGAGTAGCAACACCTACAGGACATGTATTCAGATGACATTTTCTCATCATAATACAACCCTCTGAAATGAGTGCTGCAGTCGCAAAACCAAACTCATCTGCACCTAGAATAGCTCCAACAACGACGTCTCTACCTGTCCTTAGACCTCCATCTACCTGAACAGCTATTCTATCTCTTAAACCATTCATAACTAAAGTTTGGTGAGTTTCAGCAAGGCCTGTTTCCCATGGACCACCTGCATTTAAAAGTGATGTAATTGGACTAGCGCCTGTACCTCCATCATTACCTGATATGGTTACATGATCTGCATAGGCTTTACTTACGCCCGCAGCAACGGTACCTACNCCAATTTCAGAAACTAATTTAACTGACACCCTCGCACTCGGATTTACGTTTTTTAAATCATGAATTAATTGTGCAAGATCTTCAATTGAATATATATCATGATGTGGTGGAGGCGAGATCAGTCCTACACCTGGGGTGGAGTGCCTAATTTTAGCAATAAAATCGTCTACCTTACCACCTGGAAGCTGTCCACCTTCCCCAGGTTTTGCACCTTGAGCCATCTTAATTTGAATATCGGTTGCATTTGAAAGATATTCTGTTGTTACGCCAAATCTACCAGAAGCAACCTGCTTAATTCTGGAGTTCATTGAATCTCCATTTTGCATAGGTGAGAATCTTGAAGGCTCCTCTCCCCCTTCACCAGTATTAGATCTACCACCAAGCCTATTCATGGCAATTGCAAGAGTGGTATGAGCTTCAGTTGAGATGGACCCCAAAGACATAGCTCCTGTTGCAAACCTTTTTACTATCTCAGATGCAGGTTCAACCTCGTCAATGTTTATCGATTTATTATTTGATACAAATTTAAAAAGGCCTCTTAAATTCTTTAACTTTATCGAATGATCGTTAATTTTTTTAGAATACTTTTTGAAAGTATTATAATTAGCACTTCTGACAGCATGCTGTAATACTCCAATAGTCTCCGGTGTCCAAACATGTTCTTCACCTCTAATCCTGAAAGACAAATCACCACCAACATCAAGATCATTTTGAAGTAATGGAGAATTTCCAAAAGCTAGTTCATGTCTATTTTCTGTTTCTTTTTGTATTTCTTCAAGACCTACGCCTTCAACCTTAGATGAAGTTCCACAAAAATAAGTATCTACGAGATCTGATGACAAACCTACTGCATCAAAAATTTGAGCTCCAGAATAGGATTGATAAGTAGAAATGCCCATTTTAGACATTACTTTAAGCATCCCTTTAGTTACAGCTTTTATATATTTGTTATAAGCCTCATCTTCACCAATGTCATTATCACTGTTTTTAATAATATTTGATAATGTATAAAATGAAAGATATGGATTTATAGCCTCNGCCCCATAACCAGCAAGAAGACATAAATCGTGAACTCTTCTGGCTTCACCTGTTTCAACTACTAATCCAACTTTAGTCCTTAGACCTTTTTTAATTAAAAAGTGATGAAGTGAGCTTGTTGCTAACAAAGCGGGAACGGCAATATTATCTTTATCAAGCTTTCTATCTGATAAAATTATTATATTACAGTCATTATTTACTATTAACTGCTCAGCTTGATCACAAATGTCGTTGAGGAAACTTCCAATTTTTAAATTGGGGTTATCTTTTTTGGAATAGCAAATATTCAGGGTACGTGATTTCAACTGATTAGAAGTAAATTTGTCTATGGTTTTAATTTTTTCAATATCAAGATTAGTCAAAATAGGATGGTCGACTTCTAATAATTTTTGACTTTGACCAGATTTTGGGTCTAACAGATTAGGTCTTGGGCCTATAAAACTTAATAAAGACATTACTAATTCTTCACGAATGGGATCTATAGGAGGATTAGTGACTTGCGCAAAAGTTTGAAAAAAGTAGTCAAATAATAATCTATTTTTATCTGATAGTGCGGCCAAAGGTATGTCCCTTCCCATTGAACCTATGGGATCTTGTCCGTCAATTATCATTGGTTCTAAGAAGAACTTTAAGTCCTCTTTATTATAACCATGAGCCTGTTGAAGATCTAAAAGTGATGCTTCATCAGGCATTTCATTGTTAGTTTCCAACTTGAAAGAGGAAAGAGAAACCTTGGAAGTCTTGATCCAATCTTGATATGGGTTGGCATTTACCAATTCATCTTTTAACTCTTCATCTGAGACTATTCTTTTTTGCTTTAAGTCAACCAAAAGCATTTTTCCGGGCTGAAGCCTCCACTTCTTGACAATTTTACTCTCAGGAATATTTTGAAGAACGCCAACCTCTGATGACATAATAACTAAATCATCGTCAGTAACTATATATCTAGCAGGCCTTAAGCCATTTCTATCTAAGGTGGCTGCTATTTGTATTCCGTCTGTGAAAGCCATAGCTGCTGGCCCATCCCAAGGCTCCATTAAAGCTGAATAATATTCGTAAAAATATTTTCTTTTTTGATCCATCAAAGCATTATCTTTCCAAGCTTCAGGTATCATTAACATCATAGCGTGAGGCAAGGTATATCCTGCCATTACAAGCAACTCTAGTGCATTATCAAATGTTGCAGAATCTGAAGGTGATTTTTCAATAATAGGCCATAATTTATTTAGNTCATCTTTTAATAAATCAGAACTCATACTGTAGCGTCTGGCATTCATCCAATTTGAATTACCCTTAACTGTATTAATTTCACCATTATGACATAAATATCTAAATGGTTGAGCAAGTCTCCATGAAGGAAAAGTATTTGTAGAAAATCTTTGATGGAAAAGAGCTATTGCAGATTTAAAATTTGGATTCTGAAAATCAAGGTAAAATTTAGATAAATTAGGAGCTAAAACCATACCCTTAAATATGATGGTTCTTGTGGATAACGATACAATATAAAAATCACTCCAATCATCACCATTTTTCTCTAATGCGTGTAGGCTCTGATTTCTGATAACATATAACTTTCTAAGAAACTCATTTTCGGATGAAACGTTAACACCCATTTTAATAAAAAATTGTTTAATAATCGGTGCNTTATNTTTAACTGTTTCNCCCAANACACTNGGATCNACTGGNACGTCTCTCCAAGTNATTAGTTCTTGCATTTCACCATTGATAATATTTTCTATGGAATCAATTGCTAATTGGGCTCTTTTTTTATCTGAAGGCAAGAAAACCATACCTACAGCATATTGGCCAAGCTCTGGCAATTTTATATTAGAGGCCTCAAATTCTTTTCTAAAAAATTCGTCTGGAACTTGAATTAAAATTCCAGCTCCATCACCTGCTAAAGGATCAGCACCTACCGCCCCTCTATGATCTAAATTATGAACAATTTCAAGTGCTTGGTGAACTATCTCATGTTTGGGTTCGTTTTTTATGTTAGCAATAAAGCCAAAACCACAATTTTCGTGCTCATTTTGTGGGTCATATAGACCTTGTTCNNTTGGAAAACCACTTTTGCTTCTTTTATAATCGTTCATAAAATAACCTTTAATAAAGCACCTATATATTTTAACGTTANAATACCAATCCCTGATTAGTGAAGGANGCAGACAATAGTCAAAAAACTTACATTTGTAAAATAATCCATTATATATCAGAAATGCAAAAAATGCATTTCAAAATTGATATACTACTTAATTAATAACTTCAGCTTCTTGTAACATAAAATCTTTAAAAGCTTTTATTCTAGAGTCGTTTCTTAATTCATAATTATAACACAGAGATATTGACATTTTAGGCCCNTCCAGCTGAGACAAGATTTCNGTTAACTCAATCATTTCAAATTCCATCCAGTCGGGTAAGGACGCAATACCCATTCCAACTTCAGTAGCTTTTGCTATACCGTAGATACTAGAAACTTCAAAAATAGGTTTTCGAGGTCTTTTGTTTTCTTTTCCAATAGTTAGCAACCAATTTAATCTATGCCTGTCAATAGGAGGTTGAGCATCTTCACCATAAGAAATGATTTTGTGATCATCTAAGTCCTTAGTAGTTTTTGGCAATCCATTAACTTTTATATAATCTTTTGATGCAAAAATTTTGTATCTACAATCTGCTAACTTAATCTGCACATCATCTTGAGATGAACTTGGCGTCATTCTTACTTCTACATCTGAATTGAAATTTGTAACTCTTGGTTCTGAGTCCCTTAAACTAAGAGCCACAGAAATTTCAGGGTAAGCTATTTTAAATTTAGACATTCTAGGTGCAACCCATAATGCTCCAAATGCGTTTGTAGCAGTTACATTTAGTCTACCAGAAGGTACATCCATATCCTCAAGTAGTTGATTATGTGTTTTGCTTATATCTGAGGCAAGGACTTGAACAGAGGCAAACAACCTCATTCCAGCTTTTGTTAAAGATATTCCATCAGAGTTTCTTAAGAATAACTTAACACCTAATTCATTTTCAAGAGCTTTCATTTGTCTACTTAAAGCTGACTGACTCATTTGTAATATGTAAGAAGCTTCTGTAATATTACGAGTTTGTGCGACAATATTAAANAGCCTCAGCCTATCCCATTTCATTAAAACCACCTCACCAGGAAATTATAAATATTATTAATAAACATCTAATAGGTATCTTTTTTCCTTTTTTAAATTCTTTAAGTAAAGAATACTATCGTGCTCACTGCAATTGAGCTGTTCTTNAATTATTTTTTGTAAAGTTGAGTTAACGTCTACTGCCATATTATTTTTATCACCGCATACATACAAATAGGCTCCATCTTCTAACCACTGAAAAATCTTGGATCTTGATTCATATATTCTATTCTGAACATATATTTTATTTATCTGATCCCTTGAAAAGGCTACATCAAGTTTATGTAGAATCTTATTTTCTTGAAAATAAATTAACTCTTTCTCATAAATATGATCCATCTTTCTATATTGAGCACCATAGAACAACCAATTTTTACCGAGACTTTGTAAACATATTCTTTCTTGTAAAAAAGCAATAAATGGAGCTATTCCAGTACCAGGGCCAATCATAATTATTGGTTTAGTATTGTCAGATGGCAATCTAAAATTTTTATTTGGTATCAAAAAAGTTTTTATTTTTGATCCTTTTGAACAATCATCAGCTAGGAAAGTTGAACAAACACCACCATATCTTCTTNTATTATTTCNCCACCTTTGAGTTGAGACGGTTAAATGTACCTCCTCGGGATGCATTAACATACTTGATGAAATTGAATAAGCCCTGTGTTGAAGTGGCTTTAAGAGTGACAAAAAAATATTTGAATCAATTTTTAAGTTACCATCTAAATTTAATAAATCTAAAACATCCTTACCATATATAAATTTAGAGAGTAGGGTTTTCTCNGCATTCTCAATTAACTGATTGAGTTCCTTGTGAACAATATTTTTACTAATATATGTGATTAGTCTTTTCGTTGGTGTTAAAATTTCAAACCGAGACTCAAGTAATTGAAAAATTGTTTGATTGTAACTCTCAACAACTTTTAATGGGTTAAAATCTAATCTATCAATTATATCTTTTACAAGCCTCTTGTTATTTCTTGGAATAACACCAAGGCTATCACCAGGCTCATATTTTATCTTGCTATCACCTAAAGCAATTTCAAAATGAATAACTTCTTTGTTAGAGTCATTTCCTGAAAGGCGTTTTTTTGAAATAACTTCTGCTAAATATGGATTTTGTCTATTCCAAATCACTTAATCAAACTCAAATGTATTTTATTAACTTATAATAAATTCTAATATAGCTTTTAATCTTTATTAAACATAATAATATGTAATTTTAACTTTTGAGCAATAAATGGCGTTAGAAGTAATCATATTATTATCTGTAATTCAGGGTTTTACAGAATTCCTTCCTATTTCTTCAAGCGCACATCTAGTATTCCTCTCTGATTTATTTGGTGGTTTTACCTCACAAAGAAATTTTGATGTTTCTCTTCATTTTGGGTCTTTATTAGCTGTGATAATTTACTTAAGAATAGAAATATTAAAAATTATTTTAGATTTAATTTACTTCAGTAAGCGAGATAAAAATGGGGCCAAGATATTATTAANCTTATTGATTAGTACAATACCCATTATTTTATTTGGTTTTCTAATTCATTTATATGATTTTAACATAATCAGAAGCCTGGAAATTATAGGATGGTCAACCCTAGTTTTTGGAATTGTTTTGGGTTTAGCTGATAAAAATTTGAGAGTTAAAAAAAATCTTAAAAATCTAAATTTTAAAGACGCTTTTTTTCTTGGTCTGGCTCAAACACTTGCGTTAATTCCAGGTACTAGCCGTTCAGGCATTGTAATTACTGCTGGGTTATTTATGGGTTACAGTCGTTTCGATGCGTCTAAATTTTCTTTGTTAATGTCAATTCCTGTCATATTAGCGGCGACAACATTGGAGAGCTTATCTTTATATACAAACGAGGGTTTTTTAATAAATTACGACATGTTTTTAGGAATCATTATAAGTTTTATAACAGCGTTAATCACAATCAAATTATTTATGAAATGGATAAATAATGCATCCCTA
>NZHB01000048.1 GCA_002691185.1 SAR116 cluster bacterium | reverse complement strand
AAGTGCTTCTCTAAGAGGAAAAGCTAATTTTGGTGCTTTTAACTCAGCTAAAGGTGCCCTAAGAAATTTGGCTCAAGCAATTGCAAAGGAATACGCTGATAATTCTATTCATGTTGGGCATGTTATAGTTGATGGAGGGCTAGCTGGTGATAGGATAAAAAATAGAGTACCTGACTTTAATAAAAGAGTTCAAGAAGGTAAATTAATAGATATAGAAAGTGTTACTGATGCTTATATGTTTCTTTATAATCAGAATAAACGTGCTTGGACCTTTGAACTTGATGTAAGAACTTTTAGAGAAAATTGGTAACTGAGGGGGAGAATTATATTATGAAACTTTTTGACTTAAGTGGCAAAGTTGCTCTTGTAACTGGAGGGAATGGAGGTATTGGTCTCGCTATGGCAAAAGCTATTGGTGAGGCAGGTGCAAGTGTTGTTATAGCAGGAAGAAATAACGATAAAAATAAAAAGTCAGTTGAATTGCTTAAGAGCTTAAATATTGAATGCATATCACATATCGTAGATGTTACCGATGAGAATTCATGCAATTCACTAATTGATAACGCTGTTAATGATTTTGGGAAATTAAATATTCTTGTCAATAATGCTGGTACTAATATTAGAAAAAGACCAGAAGAGTATGAATTAGAAGAATGGAAATCAATTATTGATACTAATTTAATAAGTATGTTCACTTGTTCAAAAAGAGCATTCTTNCATTTTAAAAATGTTGGTGGAGGAAAAATTATTAATATTGGTTCTATGCACTCATTGTTTGGCGCTCCGCTTGGAAGCGCATATTCAGCAAGTAAAGGGGGNGTGGTACAATTAACAAAAAGTTTTGCAAACACATGGGCTAAAGACAATATCCAAGTAAATGCAATTTTGCCAGGCTATATAGATACTACTTTGACACGCCAAGCAAGGGTTGACATTCCTGAACTTCAAAAAAGAGTTGAAGAGAGAACTCCAGCTGGTCGTTGGGGAGATCCAGATGATTTGGGTGGAACAGCCGTATTTTTATCAAGTAATGCTTCTAATTATGTCACGGGCACTGCAATTCCTGTCGATGGCGGTTATTCAATAAATGGGTAAATTAAAATAGAAGGAAGGTAATATGGAAAATATTTTTAAAGGTTGTATGCCAGCTCTAATGACACCATGTAATGAAGATCTCTCTCCAAATTTTGATTTGCTCGTGCAAAAAGCTGAAGAGCTTATAAACTTTGGAATGTCTGCTGTTATATATTGTGGATCTATGGGAGACTGGCCTCTTTTGTCAGATAAGGAAAGACAAGAAGGAGTTGCTAGGTTAGTTAAAGCNGGAATTCCTACTGTAGTAGGNANTGGAGCTATCAATACAAAAAAAGCAACAGATCATGCAAGTCACGCTCAAAAAGTCGGTGCCTTAGGGTTAATGGTTATACCTAGAGTTTTGTCCAGAGGACCTTCCTTATCTGCGCAAAAATCTCATTTTGCTTCAATCTTAAAAGCTGCGCCTAATTTGCCAGCAGTTATTTATAATAGNCATTACTATGGTTTTTCAACTAGAGCAGATTTATTCTTTGATCTTAAANAAGAATTTACCAATTTAGTAGGTTTTAAAGAATTTGGAGGAGCAAAAGACNTAACCTACGCAGCNGAACATATTACATCNAAGGATGAAAATACTTCATTAATGATTGGNGTTGATACTACAGTTTTTCATGGATATGTNAATTGTGGAGCNGTTGGAGCAATTACAGGNGTTGGGAATGCCTTCCCAAAAGAAGTTTTGCATTTNATTGAACTTTGTAAAAANGCTGCTAATGGTGANGCATACTNAAGAANGAANGCAAANGAACTTGATGAAGCTNTATCAGTTTTNTCATCATTTGATGAAGGGCCTGACCTTGTACTATATTATAAATATTTGATGGTNCTNAATGGAGAAGAGGCTTACAGATTACATTTTAATCCAACTGACAAACTCACAGATAGTCAAAAAGGTTTTGCNAAATCACAATATAATTTATTTAAAAATTGGTATAAAAACTGGAATAAATAAGAAAAATTNANTTCAANTTATGTTATCTGCCAGATNCTCATTAGNATCAGTCTTCTGAGTNTTNTTTTTTTTAGAGNCAATTAATTTACAAGTTTCTTTAATGGCCAGNCCTATAACAATACCACCTGCNAATCCAATTAATGNTCCTTTNAAAACNCCNAAACCAAACATATTAAAACTCCATAAAAGTGGTGAACGCGAGAGGATTCGAACCTCTGACCTACTGCTTAGAAGGCAGTTGCTCTATCCAGCTGAGCTACGCGTCCATAAAAACAGNNNTATNTATTATTACTAATCANCTTCTAAGTCAAAATAATTGTACCAAAATATTNTTAGTAATAGAAGATTTTTTGCATACAAGTCATTGGTTNTGGNATTTTATCTAGACTTTCGGTACCAAGTCCAACACTCAGAACAACTGAAGANAANTTTGAAGTCACTTTATCAAAAGTCCAGGCAAAATCTGTGGTTTTAAAAAATTCTTTATCTTCCCAAATTACGTANGCTCCTTGTTTTTCTGCTAGNAAATTNCCNACATTAATGAATTTACCTTTTATTCTTCTNTAAACTNTNGGGTTATCCATNTCNTTTGATCTATCNAAAACAAATTCAAATNTANATTTNTNNTCGCTACAGTCAAATCCTGCAGAAGGAAGGTTNATTTCATTNGCTATNATTTTATGAGGAAATAAAAATAAAANTGCGACTGCTANAATAATATAATTTTTAAAAAGCATTAATAATGGTACTTTCTTATTAGTTTAAATCTATAATTTAAAAATAACATAAAAATAATTAATCAGATAATTAATAACATGATCATATCAATCGACCATATTGTAATTACAGTTTCCAATTTAGAAAATTCAATAAATTTTTACTGTAATTTACTAGGAATGGAGATTAATNAATTCTATTCTAGTTCAGATAATACNATTAGAAAATCTCTAATGTTTGGNAACCAAAAAATCAATTTNCACGAGGCTTCAAATCCNTNCAAACCAAATGCTGAAGTTGCNGTACCTGGAACTCTAGATATATGTTTTTTAACAGAAAGACCTTTGAGTGAATGGATAAAAATATTTAATAAAAATGGTNTGAAAATAGAACTAGGACCGGTTAAGAAGACGGGTGCTAAGGGACCGATAGAGTCAATTTATGTTAGAGATCCTGATAAAAATTTAATTGAAATATCAAATCAATTAACTAAATAAAAATTGTTATATTTCCTGTGCTAAATCTAATAATTCTCGTGTTCTTTTTACTTTGTAATCCCATTTTAAATCAAACTTTTGAATTAAGATTTCTAAATTTTTTGAAGAGATAGCCTTCTCTGCATCACTAATATTTTTGAATTTATAAATAGCTACATGGAATTTTGTATCCTTAATCCATCCTCTTTTTGTACTGAATGATCTAAAGGCTTCTTGAGCTTCAATTAAATGTTCTGTTTGATACCAATCATCAAATTCTTTTTTATTTACATTGCTAGTATCAGATTTAACAATTAAATATGCAGTCATTTTTATTTTCTCTAAATATGATTGGAACTAAAAATATAACATATTTGAATAAAGATTAGTTATAAATAAATTATTGACAGAACATATATTAATTTTGTTATATTTTATTTTGAGGTCTTTTATATGAACTTTAAAATTTTTGGAAAACAAGTAAATGTTGGGCAGATCTTTTCTAAATACGCTGAAGAAACCTTATTAAAATCAGTCCAAAAATATTTTCCTAATCCTGTTTCATCCATTGTCACATTGTCTAAAAAGAGTAAATTTTTTTATATAATTATAGTTTTGCATATTAGTAAGAAAATGGAGTTTACTGCTCAATCAAATGGTGAGACTGCAAAATTAGCATTTAATGATGCTATAGAAAAATTAAATAAACAACTGAGAAGATATAAACGAAAAATTAAAAATCATAAAAATAATGAGTTAACAAATAAAACTAATCCTTTAAACGCTCAATTTCATATCATAAATGAATCTCCTAAACTTATTAAAAATGAAGGGAAAGAAATTAAAGATGAGCCTCTTGTTTTTGCAGAATTAGATACTGAAATTGAAGAATTGACTGTAGTTGAAGCGCTTGAAAAACTAAAATTAGGAAATATATCAGCATTAATGTTTAGAAATAAAAAGCATAGTGGACTAAATATGATTTATAAAAGAGAAGATGGTCTTATTGGGTGGGTTGATCCTAGAGGTAATAGAAATTCAGCTACGATTTAATCTATTTATTTAATTCCTCAAGTCTACTATCTCTTCCACACATAAATCTATAATATTCATATCTATAAGTATTCTTTTTGTAATAATTTTGATGTTCTAACCTTACAGGGTAGAATTTAGTTTCTTTTTCAATAGGTACAATTGATGATTTGGGCGCAAGTGATAAAATTATTTTTTTTTCTTCCTCAGTTTTGTAATANATAGCCGGAGAATATGATCTGCCTCTATCACAAAATTGNCCTTCATTATCTTCAAAATCAATAGTTTTGAATACATGAATAACTAAATCATTAAAAGTAATTACCTTGGGATCATATTCTACTAAAGCTGCTTCTCTGTGATCGCCCCATTGTCCAGGAATATATTTAGGGTTTTTTNTTGTTCCAGCAGTAAAACCACTTGTTACTTCAATAACGCCTGAAAGTTTTTCCATATCAGCTTCTGTACACCAAAAACAACCACCCGAATAAACAAAAGTCTCTGCGAATGAAGCAAAGTGGGTTAGTATATAGATACTTGAAATAGTAAAAATTTTAATAATTAATTTNCTCATAATTTTACCCTTTTGTTTAAGATTTTACTTATATCAAATATTTTAATTTTTCNTAATAGGTTGTTCAACTTTGCTAATAACAAATAACATAAAAGGCATTTTATTTCTAATCTCTGCAGTATTATGTTTTTCAGTTATGAATGGTATTACTCGTCAGTTGTCTGAGACTTATAATGTAATCACTTTAAACATGTTTAGGTATTGGTTTTTTGCTTTAATTTTAATTTTAATGAATAACTATAACAAAAAATCAACTGTACTCATTTCTAAGAGTAAAAAGCAATATTTACAAATCTTTCGTGGNTCATTGTTAGCAATACAAATGTGTTTTGCACATTATTGTTTTTTAAAGTTAGGGTTGATTGAAACTTCAGCTATTTTTGCNATTGGACCTATAATGGTTACTGTTTTGTCAATTATATTTTTGGACGAAAAATTAGACTGGCAAAGGATACTNACAATTTTTTTAGGTTTCATTGGTATCTTAATTATTTTACGACCAGGTTTTAGGGGATTTGATCCACTATCAATCTTAGCTTTAGCNTGTGCTATTTCATATGCAACATATCAAATTTTAACACGCTATGTATCTAGTTATGACGGCCCTACAACTAGTTTTTTTTATACAGGCATGGCTGGGGCATTTATTTTATCAGTAGTGGGNCCCTTCTTCTTCATTGAAGTAAAAAGTTTTGACTGGTTTTTAATTTTGCTGATTGCTGTGCTTGGAACATCTGCTCATTTTTTTATAATTAAAGCATATCAATTNGCACAAGCATCAATTTTACAGCCTTTTAACTATCTTCAACTGGTTTTNGTGTCTANTATTGGCATCATTTTCTTTAACGAAATTTTAGAAATACCTGTNTTATTAGGTTCTTGTATAGTCGTAGGAGCCGGACTTTATAGTTTTAGAAGAGACGCAAATAAACTATAATTTAGATTTAATTTACTTTTATTAAGTTTTACATTTATTCTTATTAAAATTTAAGATTGCAGTATATGGAAAAATTTAAATCAAATATTAGTACTAAGGAAATAGCTGACTTAAGGTATTTAATTTCAAAAGGTAGAACGGTTGATTGGGGTTCTTATTCTTATAATGATGCAGGTATTTCATTCAAAAGTCTCTCTTTCATTTTAGATTATTGGGAAAATAAATTTTCATGGAAAGAAGAAGAAAAAAAACTAAATAAATTTGAACAATATATTTTTAATGAAGGTAACTGTAAAACTCATTTTTTACATATCAAGTCACATAAAAAAAATGCAATTCCTCTTCTTTTAATTCATGGATGGCCAGGATCGGTTTTTGAATTTTTTGATGTAATTCCTTTACTTACAAATCCTGAAGCAAATAATTTTTTAAATTATCAACATTTTGATCTTATTATCCCATCATTGCCAAATGTGGGATTTTCATTCGATAAAAATCAGTACCCTTTGGGTTTGGATGAAATATCTAATCACTTCATCAAATTAATGGATAGTTTAGGTTACGATAAGTATTTTATACAAGGAGGTGATTTAGGGTCTTTTATTGCCTCAATAATGTCTGTTAAGGTGCCTACAAAAATAAAAGGTATTCACTTAAATATGATACCACTACCTAGAGGGTTAGATAAAAAACCTAATAACCCTAAGGAAAAAAAATATTATAAAGAGCTAAAAAACTTTTTACATTATGAGGCTGGTTATCAGTATCTCCAAGGTACAAAACCTTTTACATTGGCGCATGCTTTAAATTCTTCACCTGTAAGTCTATGTGCTTACATAAGTGAAAAATTCTACAGCTGGACAGATAATAATGGTGATTTATTTAACCATATAAATATTGATATTATGCTTGCAAATATTTCTTTGTATTGGTTTTCAGGATGTATAGGTGCTTCCTTTTGGCCTTATTTTGTCCGTCACAGATCCNCAGATTGGCCAATTTCTCTAGACAGGCCAATAGAAGTGCCAACTGGATATAGTGAATTTCCTAAGGAAATATTTTCTCCACCAAAAAGTTTGGCTTCTCAATATTATAACAATATAATTTTTTGGAAAACTCATCAGTCAGGAGGGCATTTTGCTGCTATGGAAAATCCTAAAACTCTAGTTTCAGACATAAATAGTTTTGTTAAAAAAGTTTAATAAATATTTATTTAAATTTTTTTATGTGTGATTGTGTCAATAATAATATGTTGGTGAGATATTAAATGAATTTAGATTTTTTAACTGATGATTTACTAATTAAGGCTAATAATTTTAATGGTCCCGTTGTTGTTACAGGGGCAGGGGGATGTATAGGTAGTTGGATACTTGCAATTCTTCATAGATCTAAAATTCCATGTGTTGGTATTGATCTGTCACCAAATAAAGATCGGTTAGAGCTAATTTTAGGCAACCAAACTTCTCAGATTAAATGGGAAGTTTGTGATATAACAAATTTAAAATTACTTAAAAAAATAATTTTCAACTATAATCCGTCAGCTATAATTCACTTGGCAGGTCTTCAAGTTCCATTTTGTGCGTCAGATCCTGCATTAGGAGCTAGAGTTAATGTGGAAGGCACAATTAATATACTTGAAATAGCCAGGGAAGCTAATATTAAAAGAACAGTATATGCTTCCTCAGTTGCTGCTTTAGGCATGCCTCCTAAAGGCCCATGGAAAGAAACATTATATGGAGCTTACAAACTAGCAAACGAACATACTGCCTTTGTTTATTGGCAAGATTGGCAAGTTCCTTCTATAGGAATTAGACCTAATATTGTTTACGGTTTAGCTAGGGACCAAGGAATGAGTTCCAAAAATACATTAGCTATACAAGCTGCAGTTCTAAAT
>NZHB01000047.1 GCA_002691185.1 SAR116 cluster bacterium | reverse complement strand
ATCGATGATGAGTATGTATCCGTCTTACCTTTTCCATGGATAATGGAACAAACATATGGCGTTGGTTTTAATATAGTTGGAGGAATGAAAGTTAATTTTCCTGAAAGACCTGATACTGCTATGGAAGATATGCGTGAAGTAGGTCCAACTTTTATGTTAGGCGCACCTAGATTATGGGAACAAATTGCTGCAGACATGCGATCCAGAATTTTAGACGCACCAAAAGTAACACAATGGCTATTTAATGTAATGGTAGACAGAGGTTTGAAAGCGGTTGATAAAGGAAAGAGAGATTTTCTTGCTGATAAACTTCTCTTCTCATCATTAAAAGATAGGTTAGGTTTTAGTAAGGTCACATCTGCAGCTACTGGTGGCTCAGCAATTGGGCCTGAAACATTTAAGTTTTTCCTAGCCATGGGGATCCCATTGCGTCAATTATATGGNCAAACTGAATTGATGGGCGCATACACATTACAAGATGTGCCCAAAGGAACAATGGATTGTGAGACAGTAGGAGTACCTTTTCCTGATTGCGAAGTAAAAATAATAGACCCAGACCCAAATGGACTTGGTGAAATTATTACAAAACATCCTAGTATGTTTTCAGGATATTATAANAATCCCAAAGCCTATAANGAAACTATAAAAAAGGGTTGGATGCATACTGGTGACGCAGGTTACTTCGATGACAAGGGAAGACTTAATGTCCTTGATAGAGTTAACGACATAGCCATCAAATCTGACGGTGTTAAGTTTTCACCTCAAAATATAGAAAACAAACTTAAGTTTTCTCCATATGTTGGTGAGGCAGTGGTTATTGGATCCCAAAAACCTTATTTGACAGCTATAATTTGTATTAGATTTTCAATTGTTTCAAAATTGGCTGAGAAATGGCAACTAGCATTTACNTCTTATACGGGGTTANCTGCAGATAAAAAAATCTACTCTCTTATCGAGGAAGAAATTNAAAAAGTTAATCAGCAATTACCTGATAATACTAAGATTGCAAAATTTCTACTGTTATTTAAAGAATTAGAGGCAGATGACGGCGAATTAACCAGAACAAGAAAAGTAAGGAGAAGCGTTATTAATGACAGATACAACGACCTTATTAAGGACTTGTATTTAGATAAAGATACCGCATCAATTAATACTGAATTTACATTAGAAGATGGAAGAAAAAGTAAAATTAGTGCGACTATGGAAATTAGACATTTAATAGATACAAAAAACTTAAAGGTTAAAAAATCTGTATCTAAAGTTAGAAAATCTAGTAAGGACAAAAGTAAATGAGTTTAGACGATTTAAAAAAAATACCTTATGGTAAAACAGCTATTGAACTCAAAAATATAAGTCTTGCATTTGGAGGCGTAAAAGCCCTAACTGATGTATCGTTTCAAGTAAAAAAGGGTGAAGTTTTCGCAATTATTGGTCCTAATGGTGCAGGAAAATCATCTATGTTGAATGTGATAAATGGTTTTTATAAACCAACTAGCGGCGTAATTAATTTTGCAGGTACTGACAGAAATGCAATGGAACCTGAATTTGCAGCCAAGAGCGGTATAGCGAGGACATTTCAAAACATTGCTCTGTTCAAAGGTATGAGTACTTTGGATAATTTAATGACCGGAAGGTTATTAAAACAAAAACAAAATTTTTTAATGCAAGCACTTTATTTTGGCCCTGTCGAAAAAGAAGAAGCAGAGCATCGTGAAAAGGTAGAAAGAGTAATAGACTTTTTGGACCTACAATCTATTAGAAGAACCCCTGTAGGATCATTGCCTTATGGATTACAAAAAAGAGTTGAGCTAGGAAGAGCATTAGCCATGGAGCCAGAAATACTTCTTCTTGATGAGCCTATGGCCGGAATGAATGTTGAAGAAAAACAAGATATGAGCCGATTTGTTTTAACCGTTAATAATGAATTAAAAACCACTATTGTTCTAATAGAGCACGATATGGGTGTTGTCATGGATATTTCAGATAGAATTGTTGTTTTAGATTATGGAAAAAAAATAGGTTCTGGCTTGCCTCAAGAAATTAGGAATAATAAAGCCGTAATAGATGCCTACCTTGGAGTGTCTGATTAATAGGGAATTATAATATGAGCGTAGAATTACTTAATTTTATTGAAACAGTCCTTAACGGTCTTATGTCTGGTGTAATGTATTCACTCGTTGCATTAGGTTTTGTTTTGATTTTCAAGGCGTCTGGTGTATTTAATTTTGCACAAGGTGTCTTTGCGTTATTTGCCGCCCTTACTCTTGTAGGCTATCAAACAGGTCAAGTTCCTTTTGCACACGTAATTAATGAACTCTTTGGTACTAATTACCATAATTGGTATGCCTCGATGCCTAATTTCTTGGCCATTATCCTGACAATTATTACGATGATTGCGCTGGCGTGGATTGTAGAACGGCTTGTACTAAAACACCTCGTTAACCAGGATCCTATAATTTTATTTATGGCTACAATTGGTTTGGCATTTGCTTTGGAAGGTGTTGGAGATCTAATGTGGGGGTCTGATGTTAAGGTTCTTGACGTTGGTATACCAAGCGGAGGTTCTGTATGGTTAGAAGAGGCTACAATCGGCCTGGCAGCTGAAGGCAGTGATTATTATGGTATGTATATTGATGTACTTAACGTATGGGCAACTGTAGTAGCCGTTATTTTAGTCATTACGCTAGCTCTTTTTTCTCAATATACTAAAACAGGAAGAGCCTTAAGAGCTGTTGCAGACGATCACCAGGCAGCTTTATCTGTTGGTATCTCTTTAAGAACTATTTGGATACTTGTTTGGGCTATTTCGGGTTTCATTGCAATGGTTGCTGGAATAATGTGGGGTACTGAGTCAGGTGTTCAATTTTCACTATCACTCATAGCTCTCAAAGCTTTGCCTGTTTTAATATTAGGTGGATTTACTTCAATCCCTGGGGCAATTATTGGGGGGCTGCTAATTGGAGTTGGTGAAAAATTAGCCGAAATTTATATAGGTGGTTATTTTGAAACAGGCGCTTTAGAAAACTGGTTTGCTTATGTCATGGCGCTTGTATTTTTATTGTTTCGTCCACAAGGCTTGTTTGGCGACAAAATTATCGAGAGGGTTTAAAGTTTATGATTTACAGAGAAACAGGNCAATATAAATCTTCATACAAGTCAGATCACGCAATCTTTCCNTTAATTCAGGATAAGATAGCTTTTAGCACACTTATGTTAATCGCTTTTTTATTAGTTCCATTTATTATTANTAGTTACTGGGAAAAGGCTATACTTGTGCCTTTCTTAATTTTTTCTCTTGCTGCCATAGGACTTAATATTCTAACTGGCTATTGTGGACAAGTGTCACTTGGCACAGGTGGCTTTATGGCAGTTGGTGCTTTTTCAACATATAAGATTATGACCTATTTTCCTGATTTAAATATAATGTTAATTNTATTAATTTCCGGATTAATAACAGCGTTCGTAGGCATTCTTTTTGGATTACCCTCTTTAAGAATAAAAGGGTTTTATTTAGCTGTTGCTACTCTTGCCGCCCAATTTTTTCTTGTCTGGCTTTTTAACAAAGTTCCATGGTTCTATAATTACTCAGACACAGGGCAAATAACCGTCTCTGAAAGGTTAATGTTTGGAATACCAGTAACAGGTGCATCTGCNCCTCCTTACGCCACCTATCTATTTTGTTTGGTACTTGTAGTAGTTCTGGGGTTTGCTGCCAAAAACCTAATAAGAAGTAAAATAGGAAGGTCATGGATGGCAATAAGAGACATGGATATTGCTGCAGAAATTATTGGCGTTCCACCGTTAAAAACAAAATTATCTGCATTTGCTATTAGCTCTTTTTATATCGGTGTTGCTGGAGCACTATACTTTGCTGTTTTTCTTGGTGCTATAGAAGTTACTGAATCTTTTGATATTATGACAATTTCATTTCCTGTTCTATTTATGATTATTATAGGTGGACTAGGTTCTATGTTAGGTTCATTTCTTGGAGCTGCCTTTATTGTAACTTTACCTATTGGTTTGAAGTTCGTAATGGTTGACTTGGTTGGTCTTTCAGCTGTTACAGCTAAACATGTTGAAATAACAGTCTGGGGATTGTTAATGATTATTTTTTTAATTGTAGAGCCTCACGGCCTTGCAAGACTATGGTCCATCGCAAAAGAAAAGTTAAGAAGATGGCCTTTCCCCTACTAAATTTTATTTAGTAGATTTTATGTTAATTTTATCTCTAAGGGAGGATCAAATGAGAATAAAACAACTTTTAATGGGAGTAGTAGCTTCTGTTATAGCTGTTTCTAGTTACGTAGAAATTGCTGTTGCAGATCTTAAATTTCCAATGTTGGTTTACCGAACAGGAGCTTATGCGCCGAATGGTATTCCAAATGCTGATGGTTTTGTAGATTACTACAAAATGATTAATGCCAGAGATGGTGGAATTGGTGGTGAAAAAATATTACACCCTGAGTGCGAGACTGGCTACAAAACTCAAGTTGGTGTTGAGTGTTATGAAAAAAACAAAGAAAATGCAATGGTTTTTCAACCTATGTCTACTGGTATAACTTATCAATTAATTCCAAAAGCAACTGCTGATGGTGTTACTGTTTACTCTACTGGATATGGAAGAACATCTGCAGCTAACGGAAAAGTTTTTAAGTGGATTTTTAATGCACCCGTTACATATTGGGATGGAGCATCAATTGCTGTTAAACATATCATGAGCAAGAACGGAAATAACATAAATGGTAAGAAAATAGCTCTTGTTTATCATAACTCTGCTTATGGAAAAGAACCAATCAGAACTTTACAAGAACTTGGGAAGAAACATGGCTTTGATTTAATGTTGTTACCAGTTGACCATCCAGGACAAGAGCAAAAAGCTACATGGTTAAAAATACGTAAGGCTCGTCCTGATTATGTTCTCATGTGGGGTTGGGGCGTTATGAACCAAGTTGCCATTAAATCTGCTGCATCTATTAAATTTCCAATGGAAAATTTTATAGGCATTTGGTGGTCAGGCTCTGAGAACGATGTGCTACCAGCTGGAATGGGTGCTAATGGTTATAAGTCTCTAACTTTTAACGCTCCAGGTACTAATTATCAAGTGCATAAAGATATTAAGAAATATGTTCATGATAAAGGAGAGGCATCTGGAGATGGATCACATTTCGGAACAGTTTTATACAATAGAGGCTTGTTTCAAGCAATGGTTCAAGTAGAGGCAGCAAGAGTCGCACAAAAAATTCATGGTACTTCTAAAATAACACCTGCAATGTATAGAGACGGCATGGAAGCTGTTAAACTTGATGCTAAGAGATTAGAAGAGCTTGGGTTTAAAGATTTTGCTCCTCCGTTTGCTAATAGTTGTGAAAACCATGGTGGTAGTGGACTAGCAGCTGTGCAACAGTGGGATGCCAAAACAAAGTCATGGAGTTTGATAACTGATTATATGGGTAGTGATAGAGCTATCATTGATAAGTTAATCGCTGAAGACTCAAATAAATACGCTGCTGAGCAAAAAATTGCCGCGCGTTGTAACTAAAAATACTGAGAGCCTAATTTTTTAGGCTCTCTTTCTACATAGGATTTATATTATGGATGACATTAACATAACTAAAAATAATACAGCTGATGATTTACTAATTGTTAACAATATTGAGGTTGTTTATAGCCACGTTATTTTAGTTTTAAAAGGTGTCAGCCTAAAAGTTAAAAAAGGTGGCATAACTGCTTTACTTGGTGGGAATGGGGCTGGGAAAAGCACAACCTTAAAATCTATATCTAACCTATTAGCCTCTGAAAGGGGCGAAGTGACTAAAGGATCTGTAACTTTCAGTGATGAATACATACACGATCTAGATCCTGCGCAACTAGTCAAAAAAGGCGTGATCCAAGTCATGGAAGGAAGGCATTGTTTTGAACACCTAACTGTTGAAGAAAATTTACTTACAGGTGCCTACACAAGAAGCAACTCTCGAGAGGTTAAAGAAGATTTAGAAAGAGTTTATAATTATTTCCCAAGACTTCGTGAAAGAAGATCATCTCTAGCAGGATATACATCTGGAGGTGAACAGCAAATGATTGCTATTGGAAGAGCTTTGATGGCTCATCCTACTATGATCTTACTTGATGAACCTTCAATGGGACTTGCTCCTCAACTAGTTAAACAAATATTTGAGATAGTTGCTG
This sequence comes from SAR116 cluster bacterium, assembly GCA_002691185.1. Classification (GTDB taxonomy): domain Bacteria; phylum Pseudomonadota; class Alphaproteobacteria; order Puniceispirillales; family Marisalimonadaceae; genus Marisalimonas. The sequence continues at coordinate 1,378 of NZHB01000047.1, read as the reverse complement.
AGATAAACAAAAAAGAGGGTGTTACAATTCTCTTAGCTGAACAGAACACTAACATAGCCCTTCAATATGCTGAATATGCTTATATTCTTGAAAATGGAAGGGTTGTGATGGAAGGAACAGCTGAATCTATGAGAGACAATGAGGACGTTAAAGAATTTTATCTTGGTATATCAGGTGAAGGAAGACAATCTTTCAAAGATGTAAAGCAATATAGACGTAGAAAAAGATGGTTATAAAATTTAAATGGTAGGAAACAATTTTTTTGATGATTTAGAATTACGTTCTGAAACACAGCGAAACCAAGATCATTTAAAACAACTAATCAAACTTATACAAGAAGCAAAAAAAAATAAGTTTCAATCGTTAAGACTTGATCTCGACGTCAAAAATCTTAGTGATTTAGAATCAATACCCTTATTAAGAAAAACTGATTTAATTGAAAAACAAAAAAAAGCCCCACCTTTCGCTCGATTAAATGTAAGTGAAATAAAGAATTTTAATCATATCTATCGATCACCAGGACCCATTTATGACCTAGACGGCCAATCTAGTAATTGGTGGCGGTTTGCAAGAGCACTCCACGCAGCAGACTTTAAATACGGAGATATAGTACAAAATTGTTTTTCTTATCATTTTACTCCAGCCGGAGCCATGTTTGAAGAAGCAGCTAAAATTTTAAAATGTACTGTTTTTCCTGCTGGTGGAGAAAATACAGATTTACAGTTAGAAGTTATGAAGGATATTGGAACAACTGCTTATGTTGGCGTACCCGATTTTTTAAAAATCATTCTTGAAAAGGCTGACGTAAATAACATATCACTACCCAAACTTAAGAAAGCAATGGTTACTGGAGGACCACTATTCCCAGCTGTTGCTGAGAATTTTAAAACACGCGGAATTTTAACTAGACAGTGTTACGGCACTGCCGACTTAGGTTTAGTAGCCTATGAAGCTGCCGAAAATGACGGAATGATAGTTGATGAAGATGTATTGTTAGAGATAGTTAAACCTGGCACTGGTAAAAGAGTTAAAGATGGGGAAGTAGGAGAGGTCGTAGTAACCGTTCTGAATAATTACGAATTACCTATTATTAGATTTGCCACAGGTGATCTATCTTCAATAATGGAAGGTCAGAGTGTCACTGGAAGAACAAATAAACGAATAAAGGGATGGATGGGTAGAGCAGACCAAACCACAAAAGTAAGAGGCATGTTTGTACAACCATCTCAAATAAATAAAATTTTAGAAAATCTAGAGATTAATAACAAAGCTAGAATGATTATAAGTAGATCAAATGACAGAGATGAAATGATACTAGAAATAGAATCTAACCTTACTGATCCTCTAGAAATAGAATCAATTCAGGCTAGAGTTTCAG
>NZHB01000046.1 GCA_002691185.1 SAR116 cluster bacterium | reverse complement strand
CAGTATTTGCCAGCATATTAACTCTCACTTAAAAAAATTATTTTCACTTGATATATTCTTTTATAACTATTAAGGCTATAATTTTTTTGAACTAACCAAACCTAAAAGTTCTTCAAAAACATCAGATAAATTATCATAATCATTATTTAGGTTTAGCCTTGATGGATAATTATTATTTAAAACCTTTTTTATTAGAATAGCAAAACCTTCATCGATTAAAATATTTTGCAAATTTTGAGCCTTTATATCGGATTGTTTGCTTGCATGCAAAAGAATTGCTTCTTTGAGATCATTTAATTCCTTATTTTCAAAGGTTAACAAAGATAATTTTTCATCAAATTTAGAACATAATTTTGGATATTCTAACATCATATAAATAATCGCTCCAATCTTTATTTCAACTCCAATCTTTGGAAGAATTTTATTTTGAACGGTATATTGATGTCCTGATCTTTTTGAAAATTTTATTTTTGAATAACCTCTGGTTTTATCTCTGAAGATTTTTATTCTTTTTTCNATTTCGTCTTTATAAGCTAATTTTATNTTGATATCCTCAATCTGGTTTACTTTATTCCTTAAATAACTCCAAAATAAAGCTTTGGTTTCTGGTTCNTTTTCNCTAATAATTTTTNTACCTTGTAACCAAATCATATCTAAAATGCTAACTGCTTTATCTAGTTGTTTTTCAAATTCGTTAACCCCATTTCGATTNATAAACTCCTCAGGGTCTAAGTTATCTGGAAGATAAACAAACTTAAGTTTTTTATTAAATTTTAGTTTAGGTAAATATTTTTCATAAACCTTGAGNGTNGCATTTTTACCCGCAACATCCCCATCAAAGACTAAATAAGCTTCATCTGTGAGATTAAANATTTTATCAATTTGTTCATCAGTTAGGGCTGTTCCAAGTGATGCTAAAGCAGGGTANCCATATTTGTGCAATGATATTACATCCATATAGCCTTCACAAATTATTAACCTTTTTTTGTTTAGTAAATTTNTGGCATTTGATACNCCAAATAACTGTTTACCTTTTTGAAATAACAAAGTTTCAGGAGAATTNATATATTTTGGGTTACCTTTTTCTAATACTCTACCACCAAATGCTATAACTTTGTCAGTATTATTTAGAATTGGTATCATAATTCTTTGTTGAAAATAAAAAACTAATTCTTTTTTATAATTCTGTTTTGCTAAACCAACCTCAATTATTTCATCTAACGAAAAACCTTCTTTCATCAAACATTTAACCAAGTATTGATTAGANTTTAAATTACCTGCATAACCAATCATAAAGTTTTTTATGATAGTTTCGTCAATANCACGAAAATAAAGATAGTTTCTTGCATTTTCTCCAAGTGGAGCATTCAAATTTTGNATATATGAATCAGAGATACGTTTTAGAAGATTAATACTTCTTTTCAACTTTGGGTTTATCGTGAAATTGTAGTNAGTATTTTTTAAACCAGCTTCATCTGCTAATTTCTTTAATGCCTCAAGAAAAGTTTTATTTTCTATTTCCATTACATAATCAAAAATATCGCCATGTTTTCCACATCCAAAACAATGATAAAATCCTTTATCATCAGAAATGTTAAATGAAGGGGTTTTTTCCTTGTGAAATGGACATAGAGCAACAAAATTCGACTTGTCACGTCTTTTCAAAGATAAATTTCTACCTACTAATTGGGAAAGTTTGATCGAATTTTTTATTTCTTCTTTTAAATCCATATTAAATTAATCAAACCTATTTATTAATCAAATTTCTGAAAGTTTTTCTTTTATTAATTTACTAGCAACTCCCAAGTCNATTCTACCATCATATTTTTCTTTAATTAATTTTATTACTTCACCTATATTTTTTATAGAACTTGCACCAGAAGATATGATCATATCATTTATAATTATNTCAATTTCTTGCAACGATAACTGCTGAGGCAAAAAATTTGAAATTATCTCAATTTCATTCTCTTCTTTTTTAACCAGATCTTCTCTATTCCCACTCAAATACATATCAATAGATGCTTTTCTTTGCTTTATCATAGTTTGAAGAACCGAAATGATTTCTTGATCACTAATATCACCTTTCCCATTTCCTTTTGCAATGATGTCCTTATCTTTAATTGATGCCTTAATTAACCTTAGTGTGTTTACTAAATTAGTATTTTTGTTAATCATAGCCTCTTTTAATTGATTTGTTATTTCTTCTCTAATACTCATTTTTTTCCTTATATTTAAATTCAAGAATAAATTAAATTTTATATCTCAGAAAACAAAAACTTAAAAATTAAATTAATTATCTTAAAATTTATTGACGAATTTTATAATACATTCTATGAACCTTTTTAATGAAAAAAACTACTTATCAAAAATTTTTTTTAATCCCTAAAATTACAAAAATTTTCATATCTCAACTTCTTTAAGTTTTTGATTAGAATTAAGGCGTGTAATGAAAGAGTCAAATTTAAAAAAGAAAGAACTTAAAGATGTTTATATACCTTTTAATATAGACAAAATTGATCAGGAAATAACGTCAGATAGCATACTAATTTTAGACGATGGAACTTACTTTAAGGGTAGATCCTTTGGATCAAAAAGAACAAGTATTGGTGAGATTTGCTTTAATACTTCAATGACAGGTTATCAAGAAATTATAACCGATCCCTCATATGCTGGGCAAATTATATCTTTTACTTTTCCTCATATTGGAAATATAGGAACTAATAATTTTGACAATGAAGGTCAAACAAAATCAATTGCTGGTATTGTGGTTAGACAAACTCCCACCAATCCCTCAAATTGGAGGTCAGAGCAAACTTTTGATGACTGGCTAAAATTAAATGATATATCCGGCATTTCAGGAATAGACACTAGGATGCTTACAAAAATAATTCGTAAGTATAAAAGTTGTAATGCTTTGATAGCTTTCAATGAGTTGGGTAGATTTAATATTGAAGAGCTTACAAGTAAATTAAAGAATTATCCTAAAATGGATGGGTTGAACCTATCTTCATCCGTGACCACACAGAAAAGTTATAATTTTGACGAAAGACCTCATGAGTTAATTTCTCCAAATAAAAATATCACTGGCAAATTCAAACCTAAGATAGTGGTAATTGATTTTGGTGTTAAAATGAACATTCTTAGGCATCTTGTTAACCTTGATGCAGAAGTCACAGTCTTATCTGAAAATGCAACAATAGAAGATATTAAAAGAATTAAGCCACATGGTATTTTCCTCTCAAATGGTCCTGGTGATCCTTCTGCTACTGAAAAAAAATGTAAGGATCTACTTCAAGCTATTGTTAATTTTAAGATACCAGTTTTTGGTATATGTATTGGTCATCAATTGATAGGTCTTTCATTTGGAGCTAAAACTAGTAAAATGTCTCAAGGACATCGTGGGGCAAATCACCCTGTTAAAAATTTATCAAATAATAAAGTTGAAATAACAAGCCAAAACCATGGCTATCAAATAGATAAAGCAACAGTTCCTACCTGTTTTGAAATTACACATGTTTCTTTATTTGATAATTCTATAGAGGGACTTAAACATAAATCGCTACCAATTTTTTCTGTACAGTATCATCCAGAAGCATCCCCAGGTCCTACAGAATCATCATATTTATTTCAAGAATTCTTAAATTTAATAGAAGTATCCCAAAATGCCAAAACGAAATGATATAAAGTCAGTTCTTATTATTGGAGCTGGNCCCATTGTAATTGGTCAAGCCTGTGAATTTGACTACTCAGGAGCTCAAGCATGCAAAGCCTTAAAAGAAGAAGGTATCAGAGTAATTTTAATTAACTCTAATCCAGCAACTATCATGACAGATCCGATGATGGCTGATGCAACTTATATTGAACCCATTGAAAAAAATACAATAGAAAGGATTATAGAAATCGAAAAACCTGATGCAATTCTTCCAACAATGGGCGGTCAAACTGCCTTAAACGCTACTCTAGAGTTGTTCAGTGCAGGAATACTAAAAAAACATAATATTGAAATTATAGGAGCCAAACCAGAATCTATAAATAAGGCAGAAGATAGAGAACTCTTTAAACAAAGCATGTCAAAAATTGGACTAGAGTCAGCTAGAGCAAAAATAGCTAAGAACATTGAAGAAGCCGAATTAGCTTTAGATTTGGTAGGTTTGCCAGCTATTATAAGACCCTCTTTTACCTTAGGTGGAGAAGGAGGAGGAATAGCCTATAATAAAGAAGAATTCCTAAATATTGTTTTAAATGGATTAAAGTTGTCGCCAACTTCAGAAGTGCTTATTGAAGAATCACTCCTTGGATGGAAAGAATATGAGATGGAAGTTGTTAGAGACCAATCTGACAATTGTATAATAATTTGTTCAATTGAAAATGTTGACCCTATGGGGGTGCACACAGGCGATTCAATAACTGTTGCCCCTGCCTTAACTCTTACTGATAAAGAGTATCAAAGAATGCGAAACGCTAGTATTGCGGTTCTTAGAGAAATTGGGGTGGATACAGGTGGATCGAATGTACAATTTGCTCTTAACCCTACTGATGGACGATTAATTGTTATAGAAATGAATCCTAGAGTTAGTAGATCCTCTGCACTTGCTTCAAAAGCAACTGGATTTCCAATAGCTAAAATTGCAGCTAAACTAGCAATAGGATACACTCTAGATGAATTAAAAAATGATATAACAAAATCTACCCCAGCCAGCTTTGAACCAACAATTGATTATGTAGTAACGAAAATACCTAGATTTACATTCGAAAAATTTCCTGGAAGCGAAAATTATCTCACAACTTCGATGAAATCTGTTGGCGAAGTAATGGCAATTGGAAGATCATTCCAGGAATCACTCCAAAAAGCACTCCGTTCATTAGAGATAGGTCTTTCAGGATTAAATGACGTTTCAAATCTAACCGAATTAGAAATGTTTAATAATAAAGATAAAATGTCAGGCTGGTTGAGCGAACAAGTACCAGAACGTATTTTAAGAATTTCAACAGCACTAAGAAATAATATTACAGTAGGTGAAATTTCAAGAATTACTAGATGGGACAATTGGTTTTTACAACAAATATCAGGTATTATTAAAGTTGAAGAAAAGATAAAAAGCCAAAAACTCTCAATCAACTCTAACTTTTTAAGAAACATTAAATCTATGGGTTTTTCTGATAAGCGTATATCAGAACTAACGGGTTTAAGTCCCCAACAAATTCATGACTTAAGGTATGAATACAAAATTTTTCCATCCTTTAAAAGAGTTGATACATGTGCTGCTGAATTTTATTCGGAAACAGCTTATTTATACAGTACTTATGAACAAGATGAAAATAATGAATGTGAAGTTAACCCATCTCACAAAAAAAAGGTGATCATCCTTGGAGGTGGACCAAATAGGATTGGGCAGGGTATAGAATTTGATTACTGTTGTGTTCACGCAGCCTACAGCCTCTCAGAAGCAGGCTACGAAACTATAATGGTTAATTGTAATCCTGAGACTGTGTCAACAGATTATGATACCTCTGATAAATTGTATTTTGAGCCACTTACGCATGAAGATGTTTTATCTATTATAAATAAAGAAAATGAAAATGGGGAAGTTTTAGGGGNTATTGTTCAACTAGGTGGTCAAACTCCTCTAAAAATTTCAGAAAGTTTAAGTAAGGCAGGTATAACAATTCTTGGAACTTCAGTAGATGCTATAGATTTAGCTGAAGATCGAGAAAGATTCCAAAAATTACTCCAACGACTTAATTTAAAACAACCAGAAAATGGGATAGCAAGTAGCAAAAATGAAGCTGTTGAAATTACTGAAAAAATAGGTTTTCCGGTTGTCATAAGACCAAGCTATGTGCTTGGGGGAAGAGCTATGGAGATTGTTCATAATAAACAACAACTCCAAAAATATATTAATGAAGCCGTCAGCGTTTCTGGTGATAGCCCAGTTCTTATTGATAGTTTTCTTAAAAATGCAATCGAAGTGGACGTAGATGCAATATCAGATGGGAATGATACGTTTATAGCTGGGATCATGGAACATATTGAAGAAGCAGGCATTCATTCAGGTGATTCAGCATGCGCACTACCACCTCAAACACTAAAAGATAATATAATTAACAAGATTACTACCTACACTAAAAAGCTTGCAAAAGAATTAAATGTTATAGGCTTTATTAATATACAGTTTGCAATCCAAGACGAAAATATTTTTGTTTTAGAAGTAAATCCTAGAGGAAGTAGAACTGTACCATTTGTTGCCAAATCTATCGGGATACCTCTTGTTAAGATAGCTTCTTTAATAATGACAGGTAAAAAATTATCAGATTTTAAACTGAGCAAATCTAAAATCCAGCATATATCAGTAAAAGAGGCAGTTTTCCCATTTGCGAGATTTCCAGGAACAGATGTTATTCTTGGTCCAGAGATGAAATCAACAGGAGAAGTAATGGGTATTGGATCAACCTTTGGTGAAGCATTTGCCAAAAGCCAAATAGGTGCAAGTGTGAACTTGCCCTTATATGGTCAGATTTTCATATCTATAAAAGATGATGATAAAATCAATATTATTCCTATAGCTAAAAATTTCTCAGATCTAGGATTTACCATTTGTGCCACTCATGGGACAGCTAAAGCATTAAATGATAATGATATCAAAACTAAATACATCAAAAAAGTTATTGAAGGTAGACCAAATGCGGTTGACGCAATGTTATCAAAAGAAATACAAATTGTTATTAACACAGCTGCTGGAAGTAATTCAATTAAAGACAGTTTTTCTCTTAGACAAACGGCTCTTTTAAATAAAATTCCATACTATACCACCCTCCAAGGCGCCAACGCAGCCAGCATGGCTATAAAAGCTATGAAAAACAAGAAATTGGATGTCAAATCACTTCAATCATATTTTGAATAAATTCTATATATATACTATATTTTAATTCGATTTAACATTTGAAAGCAAGGATATGGAAAAAATACCTTTTACANTGTCTGGTCTNGAATTAGTAAAGTTGGAATTNAATAACTTAAAAAAAAATGATCGCCCNCAAATAATACAAGCTATNGCTTCAGCAAGNGAACATGGTGANCTTAAAGAAAANGCNGAATATCANGCNGCNAAAGAAAAACAAGCTTTTGTNGANGGAAGAATTACAGAGCTTGAAGATGTNATCAGTAGATCCGAAGTAATTGANTTAAGCAAACTTAATGGNGATAAAATAACTTTNGGTGNNGAAGTTAAAATTTTAGATGAAGATACTNACCAAGAGACTGTNTACCGNATNGTAGGACCATATGAGGCTAATTTAGAATCTGGGCTAATATCAATAGCTTCACCTATAGCTAAAGCTTTAATTGGTAAACAAGAAGGTATGTCTGTCGAGGTAAGAACACCAAGCGGAATTAAAAATTATGAAATATTATCTAATAGTATACCTAAATAGTTTTTTAAAGAGGTACGCCTGGTAAACTTTTTGTGCTTCTAATATTAAGTGACGTTTTTACGTTACTAACTTTTGGAGCTTGAGTTAGGTTCTGTGTTAAAAATTTTTGAAAATGATCCCAATCTTTTGCAACAATTTTAAGAAGAAAGTCTACTTCACCAATTAACATATGACACTCTCTTACTTCTGGAAATAGTGAAATATATTTTTCAAATGTTTGAAGATCACTTTCAGCCTGACTTTCTAAACCTACATAGGCAAATACTGTTACCTTAAAGCCTAAAAGTTCTGGATTTAGAATTGCATTATAACCACGTATAAAACCCTTTTCTTCAAGAGATTTTACACGTCTTAAACAAGATGGTGGGGAAATATCAACAATACTTGCTAAATCAACATTACTTATTTTACCATCATTTTGTAATTCATTTAATATTTTAAGGTCTAGATCATCTAACTTGAATTTCTCATTTTTCATATGTGAGTTTTCTTTTTCAATTAATTAATACCCAATTTAACATAATTTGATATATATTGTAATTTTATTTCATAAATTGAATTTAAATTAAAATATAATTATGCTTATTTAATTTTTTTAGGAGCAGACTATAACTAATACTTGGATAATTAGTGATGGAACGGTGGGAATGGAAAAACAATCTATTTCTTTAGCAAATTTACTAAAAAAAAATACGAAATTATAAATTATAGTCCACCATATTTTCTACAAAAATTACCCTTATTGGGAAAATTCTATATTTCAAAAAGTTTAGAAAAAACTTTTTTAGATAAAACTACTCCTAAATATGTCATCACTTGTGGGAAAAGAATGGCGGGGATCTCAATTTATTTAAAATCAAAATTAAAAAATAAAATTAAAATACTCCATATTCAAAACCCTGGAATCGCAAAATTTTGTTTTGACATGTTACTAATTCCCGAACATGACCACGTCAGTGGAACAAATGTTATAAATACTAAAGGAGCATTAACATTTTTTAAATATGATGAATTAAAAAATAGATATGAATTTTTAAAACAAGATAATACAAAATTAGTTTTATTGATGGTAGGAGGTGAAAATAAAAGATATTCACCACATGGTATAGATTATCTCAATTTAAGTATGAAAGTTATTAAATCTCTTAAAAATTTTAATGCAAAACTTCTAGTTTCCGTTTCAAGAAGAACTCCTAAAAAGGCTATTAGAATTATAGATAAATCATTTGCTAAATATCTAAAAAATTATGAAATATTACCTATGTCGGAAAACAATCCGTATCCAGATATTTTAAATAACATAGACTATGCAATTGTTACCAGTGACAGTGTTAATATGATTTCAGAAATATCCACTACGCCAATTCCACTTTTCATTCATAAATTCCCCAAAGAAAGTGGAAAAATTTTATACTTTTTAAATGATTTACAAAATTTAGGAATAATTAAAATTTTTGAAAATGAATTATTTCAATTTAATAAAAAACAACTCAATACAAATAAAACAACACTCTTAAAAGTTAACAAGTTTTTGGGACTCTAATAAATCTCCTAAGTTCCTTATTTTTTTAATTTTTTTATTAAGCAATTCCCAATTATCATAAAGATCTACTTGCTCCCAAATTTTTTCAACTTCTGAAATCAGAAGATTTTCTTTACTATTTTTTATTAAGCTAATTTTATCCTTATGAGAATCTCTTGCTACTGTATCTTTAAGTATTTCAGTGATTGGTAAAAAATTATCAAATTTGTATTTTTTTCCATAAGTTGTATTTAAGCAATCTTTAACAGAATTTTTACCACCATAAAAATCATGGAAAAATGATACATAATTAATTTTATTTTTTTCACTTTCTTTTAGTAAAACCTTCATAATTATATTTAAATCTTTATCTTCAATGTCCTTAATTCCCATTCTCCAGCAGAAATGATTTTTCATTGAGACATTAAAATATTCTGAAAATTGATTTAAAATTTCAATAATTCTTTTTTCAGAGATAAAATTCTCTAAACTTTTACCAAATTGGGATAAAGCCCACAAGGCTGCTTCTGGTTGCCTTCCAAATGAGTATCTACCATTATAATCAAAATAAGCTGCAGTAAAATTTGGATTTGCAAATTCTATAAAACGCCAGGGGCCGTAATCAAAAACTTCTCCAGTAACATTAAAATTATCTGTGTTTAAAACTCCATGAACAAATCCTGCGATTATAATTTTACCCATGGAGGCGGCAATGTTTTTTACAGATTCTAAAAATATTTCTTCTGTCAAATGTTCAATTTTAGATTTAAGATTAATGTGTAAAAAATAATTTTTGGCTACATGATGTAATAAAATTTCAATATTTTCTTTTTGATTTAAGTAGGCAAGTCTTTGAAATGTCCCAATTCTGATGTGACTATTACACCTTCTTACCAAAACCGCAGATCTTGTTGGCGATGGCTCATCATTTCTCTGTAGTTTTTCAAATGTTTCTATTATGGATACTGTCTGACTAGTATTTACACCTAAAGCTGATAAAAACTCTGTGGCTAGTAATTCTCTAACTGCACCTTTTAAAGTTAACCTCCCGTCTCCTTGTCTACTATATTTGGTTTGTCCAGAACCTTTTGTACCTAAGTCCCAGAGGATATTTTTTTTGTCTAAAAGCTGACATAATAAAAACCCCCTTCCATCCCCTAGCTCTGGATTATATTGTCCAAATTGATGTCCATGGTATTTTAAAACTAATGGATCATGAACCACATCAGGAAAAGCATGAAACTTTCCAAAATGATTTATCCATTCATCATCACTTAGTTTATGGAGGCCAATTCTTTTAGATGCTCTATTATTTCTAAACCTTAGTTTATGATTTGGAAATTTTGCAGGTATGGCTAATTCAAAAAAATTTTCCCCCAAAGCATAATGTTTATCTACAAAACTTGGGTAACTTTTCATTAATTTTAAAACCTTAATTTATCTGAATAATTTATCTTTCAATTTATCTTGTAAATTATGATAAAGATTGGAGACTTGTTCTGCATAACCATTATATATAACAGTTGGAATTCTATCATCACTTCCTAACTGTTGTTCTGTAGCTTGAGACCATCTAGGATGCGAAACTTCTGGGTTAACATTCGCCCAAAAACCATATTCTTGAGGGGCTAATTTTTCCCACATACTAATGGGTCTTTCTTTAACAAAACTTATTTTCACTATAGATTTTATAGATTTAAAACCATACTTCCAAGGAAGAACTAATCGAAAAGGAGCACCATTTTGATTTGGTAATTCTTTACCATATATTCCTGTTGCCATAAAACTAAGATCATTATTTGCTTCTTCAATAGTGATTGCCTCTACATAGGGCCAAGGGTACCATTTTTGTTTTTGTCCAGGGGCTATGTCAGGATTGT
>NZHB01000045.1 GCA_002691185.1 SAR116 cluster bacterium | reverse complement strand
GCTTTTGAAAATACAAATATATCGCTTATTCAACAATTCATTAAGCAGAACCAATTTAGACCTGGGCATGTTGTAATTGTTGATACACCCGCGGGAAGTTCTCAAAGGTTATGGAATTTAGTAGCTGAAGGATATGCAGTTTTAATTCCAACCACCTTAAGTAACGCAGATCTCTTACCTACTGAAAATTTTATAAGAAATATGGACAAGGTAAAAGCTAGGTATGATAAATATCACCCACATTTAGTGGTATGTCCAAACAAAATACCTTTTGGACAAAAAGATTTTTCAATAATGGCAGATAGATTAAATAATCATGACGTTGTAATTGGTCCTCCTTTAAGAGACTTAGCTAGCGTGAGACATTTTTATAATGGCAAATTTGAAAATTGGGAAGGCAAGAGTAATAAAAACGCAAATTCAGATTTTGAACAATTTGGATCATTTGTAGAAAAATATATTTTAGATGGTGAATTAGATAAAATTTATGATAAGAATAATTCATCTAAAAATGTGATACCATTCGGAAAAGTTATAAATTAGTTTCTAGTCTACTACCCAACTGACTTACCCATCTCTCTGTTGCAATATAGGGTAACTCGACCTTTGAATTTCTATTTTTATTTACTATTATTTTATCGACAAATAAGTTCTCTTCGAGCTTATTTTCTTTGGTTTTTAAACTGATTTCATTAAATAACTCATTCATAATTTTAAGTACGTCATAAATAAAACTTTGTTTAATCTGACCGTAAAGATTTATGAGGCTAATAAGGAAAAAATGATGAACAAAGAAAATATTGAGGATCAAGTTTTAAAAAAGATTAATTTAGTACTTAGTGAATTTAAAGATTATGAACAAGCTTTCATAAATTTTAAAGGCGATATCATAATTAAAAACAAAGTTGAAAAAACACCAAAGAAAGAGAAATTAATTTTAACAAATATTTTTAAAGAGATAATTGCTAATGATATAAAAAAAAACAGGGCTTAAAAGCCCTGTTTCGTATTTAATTAAGAATTTGAACCTTAATTAGCAGTTAGAATCTTATCAAAGGTTGCTCTGATAAAATTACAACTTCACAGGAACAAGTTCCATAAAAAATACTAGACATCAGACCACCTCCTTTACTGTTTGTTAAAAAAACAATATTAGTATAATTAACTATGAAAAACAATATTTTAGAGTTTTAAGGGATAATTTCACTAAAGTTTACTGTAAACAGGAAAATTCTATGAATAAAAATAATGATACTAAAACCTTTAGAGCAGGTGATATAATTTATTCTCACAACGATCCTGCTGAATTTATTTTTTTAATACATAGTGGCAAGGTTAGGATTGAATCTAAACATGGCCTGGAATTAGGAATATTAGAATCTGGTGAAATATTTGGTGAGGTAGGCCATATCATAGAATCTCCTAGAACAGTTACAGCTGTTGCTGTTACTAACTCAATCATTAGAGTTATAGATGAAAAAACAGTTAAAGAAAAAATGAATAATGCAGATCCAGTTTTAGCAGCAATCGTAAGAGGTTTGTCTCTTAGGATAGGAGATGCAAATGCTTTGGCTGAAAAACACTGGCTAGAGCTTAGTTTATATAAATCTCTTGGTAAATAATAGAGAGGGATATGGCAGATCAAACAAAATCTCTAAAATCTAAGATAATGGGTATAAAAAATATATATTTATATTTATTAGGCTTTATATCATCGATTGCGACATTATTGTTTTTTTACTTTAGCAATATGATTATTAAAGATGAAAAAAAAGCAGAAGAGAAAATTGATATCTACAAAGTTGCTAAAGAAGAAGCAATAAAATTAGGTAGATTAGAACCTGATGAAAAACCAATTGTTCAAGAAATTGGTCCTGATGGGAAAGTAATAATCCCTACTCTATCGTATGTTGATATTGGAGGTATGGGAGATAATGCAAATAAAAGTTTTTGGACTAATATACCTAACTCTAATTCTTTCATAAGTTTTGATTTAGTTCTGTCTTCTTATGAAAGAGAAAAGTTAACTGACTATCTTACAGACTATGATGTTGATCTTAGAAAAATTGTATATGACGAAATTAGCAAAAAGAATTTAAGTGATTTTGATGGTAGCGAGGGTAAGAAAAAACTATTAGAAAATATTAAAAATGAATTTAATTCTTATTTTGACACCAAAGAATTAGACCCAGTAGTATTTGGGGCTTATTTTAAAGTTTTTGCNATTACAACAAGAGGNTAATTAATTAAAAATCTGATAATTAATCTNCTTATNCTTATCTAATTTATTNGTGACTGGCGGTANTGGATATTTTAACCCAGTCGCACAATTGAAAAGAACTACTTTATCATCCTTTGAAATTAATTTAGATGATAANGATTTTTCATAAGCACTCANTGTNGCAGCACCCTCAGGACATAAAAAACATCCATCAATCTTTGCNACTCGATCTCGAGTNCTCATTATTTCTTCNTCAGAAATAGTAATTGCAAAACCTTTACTCTCATTAACTGCCCTTATTATAAGAAAGTCTCCGACTGCAATAGGAACTCTTATTCCAGCTGCTTTTGTATAGGCGTTTTCCCATAAAGGTGCATGCTCCTCACCATTTTCCCAAGCTTTTACGATGGGTGCACACCCTTCTGCTTGTACAGCAACCATTCTTGGAAGTTTTCCTTTTATCCATCCAAGTTGTTTAAGCTCTAGGAATNCTTTCCACATTCCAATCAAACCTGTTCCCCCTCCAGTTGGATAAAAAATTACATCTGGCAAATCCCAATTTAATTGTTCAGCTAACTCTAAACCCATAGTTTTTTTGCCTTCAATTCTNTAGGGCTCTTTAAGAGTTGATACATCAAACCAACCTACTTCTTCTTTACCTTCGCCAACTATTTTNCCACAATCATTTATCAATCCATTGACCANGTAGGTTTCAGCNCCAAGGGATTGTATTTCTCTTATGTTTATATCTGGGGTATCCTCTGGGCAAAAAACTGTTGATTTAATTCCTGCCTGAGATGCATATGCAGCCATTGCTGCACCGGCGTTTCCATTAGTAGGTATAGCAAGATGCTTTAATTTAAACTGTTTTGCCATAGATACAGCCATGCACAATCCTCTTGCTTTAAAAGAGCCNGTTGGAAGACGTCCTTCGTCTTTTANCAAAACACAGCCTTTATCTATCTTGCTATAACTTACGGAGTTTTCTAATTTAATTAATGGGGTAATAACTTCTCCAAGACTAATTCTATCTTCTGGACTTTTAACAGGCAAAAGAGGTGAATAACGCCAAAGTCCATCTATTTTAGAATTAGNGATTTCTTNTCTACTTATTTCTTTTTTGATTTTTTCTAAATCGTAGCGTACTAATAAAGGCCTACCTACTTCTGATAACCCTTGAATTTCATTGGCTGGATANTTTTTACCCGTAATNGAGCACTCGAGATGTGTTACATAATATTTATTCATTTAAAAACCTAATTNTTTAATGATTTTTTCCAGTAATAATATCAATCATGGCCTTTGTTACATCTTTTGTTGAGCTTTGGCCTCCAAGGTCTCTGGGAAGAAATTTATTGTCTGAGGTAAGTTTTTCAATTGCTGACATCAGNTTTTGAGCAGCTTTTAGCTCCCCCAAATTTTCTAACATCATTACAGCAGACCAATAAGATCCAATTGGATTAGCAATTCCNTGCCCCATAATATCAAATGCTGAACCATGAATAGGNTCAAACATTGATGGATNTCGTCTATCAGGATCTAAATTTGCAGTTGGNGCAATTCCCATTGAACCTGATAAGGATGCTGCTAAGTCAGTCAGAATATCAGCATGTAGATTAGTAGCAACAACCGTATCTATACTTTTAGGATCCAAAACCATTCTTGTCGTCATAGCATCAACAAGCATTTTATCAGTTGTAACGTCCCTGTAATCTTCTGAGACTTCATCAAAAATTTCATCCCACATTACCATCCCATGCCTTTGTGCATTAGATTTTGTTACAAGTGTTAGNAATTTTCTTGGCCTTGAACGAGCTATTTCAAAGGCAAATCTCTGTATTCTTTCTACACCTTGTTTTGTAAAGAGTGTAATNTCCATAGCTGTGTCATGACTATAACCCTTATGACTTCTTCCACCAATGCCAGAATACTCACCTTCTGAGTTTTCTCTAATAAATGCCCAATCAATNTCCTTTTCANTCACATCTTTTAATGGTGANCTTATNCCNGGAAGNAATCTTACTGGTCTTAAATTAGCATATTGATCAAGTCCCTGACATATTTTCAATCTTAATCCCCAAAGGGTAATATGATCNGGAACNTCAGGATCACCTGCNGATCCAAAATANATAGAATTAAAATTTTTNAGNTCTTCCACNCCNTCTTCAGGCATCATNANNCCATGTTTCCTGTAATAGTCTGCTCCCCAGTCAAATTCTGTNAACTCAATTGGTAAATTNGTCTCCACTTTTGAAAGAGCTTTCAAAACTTCAACACCNCTATTTATGACTTCTGTACCAATACCATCNCCGGGTATTACAGCTATTTTATACATTTAATAATTTTCCTTTTGATTAAAATTATTATTAAAATATCAATATTTAGTATACTAATTAAACGCCGATATTTTAATAATTGAATACAAATATTATCATGAGTTTTAATTCTATTTTTTCCCAGAAACTACAATATTCTTATATGAAAGTTATTTGTATTTCCATCATTTTCATCTTAATAGCACCTATAATTGCTATTATTTTTTCAAGCCTTGAAAACACCTTATCTTTATGGTCACACCTCATTAACACAAGGTTAGTAATTTATTTATATAATACCTTTATTCTTATGATTGGTGTTTGTTTAACAACGTTTTTGATAGGCGTAAGTCTAGCCTGGTTAATATACAGATATGATTTTTTTATGAAAAACATCATTGAATGGACATTATTATTACCTCTTGCATTACCATCTTATATCGTGGCTTATTGCTATACTGATTTTTTAGAATATAGTGGTTATATACAAACTACATTAAGAAACATTTTTAACTTTAATTCACCAAGTGAATATTTTTTTCCAGAGATTAGATCATTAGGTGGGGCGATTTTTGTAATATCTTTTGTTTTATATCCTTACGTCTATTTAATTACAAAATTAGCTTTTAGGTCTACTCCTACATCGTTATTAGAGTTAGCCGAAATTAACGGTAAGAATCCCATAAATTCGGTTGTGCTTCCTCTAGCAAGACCAGCAATTATTGCTGGCCTTTCGTTAGTGTTAATGGAAACTATTTCAGACTTTGGTACGGTAGATTTTTTTGCCGTAGAAACAATCACTCTAGGAATATTTAACCTATGGCTTGGGATGAATAATCTTGCGGCAGCTTCTCAATTAGCTCTTATTGGTTTTACATTCGTGTTAGTTCTGCTTGGATTAGAACTTGCTGCTAGAAAAAGACAAAGGTTTAATGACACTAAAATAAGTTTATATAANGGATTTAANAAAAANNTATCNCNTTTAAAAAGTTTTTNAATNTTTCTAATTTGTCTTTTNCCTCTNGCTATNGGTTTTNTNATNCCNACTTTAATNTTAATNGTNAATTCAATTAGTNACCTANACTTTGAAAATTTTAATAATTTACTAAATCTTTCAATGAACTCNTTTTTTATAGCTATTGTAACATCTTTAATTATAGTGCTTCTGTCTCTAATTCTCGTTATTGGNTTAAAGTTCTATAATTTTAAGGGCATGAGTTTTTTGTCAACGACTGCTGGAGTAGGATATGCTTTTCCTGGTATAATCATAGCCTTAGGTACTCTTTTTTTCATTTCTTTTATTCAAAATACTACAAACTCTATATTTTTGTCTTTCGGTCTTTATACAGAAGTTGTTTTGATTGGATCATTTTTTATTTTAATATTTGCTTACGTTTGTAGATTTAATGCAGTGGCATTTGGTGCTATTAATAGTGGAATTAGCAGAATTCCACCAAACATGATGGAAGCAAGCCTAACTCTAGGAAAACCTTTTGGATTTAGTTTTATAAAAATTATACTTCCTCTTATAAAACCATCAATATTAACCGCCACAATTTTAGCCTTCGTAGATATTATTAAAGAATTACCAATGACCTTACTATTAAGGCCATTTAATTTTGAAACCTTGTCTACATATGTATATCAATACGCTAATGATGAAATGCTTGGAAGAGCTTCAGCTCCTGCTTTGTTAATCGTATTAATTGGTCTGATACCAATATTATTCATAAATAATGTAATGAACAAAAAAACAATTTAATTGTTTTATAAATTATACTAACTTAATTTTATAGCAAAGGTACCAGGGTTTAAAACATGGCTAAGCTTTACGATAAATGTATAAAAGTAGGTTTAAGGATGACCTTGCCTAGGAAAATTATACTTGAAGTAATTGAAGCTTCAGCAGATCACCCAGATGTTGATGAACTTTATAGAAGAGCTGTAGAAAAAGACAGATCAATATCGATTGCAACTGTCTATAGAACTATTAAACTTTTTGAAGAAGCTGGTATAATTGAGAAGTTAGATATTGGTGATGGAAGAGCAAGATATGAAGAAGCTGGAGAACACCACGAACATCTCATTGATATTGAAACTGGTGAAATAATAGAGTTTCAAAATGAAGAATTAGAAGAAATGAAAAGGCAAGTCGCTTTTAAAATGGGCTACGAACTTGTTGATCATAGGCTAGAACTATTTGGAAAAAAAATTAAAAACTAAAGACTATTAGTGTTGAATTAACAATTAAACGAAACCATTAGCCACGATTAATTTAATTACCATCCAACCCTATCGATTATCATTTGTGCTTCTTTTGAAAACTCAGCAATTTTACTTATTGGTAAATCATCTGCTTTAAATGTACCCCACTCCATTATTTTACCACCAAGTATTACCTTTGGGTTGACGGGATATTCAAAATTAACATTTGCATATATTTTCTGTGCCTTGGGCATAGTTAACCACTCAATAAATTTTAACGCCTCATTATAATTTTTTGAATACTTTGCAATAGCTACGCCTGAAACATTTATATGCTGTCCCCTATTATTTTGATTATAAAAAATTATATCAGTTGCTTGAGCCCATTTTTGTTGTTCAGGATTTTCCTCGTTAAATTTCATTAATGCAAAGTAATAAGTATTCATTAAAACAATATCACACTCACCCGAGTAAATTGCTTTTGCCTGAGCCCTGTCATTACCTTTTGGTTTTCTTGCAAANTTTGATACTAATGCTTCAGCCCATAATTGNGCTTTTCTTTCACCTTGATGGGCTATTATTGATGCTAATAATGCTCTATTATANGGATGACTTCCTATTCTAGTGCATATTTTACCTTTAAATTTTGGATTAGCTAAATCTTCAATATTTTGTATGGCTCCACGACTAACCCTTTTATTTGAAATTCCAATAATCCTTGCTCTTGTTGATAAACTTACCCATTTTTTATTGTTATCTCGTAAATGTTGGGGAACATTTTTATCAATAATTGATGAGTGAATTTTCCTAACTAAATCCATATCAGATAATTCTGATAATCTTGATATATCTTCTGTAAGAATTAGNTCAGCCGGTGAATTTTTGCCTTCTGATTTTAGTCTTTGAGCAAGTCCTTTTTTGGCATGAAGAATATTAAATTTTATAGAAAACTCTTTTTCNTATTCACTTGTAAAAGGGGTAAGTAACGCTGGACTTCTATATGAATAAATATTGATTTCTTTTGCATTTGCACTCTGAAATACNAAAGTTAGTAATGAAAAACAAAATACAAAATTAGAAATCCANAANGTAGATTTAANACTATTCATATACTTATTTCACGTTAATGAGAATGATTATCATTATTGATATCAAGAACTATATTTTTGTCAATAATTTTATCCACCGCCTATTAATATTCCGGCAGCAAGAACTAAAGACCCGCCAAAAACGACCTGNAATATGGCCTTAGTAAATTTTATCTTCATATATTTTGTTTGTATCCAAGCTATTGCCCATAATTCTACCAAAACAAATAGCATTGCAATAACAGTAGCAGTATAAAAATCAGTTATTAAGTAAGGCAGTGCATGGCCTAAACCACCTAAAGTTGTCATTATACCAGAAGCAAATCCTCTTTTTATAGGTGAACCTCTTCCAGATATAACTCCATCATCGTGAACGGCTTCTGTAAAACCCATTGAAATACCAGCACCTATTGATGCGGCAAGACCTACGAGCAATGTTGTATGACTATCTTTGGTGGCAAAAGCAGTAGCAAATATTGGAGCTAACGTTGAAACTGATCCATCCATTAACCCTGCAAGACCGGGTTGGACCCAAGTAAGTATAAATTGCTTTTCATCTTTCTTTACTTCTTCATCACCAGCAGTAGATGATTCAATCTCAGATAATTTAAAAGTAGCTTTTTCTCCATGCTTACCTTCTATTGCTGCTAAATCTCCTAATAGTTTTCTGACATCAGGGTCCTCAGCTTTTTGGGCAGCATCATAATAAAAATTAGCTGCATCATTCTCCATCTTAACAATTTCTTTTCTTACAGAAGACAAAGATAAATTTTTTGTGAGCCACAATGGTCGTCTTGAGTAAAAGCCTGATACGTGTTCACGTTTAATATAAGGTATTACATCTTTAAACTTTACTTTGTATAAATCCAGGAGAAGTCTTCTGTGTTCATTTTCTTCATCACACATCTCTTGAAACATTTTTGAAGTTTCAGGAAAATCCTTAATAAAATAGGAGGCATATTGTTGATAAATTTTTGCATCTTCTTCTTCTGCAAAAAT
>NZHB01000044.1 GCA_002691185.1 SAR116 cluster bacterium | reverse complement strand
TAGTTCGTATTGGGCGAATAGTAAGTCCATTACCTTTTGCTTTTCTCATATCTAATAGAAAAACTGATAAACCTTCTGTTTTTTTATTAACCTGGTTTAAGGGAGTTGTCCTTGCTAACAACAACATTAAATCAGAATATTCAGCCCTACTTGTCCATATTTTTTGACCATTTATTACGTAATCATCACCATCGCGAACAGCTACAGTTCTTAAACTAGTAGTATCAGTACCGCTTGTAGGCTCGGTTACTCCAAATGCTTGCAGTCTTAGAGATCCATCTGCAATTTTAGGTAAGTATTCTTTTTTTTGTTCATCTGACCCATGCCTAAGTACTGTGCCCATAGTATACATTTGAGCGTGACACGCAGCTGCATTACATCCTTGATGATGAATCTCTTCAAGAATTACTGAAGCAGCAACCATTCCTAATCCAACTCCACCATATTCTTCAGGAATTAGAGCACCTAAAAAGCCAGCATCAGTCAAAGCCTTTACAAATTCTGTTGGGTAACTTTGTTCTCTATCAAGTTTTCTCCAATATTCACCTGGATAATCTCCACAGAGTTTGGATACAGACTCCCTAACGTCTGATATCATGTCATCTTGAGTATCTAATTTTTCCGAGTGTATTGTTGTGTCAGGCATTTTTAATCTCTAAATTTAATTAATTTTGTGATGTTCATATATATATATTGAATAATTTTTTTATTACTAGATTATTTAAACAAAATAATAATAATTATTTCCAGAACATTATATACTTACTTGAATTTTCTTGGAGGTTTAANAATGAAATTAGAGTTTCATCATATAAATTTTGTATCAAAAGACGTAGATAAAATGAATAATTTCTATAAGAACATCCTTAAAATGGACAGTATACCAATAGAAAATTTTCCAAGAACAGAAGAAACAACAGAAAGTGGATATAGTGGCAAAATAAACTTTGTTACAGAAGGTAAAATTGAAATGCATCTTGCTGAACGNGATTTAAATGTAGCTTTTAAAAATAAGCAAACTATAAATCCTGTTGATCAAGGACATATTGCATTTAGAACAGACAATATAAGTTCATTCATCGAAATTCTAAAANAAAATAGTATTCCTTTTTCAGATTANGGGACTACTTTTGCCAAGGAGTGGCATCAGGTTTTTTTTCAAGATCCCGAAGGAAACGTTGTAGAAGTACACCAAAAAATAAATAACTAAATGATAAAACAATGCTTTAGAAACCCAGACTTCAAAACTCTTTGGAGTGCCGGCTGTATGACTGGAATTGCCAGAGCAATGGAGTTTCTAGCTTTAAGTCTTTATGCACTTGAAGAGCTTGGGTTACCTTTTTTGGTTACAATAATTTTTGCTGCACGAATGTTGCCAATGAGCCTTTTAGGTATAGTAATAGGGACCATATCTGAGNGAGTATCACCAATTTCAGTTATAAGAAATATTTATGCAGCATCTAATATTTTCACTGGGATAGCTATAGTCCTTGTTTTTACTGAAACATTTAACGTTTATTTTGCATTTATACTTGCGTTTGTTAATGGCATTACATGGGTTGTTGATCTAGCTGTAAGAAGNAGAGTATTAGCTGACCATATTGAAAAAAACCTATTAAGCTCTTCGCTTGCTATGGAAACTCTTTCTAANAATGCAACGAGGCTAATAGGACCACTATTTTCTGGTTTTTTATATGCTTTTGTAGGATTAGATGGAATTTTNTGTTTNCAGTTTTTAATGTATATTTTGGCCTNGGGCTTAATTCTAAAATTTCAAAGAAAACAAAAGAAATTACTGCATTCTNATTTCAAGAACTCTGTTAATNCTAATATCAAAGATCATTGGGCACATGGTTTGTTAAACGAAGTTTTAAAAACCGGGAAAAATGCTTATAACATTGTTAGCCTTAGATTAGTTTTAGTTANAACACTGATTTTTAATATTTTTGGATTTCCACTTGTATCTCTTATACCTGTTCTGGGAAGGGAAAAGTTGTCACTTTCTGAGTTTGATATTGGAATCCTTGCCTCATCAGAGGGATTTGGAGCGCTTATAGGGGCATTAATAATTGGGAACCTTTCTCCTCAAAAACACTTATCTGTGATTTTTGTAACCGGAGTGTTAGGATTTTTTTTAGGCATGTTACTATTTTCATTCTCTCCAAGCTTACTAATAGGGTTTATAAGCCTAACTTTTGGAGGCATTTTTTTATCTGGATTTAGTACTATGCAAGGAGCCTTAGTTTACAAAGCTTCTTCAACTTCAAAAGGAAATAATTTTGGCATCCTTGCTACTTGTATTGGAACAGCGCCCATCGGGCTAATAAATCTATCATGGATAATAACTATAATTCCAGTAGATGAAACTATCCGATTTAATGTCCTATTCGGGCTATTAAGTTTGTCTGTNACTATCTTTTATTTTTTATATAAAAGAAAAACTAATTTGGNATAGCTTTTAATAANAACTGGTTCATTATTTTACTGAACTGAGCTGGGTCNTCNGGNATTTTCCCTTCCAACAATCTAGCTTGTTCAAACAGAAGAGTTCCAGCATCACTGACTAAATCGTTATTCTCTTTCTTATCTAGTAAAGATTTCATATTTTTTATAAGAGTGTGGTCACCATTAATTTCTAATATTCTCGGAGCACCCTTGTAGTTAGAATCTCTTTGTGCCATTAGGTGTTCCATTGCNATATCCATGTCACCATCGTCAGCAACCAAACATACCGGACTATCAGTTAATTTTGATGAAAGCCTTATATCTTTTATCTTATCACCTAGAACGACCTTCATCTGNGCTATTAAATCAACAAAATCCTTATCTTGCTTTTCTNTTTCTTCTTTATTTTTTGTTTTATTATCTTCAGCATTAGAGCCTAAATCNTCTAAATTGATTTGACCTTTTGTNATAGATNTGAATTTCTTTTCTTTAAATGATCCAATCATCGGTAGCCAAAACTGGTCAATAGCATCCGTCATGATTAACACAGGAATATTTTTAGATTTAAAACCCTCCAAATGAGGACTTGCTAGAGCTTGAGCACTAGTTTCGGCGGCAATGTAATAAATATCTTTTTGATTTTCAGGCAATTTATCTAAATAATCATTTAAGGATATTGGATCTTCATTCTCGTTAGTAGTGAATCTACAAAGATCTAGCAAAGCATCTTTTCTTTCTAAGTCCTCATATAAGCCTTCTTTCAGAACAGCTCCATATTCTTTCCAAAAGTCTTTNTATCCATCTTTATTTTTTTCACTAACTTTTTTAANCTCTCGTAAAATTTTACCAACCAACGATTTGCTAATTTTTGTTACTGCAGGATTATTTTGCAACATTTCTCTACTAACATTTAAATCAATGTCTTGAGTATCAACTAAACCTTTAACAAATCTTAAGTAACTGGGAATTAAAGCATCACACTTATCAGTAATAAAAACTCTATTAATATATAATTTCAAAGAAGATTTTCTATCAGGATTGAATAAATCAAATGGTCTTGTTGATGGAATACAAATTAAGTTAGTATAACTTATAGTACCTTCAGTATTGTTATGCATTGTGAGAAGAGGTTTTCCGTAGCCTGCACCAATATGTGAAAAAAATTCTTGATACTGCTCTTCTGTAATATCTTTAGATGGCCTAGTCCATAAAGCTGAGGCTTCATTTAATGTCTTTATTTCAGCATTTTTTTTATCAATTTCTATGAACTTAACAGGGTAGGATATATGATCTGAGTATTTTCTTACAATAAACTGAACTCTTGTCTCTCCCAAAAATTCCTTTGCATCTTTTTTTAATGATAAGGTAATTGATGTGCCGGCATTTTCTTTATTAGCTTTTTCTAAATTAAAGCCAGTTTTACCGTCTGATAACCATCTCCAAGCTTGTTCTTCACCTGCTTTTTTAGATAACACTTCTACGCTGTCTGCGACCATAAATGAAGCATAAAAACCTACACCAAATTGACCTATCATAGACATATCAGCTTTTTTATCTTTAGAGTTTTTAGAAATTTGTTCAAGGAAAGCTTTTGTTCCTGATCTTGCAATAGTACCTAACGATGATTTTAAGTCCTCTTCATTCATACCTATTCCATTATCTGAAATAGTCAGGGTCTTATCTTTATTATTAATTTCAATTTTTATTTCCGGGTTCTCTGATGAACTAGCTATTTTTTTATCTGTTAAACTAAGGTATTTTCTTTTATCAAGGGCATCAGAAGCGTTAGATATTAATTCACGAAGGAAAATTTCTCTTTCTGAATAAAGTGAGTTAATAACTATATCCAAAATTTTTCCAGTATCTGCTTCAAATTGATTGTTCATATTAGACATTTAAAGGCCCTTATCTTATTGTTATCTTTGATAATTTAATTGGGAACTTTCAATTCTATTTTCAAGAGAAAATAATCATTTTTACCACTAATAAGGAGAATTTTATATGCTAAAGATCGGTATTTGTGGAATTGGCAAAATGGGATCAGAAATTACTAAAAGATTACTGGAATCTAATCAAACAGTTGCTTTATGGAACAGAACTAAAAACAAAATCAAAGAACTTACAGAAATGGGTGCAAAAGCAACTAGAGATTTAAAAGAGTTAATCAATGTTAGTGAGATTATTATAATAATAATGGGAGATGATAATGCCCTGGACTACGTTTATAAAAGTCCAGAGGGCCTTAAGAGTATGAACTTAGACGGAAAAATAATTATTGAAATGAGCACTACAAGTATTGATAAAATTAAATCATTAGAAAAAGTAGTTAATTTATCTAATGGAGAATTTATAGAATGTCCTGTCGGTGGGTCTACTCAACCAGCAAGAGAGGGAAAACTTTTAGGATTAGTTGCTGGTAATTACGATACATTTAAAAAAGTAGAAGATCTTTTAAAATTAATATGTCGTAGGTATGAGTACCTTGGCGACGTTGGCAAGGGTTCTGCTATGAAATTAGCTATTAACCTTCCACTAATGATCTATTGGCAATCTTTAGGAGAGGCTTTGTCTATTACCACTAACAATGGTATAGATTTTGACAAATCCCTTGATATATTAATGGATAGCTCAGGAGCTGCTAAAATAGCACACTTAAAAACCAAAACTATCTCTGATGGTAATAACAATAGACCTAACTTAAAATCATCCTTTAGCGTCTCATCATCTTTAAAAGACATGAAACTAATGATTGAAGAAATGGAAAAACTTAAGAAAGAATTTTATGTTATAAAAGGTGCTACCAACTACGTACAAGAAGCAGTCGAAGAAGGATACTCTGAACAAGATGCTTCATTACTCAGCGTCTACATTAGTAAAAAATTAAATAGTCAATTGCAGTAGTCAGAGTTTTCATTATCCAATATTAACTTTATTTCCCTAAGGAATGCCGTTCCAGCAGGAGCAGGATACTCTTCATTATCTAGTTCCTGAGCTGTTTTTTCTGCTATTTCATCATCTAATATACTTAGCTTTTTTCCTGACTGCAGAGCATTAACATATACCTTTGCAGCTCTTTCAAAGTAATATAGTCGATTGAAAGTTTCAGCTACATTTTGACCAAAAATCAATATACCGTGATTGCCCATTATAAATGTATGTTTTTTGGGATCTGAAAGTAAATTAGCACATCTCTCACCTTCTTCTTCAAATGCTAGACCTCCATAATTCTTATCTACAACTTGCCTTCCAAAAAACATCGCTGCTACTTGGTTTATAGGTGGAAGAATACAATCTTCTAATGAGGCTAAAGTTGTCGCATATATTGAGTGCACATGCATTATACATCTTGCATGAGGACACATTTTATGAATAGCCCCGTGCAATCCCCAAGCGGTAGCATCAGGTGGATTTTCTCTTTTTAATACTGATTTATCATTTATGTTTAATAGTAAAAGATCAGAGGCTTTTATTCTTGAGAAGTGCCACATATTAGGGTTCATCAAAAATTCTGTACCCTCAGAATTAACCGCTAAACTAAAATGATTTGCAACAGCTTCATGTAAATTACTTCTTTCAGCCCATCTAAAAGCAGCAGCTAAATTCTTTCTTTCTTCATAAAAATTATCATTAGAAATATAACCTGATGTAGAATTAATCTTATTCATTTATCATTTCCCTAAAATGATAATAATCGCATATTGTATTTAGTTTAGTCAATTATTATAAACATCTTAGTAACCAAAATAGGAGCTTGCATGGGGTACTTTTATCTTTTAATAGCAATAATTGGGGAAGTAATAGCAACAACATATTTAAAGAGCACTAACAATTTTACAGAAATTATACCAAGCACTTACGTTGTCATTGGCTATGGAACAGCTTTTTATTTTATGATGCTTGCAATGAAAACAATACCTATTGCAATAACCTATTCAATATGGGCTGGCCTAGGCATTTCTGCAATTACAATATTAGGAGCTATAAAATATAAAGAAATCCCTGATTTAATTGCTCTTATTGGACTATGTTTCATAATTTTCGGTGTAGTAATTTTAGTTTTTTACAGCAAAATGGGAACAAATTAAAAGTGTATAGCTTTGGAGTATGTTGCCAATGCAGCCTCTTTAATAGCCTCATTCACTGTAGGGTGGCCATGACAAATTCTAGCCACATCTTCTGACGACGCACCAAAACCCATTGCCATAGATAATTCATGAATAACAGTACCAGCCTCATGACCTATCATGTGAGCACCCAAAATTTTATCAGTTGATTTATCTGATAAAATTTTTACAAACCCTTCAGTATGACTTATAGCTTTTGCCCTACTATTTGCTGAAAGTGGAAATATACCTTTATTATATGATATTTGATTTTCTTTAAGTTCTTCCTCAGTTTTTCCAATTACAGCAACTTCTGGAGAAGTATAAACAATACCAGGAACTAAGTTATAATCCACATGTCCTGCCTCACCATTAATGATTTCAACGGCTGCAACTCCATCTTCCTCTGCCTTATGCGCCAACATTGGCCCTCTTATTACATCTCCAATAGCATAGATATTTGAGATAGAAGTTTGAAATTTTTCATTAGTGGTAATAAAACCGTTTCTATCTATCTCCATATTTAGACTGTCTAAACCTAAACCTTCTGTGTTAGGCTTTCTTCCTACAGCAACTAAAACAACATCCGCTTCTAAATTTTTGGTATCTCCTGTAATTGTATCCTTTACAGACAAAGAGACCTTTTTGTTCTCTATTTTTGCGCTTTCCACTGCATGATTTAACTTGAAGGTTAAACCTTGTTTCTGCATAATTTTCAGGAACTTGTCTGCTACTTCATTATCCATTCCAGGTAAAATTCTTGGTAAATACTCTATNACCTCAACGTCTGAACCAAGTCTTCTCCAAACTGTTCCCATTTCCAAGCCAATAACACCAGCGCCTATGACAATCATTTTTTTAGGAACCTCACTCAGATTTAAAGCTCCAGTAGACGTAACAATCCTTTTTTCATCAACATCAATATTAGGAAGGCTAGTTGGATTAGATCCAGTAGCTATTATGATTTTGTCTGCAGAAATTTTTTCTTTTTTCCCATTATTATTAATTTCGATTAAGTTTGATGAAATTATTTTTGCTGTTCCAACAAATTTAGTAACTTTATTTTTTTTGAATAAAAAATCTATTCCTTTAGTTAACTCTTCGACTATACCTAGTTTTTTATTTAACAGCTTTGGTAAATCAAGACTTACTCCAGTATGATTTATACCCCATTCTTCATTTCCATTTTTTTTTACAGTGTTTTCATACTGTTCAGATGCATATAGCATTGCCTTTGAGGGTATACATCCTANATTTAAACACGTACCTCCTAAAGTAGCGCGCTTTTCTATGCTTGCGACTTTCATACCTTTTTGGGCAGCAACAATTGACGCCACGTACCCACCTGGTCCGGAGCCTATTACCACAAGATCGAATTTATNATTAGACATATTGTACCCTCTATNAATATTTATGCTCCCACAACAAGGCGTCGAGGGTCTTCTATAATTTCTTTTATTCTGACTAAAAATGAAACAGCTTCTCGACCATCAATAATTCTATGATCATATGATAAAGCCAAGTACATCATCGGCCTAATTTCAATTTTATCATCAATCGCTACTGGTCTTTTTTGAATTTTATGCATGCCTAAAATTCCAGATTGAGGCGGGTTTAAAATTGGTGAAGACATCAATGATCCATAAACGCCTCCGTTCGAAATAGTGAATGTGCCACCTGCCATGTCAGATATTGCTAAACTGCCATCTTTAGCCTTTTTCCCAAACTCGGCAATATTTAATTCAGTTTCTCCAAAGGACATTTTATCTGCATTTTTTAAAACAGGAACAACTAAACCTTGAGACGTACCAACAGCCACACCTATGTTGTAATAATTTTTATAAATTATATCGTTACCATCTATTTCAGCATTGACCGCTGGGAATTGATTTAAAGCATCAATTGATGCTTTAACAAAAAAACTCATATAGCCCAACCTAACGCCATTTTTCTTTTCAAAGCTTTCTTGATAATTTTTACGCATTTCCATAAGAGCTGACATGTCTACTTCATTGTAAGTGGTCAACATGGCTGCAGTATTTTGAGCTTCTTTTAGTCTTCTAGCTATAGCCTGTCGAAGACGAGACATTGGTATTCTCTCTTCAAGGTTTACATTTGTTTCACCTCGACTAGTCTCAACAACATTATTTACAGGTCTATCCTCAATATTTGATACTTCTGTTTTTTCTTTATTATCATTTTTGGATTTTAAATCTTTGGGAGCTTCTTTATTATTAATTGGTTTTTCTCCAGCAACTATTGTCCCTAACACAGCTCCTACTTCGACTGTATCCCCCTCAGAAACCATTGTGTTTTCTAATATTCCTGAAACTGAGGCTGGAACCTCTAAGGTAACCTTGTCTGTTTCTAATTCTATGATAGGATCATCAATTTCAACATAGTCACCTTGCTTTTTAATCCATTTAGATACAGTCGCCTCGACGACAGATTCTCCTAAAACAGGAACTACGACATCCATACCATTTTCCTTTCCTTTNAAAATATTATTTGTTGGACTAGAAATATTTTTTTCTGATTTGCTATTANTAGTTGAACTCAAGTAGAGAAGTACATCACCCTTTGTAACTCTTCCATCAACACCAGTGCCATTAATACTATTAATATCTAAATTTTTTTCTTCTATCATTTTTGCAGCAGATGGCATTGCTAATTTTAGATCAGTCTTTATTTCGTTACTCATTTAATAGTCTACTCCGCTGCGTGTCGAGTAGCTTTAATTGAAGACAATTCTAGAGCATCATTAACCAAATCATTTTGCTCCTTGTTATGTCTTGAAAAAGAGCCTGTCGCAGGAGAAGCGGCCTCTGATCTACCAGCATAAATTGGCCTTGTAAACTTAGCTTTTGTATCAACTAGAACTTCTTCTATTCTTCTATCTACAAAAAACCATGCACCCATATTCTTTGGTTCTTCTTGACACCAAACAACCTCAGCGTTTGGAGTTTTTGACAGCATTTCTTTTAATGTTTTGTGAGGAAAAGGATAAATTTGTTCTAGTCTAAGTATTCGAATGTTTTTAATTTTTCTTTTTTCTCTTTCTTCTAACAAATTATAAAAGACTTTTCCTGAACAAATAACTACTCTTTTAACATCACTATCCTTAAGTTTTATGTTTGGATCTCTAATAACACGCCTAAAAGCAGTTTCCTCTGCCATGTCAGACAGACTAGAAACACACATTTTATGTCTTAACAAGCTCTTAGGTGTCATAATTATAAGTGGTTTTCGAAAATCCCTTTTAAGTTGNCTTCGTAAAGCGTGAAAATAGTTTGCTGGTGTACTACAATTCAATACTTGCATATTATCTTCGCCACATAATTGTAGATATCTCTCTAATCTTGCCGATGAATGTTCTGGGCCCTGACCTTCATAACCATGTGGTAAAAGCATAACCAAGCCAGACATTCTTAACCATTTTGCTTCACCACTAGAAATGAACTGATCGACGATGACCTGAGCCCCATTAGCAAAGTCTCCAAATTGCGCTTCCCACATAACTAAAGCCGTAGGTTCAGTCAGGGAAAATCCGTATTCAAAGCCAAGTACAGAAGCTTCTGACAAAGGAGAATCAATAACTTCAAATGTTTCTTGCTTAGGGTTAATATTGTTTAATGGGGTGTATCTGTTTTCAGAAGTTTGGTCTATGAATACTGAGTGTCTTTGTGAAAAAGTCCCTCTACAACTATCTTGACCAGACAATCTTACGGGATGTCCCTCTAGAAGCAAAGATCCAAATGCAAGATGCTCAGCGGTTGACCAGTCAATACCTTCACCACATTCTATGGCTTTATTTCGTGCTTCTATAATTCTTGCTAATTTTTTATTTATTTGAAAACCTTCAGGAACAGTAGTAATTGCTTTTCCAATTTCTTTAAGTGTTTCTGTCGAAACTGATGTTTCACCTCTTCTCGCATCACCATGTGCAGTTCTTAGGTTTGACCATTGTCCTTCTAGCCAGTCAGCCTTATTAGGTTTATAACTAGACCCAGCTATAAATTCTTTTTCCAAAAATCTATTATGATTATNAACTTCATCCAAAGCTTCTTTTGATGTTAACACACCTTCATTTATAAGCTTTTGTGCATAAATTTTACTTATAGTGTTATGAGAACCTATAGTTTTGTACATTACTGGTTGAGTAAAGGCCGGCTCATCACCTTCATTATGACCGTAGCGTCTATAACTTATAATATCTAATACTACGTCACATGCAAATTTTTGTCTAAATTCAGTTGCAATTCGAGATGCGTGAACCACTGCTTCTGGATCATCACCATTTATATGCATTATTGGCGCCATAACCATCTTAGCAACATCAGTACAATAAGGACTAGAACGAGAATAATTAGGGCTAGTAGTAAACCCTATTTGATTATTGACAACTATGTGAATAGTGCCGCCAGTTCTATATCCTCTTAGGCCTGAAAAGTCGAAGGTTTCAGCAACTATACCTTGACCTGCAAAAGCAGCATCTCCATGAAGCACAATTCCTAGTACTGACAGTCTATCGCTTGTATCATTATGTTGGTTTTGCTTTGCTCTTACCCTACCAATCACAACGGGTGCAACAACCTCCAAATGGGATGGGTTAGCCTGCAAAGAAAGGTGAACAGTTTTACCATCAAATTCTCTATCTGCTGAAGCTCCCATATGGTATTTCACATCACCAGAGCCTCCAGCTTCTTCAGGATTAGCTTGGTTTCCTAGAAACTCGGAAATTATAGCTCTAAAAGGTTTATTTAAAATATTATATAAAAGATTTAATCTGCCCCTATGAGCCATTGCTATCACTACTTCTTTCATTCCTAGCTGGCTGCCACGCTTGAGAATTTGCTCTATAGCAGGTACCACTGACTCTGATCCATCTAAACCAAACCTTTTAGTTCCCGCATATTTTTTATGAAGAAATTGTTCGAACGTTTCTGCTCCAACTAACCGTTCGTAAATAGCCTTTTTACCTCTTTTTGTAAATTCTGTTGCGTTGCGAATAGATTCTATTCTTTCTTGGATCCATGCTTTTTGAGCTGGATCCTGAACGTGCATAAATTCTATTCCTATAGAGCCGCAATAGGTTTCTTTAACTATTTCCATAATTTGTCTTAATGTGGCTGACTCCATACCCAGCACATAATCAATAAATATAGGTCTATCCCAGTCAGTATCATTAAAACCATAAGTTTTTGGATCTAGTTCTGGATGAATATTCTGTTGTTGTAAGTTAAGTGGATCTAAATTTGCCAAAAGATGGCCATTTATTCTATACGCTCTAATAAGCATAATTGCTCTAATTGAGTCTGTTGTTGCCGCTCTTAAATCTACAGCTGATAAAATACCTTTCCCAGCAATTCCTCGAGCAACCGCTTTAACGCTCTCTACGGTATCAATTGCCCCTATTACTTTACTATTTTTTTTAGCCCAAGTAGGTCCCTCATCTAATAAGTTATCGTCTGCATTAGCCTTGAACCATAAATCCCATTCTTTAGGAACTGAGTTGGGGTTCTCTTTCCATTCTTTATACAAATCATTTATGAAAGTAGCATTAGCACCAGTGAGAAAGCTTTCATCAGAGCTTTGGTCGTCCATGGTTAAAGATCCTTTTAATGTCGTATCTGCTTAAAATACAATAAACTGAAAAAATATCAATTAAATCAAATTATTTCCATTCTTGTATTGCTTTGACAACCGCCTCACCAAGACCAGAAGGAGATTCTGACATAACAAACCCACAGTCACTCATAACTTTTACCTTGGCGTCTGCTCCACCACTTCCACCACTTACGATTGCACCTGCATGCCCCATAGTTCTACCTGGGGGAGCAGTTTTTCCGGCAATAAAACCTGCGATTGGTTTTTTAACTTTATGGTTTTTAAAAAAATGGGCTGCCTCTTCCTCTGCATTCCCACCAATTTCACCAATCATCAAAATAGCCTCCGTCTGATCATCATTCAAAAACATATCTAAACAATCAATGAAATTTGTTCCATTGATAGGGTCACCTCCAATACCAATGCAAGTGGATTGACCTAACCCAGCTGCGGTGGTTTGGGCAACAGCCTCGTAAGTTAAGGTACCAGACCTAGAGACAATTCCAATTTTACCAGGAGTATGAATATGACCAGGCATAATTCCAATTTTACATTGCCCAGGAGTAATTACACCTGGGCAGTTAGGGCCTATTAGCCTTGACTTAGACTGTTTCAAAAATTGTTTGACCTTAATCATGTCTTGTACTGGTATGCCTTCAGTAATACATATTATGAGTGGAATGTTAGAAGCTATGGCTTCCAATATTGAATCAGCCGCAAAGGGAGGAGGNACATATATTACTGTTGCATCTGGATTTACCTCCTCGACACACTCCTGAACAGTATTAAAAACCGGAAGATTTAAATGTGTAGATCCACCCTTTCCTGGTGTAACCCCTCCAACCATCTTTGTTCCATATGCAATAGCTTGCTCTGAATGAAAAGTTCCCTGACTTCCTGTAAATCCCTGACAAATAACTTTTGTATCTTTATTGACCAAAACAGACATAAAATTAATCTCCCTTTACAGCATTTACAATTTTTATAGCTGCGTCATCTAAATCATCTGCAGGTATTATTTTTAATCCAGAGTCTGTTAGGATCTGTTTTCCCTCTTCTACATTGGTCCCAGCCAACCTTACAACCAACGGTTTTGATAAAGATAGAGTTTTAGCAGCTGCNACTACCCCACTTGCAATAATATCGCAGCGCATTATCCCGCCAAAAATATTTACCAAAATACCTTCTACAGCAGGGTCTGATAAAATAATCTTGAATGCCTCGGTAACTTTTTCCTTTGTGGCACTACCTCCAACATCTAAAAAATTTGCTGGAGATGCTCCTTTAAGTTTAATGATATCCATTGTAGCCATTGCAAGGCCAGCACCATTCACTAAGCACCCTATAGTGCCGTCTAGTTTTATGTAAGCTAAATCAAATTTACTTGCTAATATTTCAGCAGGGTCCTCTTCTGTTTCATCTCTTAGAGACATTATATNAGGATGTTTAAAAAGTGAATTATTGTCAAAAGACATTTTTGCATCTAAGGCAATCAGATTATTTTCAGTAGTTAAAACAAGAGGATTAATTTCTAATAAACTAGCATCATTTTCAGTAAAGAGTTTGTACAATTGACTAAAAAAATTACCTGCTTGCTTAAAACTAGGTCCTTGTAATTTAAGTTCGTTAGCTATTAACCTTGAATGAAATGGTTGGAATCCAATTGTTGGGTCTATATCAAAAGATAATATTTTGTCAGGAGTGTCTTTTGCTACTTGCTCAATATCCATTCCCCCCTCAGTAGAGACAATTACTGATACNCTGCTANTTACACGATCTACAACCATTGAAAAATAATATTCTAAATCTATATCACATCCATCTTCTATATATAGTCTTTGTACTAATTTTCCCTCAGGTCCAGTTTGGTGCGTGACTAATTTTTTTCCTAAAATTGATTCTGCAGCTTCTTTTACTCCATCTAAATTTTTTACTACTTTAACTCCACCGGCTTTTCCTCTTCCACCCGCGTGAATTTGAGCTTTAACAACATATNTAGGCCCAGGTAGTTTTTTTGCTGCGTCAGTAGCCTCATCTAAAGTAAATGCCACATGCCCAAACGGAGTGGGAACTTCGTATTGCCTTAATAGCTCTTTAGCTTGATGTTCATGAATATCCACAACTTTAACCTTTCTTCTGAGAGCTTATGATGCTTCGAATTTTGATGCAACATCATTTAGTTGCCTTACAGCCGAAACAGAGTTGTTAAACATACCCTTTTCATCTGACGTGAAACTTATTTCTACAATTCTTTCCACTCCATTTTTACCAATAATGACGGGAACACCCACATACAAACCATCTAAGCTATAATGTCCATCAACATAAGCTGCACAAGGTAATAATTTTTTCTTGTCTCTTAAATATGACTCAGCCATTTCTATTGCAGATGAAGCTGGAGCATAAAAAGCTGAGCCTGTTTTAAGCAAACCAACTATTTCTGCTCCTCCATCTCTAGTTCTCTGAACAATCTGATCTATTTTTTCCTGAGTGCTCCATCCCATTTTTACTAAATCTGGAACTGGAATACCTGCTACTGCGGAATATCTTGCTAGGGGAACCATTGTGTCTCCATGTCCTCCAAGAACAAATGCTGTAACATCGCTTACAGATACATTAAATTCCTCTGCTAAAAAATGTCTAAATCTAGCTGAGTCTAGCACACCTGCCATTCCAACAACCATATTAGTTGGCAACCCTGAAGCTCTTTGGAGCACACCAACCATTGCATCCAACGGGTTGGTTATACAAATTACAAATGCTTTTGGACAATTTTCTTTAATACCTAGGCCAACTTGTTTCATTACTTTTGTGTTTATTTCTACTAAGTCGTCTCTACTCATACCTGGTTTTCTTGCTACGCCAGCGGTTACTATTACAACATCACTGTCTTTAAGATCTTTGTAATCATTAGTACCGACCATTTTACTATCAAAACCTTCAACTGGTCCTGATTGGGCTAGATCTAATGACTTACCTTGAGGGATACCTTCTGCAATATCAAATAGAGTTACATCTCCAAGCTCTTTGATTGCAGCTAAGTGCGCAAGAGTTCCGCCAATATTTCCTGATCCAACCAAGGCTATTTTGTTTCGCATATGTTTTTCCCATTAATTATTTTATTGAATTTGATTATTAATTTAAGCTAAGTTTTGTGTATTCTTTTAGACTTTTTTTTCCGTGGCATCAAGGTCAGAATATAAGTTATTAACTTTTAAAATTGTGACATTTCTGTAATTCTTGATACTGTTCTTTCGAATTCGAATTTCCAATGTTCTCCATTATAAATTTCTTTGAAATCTGTACTAGCAATTGCAATGAGAAAACAATTTTTATCATAAAGCGCATCTACAAGCCAAATAAATCTTCTAGTCTCATTTCGAAGGTTATCATTTAAACTTGGAATATTATCTATTATTAAACCTTTATATCTAAGGGCTATTTCAATATAATCTGATGCAGCGAGTGGTTTATTACATAAATCATCAAAACTAATTCTTGCAACACCTGCAGCAACTTCAGGAATATGTATTTGTCTTCCAGAGACCTCAACAATTTCGGAGATTACTTCAAAACCAAGAGAAAGTGTNTTAAACACTTCATCAACTTTTAACTTATTCTGTGGATTAATTGGACTTATCCAGTATTTTTTCCCATGAAGAGACCTTTGTCTCCAATCCTCTCCTTCTGGAATTTTAACAACATTAGTTTTCTGTTTTAAGTTTTCTAAAAATGGTAAAATTCTATCTCTATGCAATCCATCTTTGTATAAACCGTCAGGAGGTTGATTAGAAGTTGTAACTAAAATCATGCCCTCATCAAACATCACTTCAAACAATCGCGACAAAATCATTGCGTCNGCAATATCTTTTACTTCCATTTCATCAAAACAGAGTAATTTTGATGTCCTAGCTAAGTCTTGTCCAACTGAAAGGACGGTGTCCTTATTTTTTTCAATTTTTCTTTTTTCAAGAATTCTCTGATGAACTTCCTTCATGAAATCATGAAAATGTAGCCGTCTTTTTTCTTTTATTTTTACCTGGTAAAAAAACAAATCCATCATCATTGATTTGCCTCTTCCCACACCACCGTGAAGATAAAGACCTTTTATATNTTTATTATTTCTTTTGGTAAAAAAATTAGAAACAAAACTTTCTTTTTGAATAATGTTTAATTGTTTAATCAANTTGTCCAGNAACTTACCAACATATTCCTGACCCTCATCAAATATAATTGATTTATCNGAAGCTATATGACTAAGAGACTTTTCTNTATTTATTTTCAAAATATTAGTTGTAAAAACTTGAAATTTTATTTTCTTTCGAGCTGGAGTTTTTTTATCTCACCAATTGCTTTAGCTGGATTTAAACCCTTAGGACAAGTCTTAGTACAATTCATAATTGTATGACAACGGTAAAGTTTGAAGGAGTCTTCAAGATCCTCAAGTCTCTCTTCTGTGCTTTCATCTCTACTATCTGCAATCCATCTATAAGCCTGTAACAGAACAGCTGGCCCTAAGTATTTGTCTCCATTCCACCAATATGACGGACAGGAGGTTGAACATGAAAAACAAAGAACACATTCCCATAATCCGTCTATCTTTTCACGTTCTTCGGGAGATTGTTTTCTTGACTTTCCTTTTTCTGGATCAGTTTTGCTTTGCAACCAGGGTTTTACGGATGTTAATTGCTCATAAGCTTTAGAAAGATCCGGAACTAAATCCTTTACAACCTTCATGTGTGGCAAAGGATAAATATTTATATCGCCTTTAACATCTTCAATGGACTTTAGACATGCAAGAGTATTAGTTCCATCTATATTCATGGAACAAGANCCACAAATTCCCTCTCTACANGACCTTCTAAANGTTAAACTAGANTCTATTTCTTGTTTGATTTTTATTAAGGCATCAAGAACCATAGGNCCNCATTGATCTAAATCAATTGTATAACTATCTATCCTCGGGTTTTCATCATCATCAGGAGACCATCTATANACATTAATTTTTCTNGTGTTTTGAGNATCACNATTTAATGGGTNATCAATACCTTTAACAATTTTNGAATTCTTAGGCAGNGCAAATTCAGCCACATAACTCTCCTCTNAATTAGTAAACTCTTGCGGCTGGAGGTANGGATGCCACTTCGTTTGTTAATGTATTCAAATGAACNTCNCTNTANTCTAGTTTAGTTTTATTTTTTTCATCTAGCCACATTATAGTGTGTTTCATCCAATTTTTATCGTCTCTTTCNGGNAAATCTTCATGNGAATGTGCNCCACGAGACTCTTTTCTTTGNTCTGCNGATTTCATNGTTACAATTGCTTGTTGCATTANATTTTCTAACTCTAGAGCTTCTACNAGNTCAGTNTTGAAAANCATTGACCTATCCTTAATNCCNATACTACTCATTCCTTTTGAAATAGTATTAACTTTTTGNACACCTTCTTCCATNGAAGNGTTTGATCTAAAAACAGCNGCNTGTTTTTGCATNGCNTTTTGCATNGAGTTTCTNACTTCACCTACCGAANCATCNCCCTTAGAATATCTAACTNTATCNAGCCTTGCTAATATCTTNTCTGTAACNCTTTTTGGNAGAGGNGCNTGAGNACTACCTTTTTCAACNNTTTTGAGAGCTCTNTGTGCAGCNGCACGACCAAAAACNACAATATCTAGNAAAGAATTTGTACCNAGCCTATTAGCNCCATGNACAGACACACAAGCGGCTTCACCAATNGCCATCAATCCTGANACAACAGCATTTTGATCTTTGCCTNTTCTTGTNACAACCTCACCATGATAATTTGTTGGNATACCACCCATATTATAGTGAACTGTTGGNANTACTGGTATTGGTTCCTTAGTAACATCAACTCCGCAAAAGATTTTAGCAGTTTCACTAATNCCNGGNAGNCTCATTTGTANAGTAGCAGGATCAATATGNTCTANATGCATNAAAATATGGTCTTTGTTAGGNCCAACNCCTCTACCTTCATTNATTTCAATTGTCATAGATCTAGAAACCACGTCTCTACTAGCAAGNTCTTTAGCAGTNGGNGCATANCTTTCCATAAATCTTTCACCTTCNGAGTTTGTAAGNTATCCACCCTCACCCCTAGATCCCTCNGTTATAAGAACACCTGCACCATAAACACCNGTTGGATGAAATTGTACNAATTCCATATCTTGAAGTGGAAGGCCTGCTCTTANAACCATNGCATTACCGTCACCAGTACATGTGTGNGCAGANGTACANGAAAAATATACTCTNCCATAACCACCTGTTGCNAAAACAGTTTGATGACCTCTAAATCTATGAATTTTNCCATCATCCATGCANAAGGCTANNACNCCGACACATGCTCCATTGTCATCCATCAGNAGATCAAGAGCTATGTATTCNACAAAAAATTCTGCTTTNTGTTTCAAACACTGTTGATAAAGGGTGTGNAGAATTGCATGCCCAGTTCTATCNGCAGCCGCACATGCCCTTCTAGCCATTTTCTTTCCATAGTCTANNGTNTGACCACCAAAAGGNCTNTGGTANACCTCTCCNTCTTCTGTTCTTGAGAAAGGGACNCCAAAATTCTCTAATTCTGTTACAGATGGGATAGCTTCTTTNCACATATATTCTATNGCATCCTGGTCNCCGAGCCAGTCNGATCCCTTGATAGTATCNTACATATGAAATTGCCAACTATCGTTTTCACCCATGTTNTTTAGAGCNGCNCCAATNCCACCTTGAGCCGCNACTGTGTGNCTTCTAGTTGGAAAAACTTTAGTTATACANGCGGTTTTAAGCCCNCCNGAAACCATNCCAAGAGTTGCTCTNAGCCCAGCACCTCCNGCACCAACAACTACCACATCATGTTCATGGTCAACAATTTCATATTCAGACATAATTTTCTTTCTCTAAGATAAGTAAATTTTTAGGACACACAATAATGAGAGGATACCTAAAAGAACAGATAATAATTTTATAAGTATTAAAGATGCTATTTTCAACCCCTCATTGTGAATATAGTCTTCTATTACAACCTGTAAACCTAATGATGCGTGAAAAAATAAAGTAATGAATAGCAAAAACAAACCTGTAGCATTAAAAGGACTCTGAAACCAAATAAGCGCATCAGTATAGTTGCCTGTTAAAGAAAAGAGTAAAGAGGGCACAAACCACGCTACCAAAGGTATCATAGCTACAGCTGATATTCTTTGCAATTTCCAGTGACCAACACCAGGTGATTTTATTGAGCTCATGTCTTTTGCCTTATTAAAATTTTGAATGATAATTTATCCAATTATAAATTGTTCATCTTAAAAAAACTAATATCCACGTTAAAATGGTTAATGTTAGTGAAAAAAAGATCACTAATGAGCCAGACATATATGCCTGTTTCAAATCATAACCATATCCAGCATCCCAGAAAAGATGCCTAATACCATTACTCAAGTGATAAAATAGAGCAAAAGTAAATCCAAAAAGAATAAGCTTGCCGAACCAGTTGTTAATTATGTTTAAGTATAAAGTATAGGTTGTATCACCAAGCGTTAATGCTATAACCCAAAAAACTAAAATTATACTTCCCATAGACAAGGCAATACCTGTAGCCCTGTGTAATATCGAAAGTATAGAAGTTAATTGAGGTTTATAAATTTGGAGATGTGGTGATAGCGGTCTTTGTCTATTCATTGTTTTCTCATTTTTCATTATTTAAATATAAATGAACTAATAAAAGAAAAAATTCAATTGTAAATTTCAAAATTTCTACTTTACTGATAAATAATAATCAAAATTGAAATGCCCAGGAGGATAATACCATATAATTCTGTTTTTTTAATTTTTTCCTTAAAAATTATCATTGAAATTAAAACCGAGAATATCAACTCAGTTTGTCCAACAGCTCTTACCTCTGCAGCAGTGGCGAGGCCAAAAGCAACAAACCAACCAAAAGTAGCCCCAGTCCCACAAATGCCAGCAGGCAAACTTGGTTTCCAATATTTAAATACAGCTAAAAATTGTTTTTTTTGAAAAAAGAAAAGATAAAACCCTACAATTATAGTTTGAAAAATAATGGCTATAACAGATATTAACAAAGATTTGTCTAGTAGGGGAGCCTCTACAGATATTATAGACATCCTAAAAGCTACTACAGATGCAGCTAAGAGAAGACCAGACAAAAGTCCTATCAAGGTTCCCAGCGAAAGAATTGATTTAAACAATAGATTTAATGTTTCAATTAAACTTTCTGCTTTTTTTGCATATGACAATAACAAGACAGATATTACCCCAAGAATAATTCCAGTTGTTATTAGTAAGGAAAAATTTACACTCAAGATTATAGTTTCAAGAAAAGCTATTAATATCACCTCTGTTTTGGAAAAAGCGATTCCAGTCGCAAAGCTTTTATGAGAGAATACTTTCATCAAAACATAAGTGAATAAAACCTGAAAAATTGAACCTAAAAAACATAATGTGATTGCATAGGTTGACAAGTTTGGAATTGTGTTTCCAGGTATGTTAATCCAAATAAACCAAATTAATGTTGTAAAAGGTAAAGCATAGCAAAATCTTATGTAAGCAGCACCATAATCGCCTAACTTAGATATCATATTTTTTTGGAAGGCAGATCTAGCTGTTTGACAAGCAGCTGCAAAAA
>NZHB01000043.1 GCA_002691185.1 SAR116 cluster bacterium | reverse complement strand
GAAAAGGTAACAAAGGTTATTTCTTCGAACCAACTGTTATGACTAATGTAACTAATGATGCAAGAATTATGAATGAAGAACCATTTGGGCCATTGGCTCCTATAAATTCATTTAGTTCTATAGATGAAGTTGTTGAAGAATCTAACCGTCTTAATTATGGTTTGGCTGCCTACGCCTATACAAACTCAGCCAAAACCGCTAATCAATTAGGAGCATCAATAGAAAGTGGTCAGGTTTCTATTAATCATCATGGTCTAGGTCTTGTTGATACACCATTTGGAGGAGTAAAAGATTCAGGTTATGGATCAGAAGGTGGTCCAGAGGGATTAGATGCCTATATGACAACAAAATTAGTTTCTCAAACTGGGCTATAATCTAATTTTAAAAAATATAATAAAGTAGCCTATGTGGCTACTTTTTTTTGTTTAGAATTTTTGAGTAAGTTTACTTTATTTAAAATTAAAATTTATTTTACTCAGGCTTGGTATATATTTTAGCCTGATATATCGTAAGACATTTTTTTAGAAATAATTGAAAGTTTCCTATGGAAAATAAAAAAGAACAAAAGAAAAATATCATCTTAAGTAAATATTTACCTCTTTTAGAGGGTCATTATGTTATACGCAGTCTAGAAAAAAATGATCTTTTAAATGATAGAAATCATGAAGAATGCTTTATCATAAAAGAGGGTTCAGTTTTAGCTAGAGATAAAAGTGGTAAAACTACAACTTTGAATAAAGGCGACCCAATTGGTTTTGCTGAAGCAATGGTTTCCCGTCCATATGAATTAAAATATATTTTAAAAGAAGACACCATTGTTTTTGCATTTGAAAACTCTCTCATCAGAAAAATAATTGCAAGTTCATCATCATTAATGCGGGGAATAGCAAAATATACTCTTGATAGAATTTTTCATAATAGCAAAAGTAAGACTTATCATTTAATTGACGACGGGTTTTTATCTGTTCAAGAAGATAAGTTTGCTCTTAAAGAGTATGGTGATGGTGATATTATATTTATGATAAATCAAAAGCCTAAGTTCTTTTTCTACGTAGAGTCAGGCAAAGTTCAGTTGGTTTCTAAAAATGAAAAAGTAATTGCTACATTCAATCATGGTGAATCTTTTGGGGAAATGGCCCTTTTTACAAATACCTTGAGATCTGTAACAGCAAAATCTGTAGGTAAAACTACTCTTCAAGTAGTGAGTGCAGAATTTATTAAGAATTATTTTGATAATGAAGATCCTTTGATTAAATTTTGTCTGCTAAGTATATTCGGACGTTTAAAAGCTATGAATAATTTAAGAAATTTAGTTTTATAGATTTTTTTATATATTAGGGTTATGACTTAATATTAAAAAAAAATAATTTAAGGTAATTTTTTGAGTAGATGGATTGCTGTTGATTGGGGTACGAGTTTTTTTCGTGCATACTTAATAGAAGATGAACTTGTTTCAGATAAAATTGAAACGAGAGACGGTATGAAATTCATTCAACAAAATGACTTTGAAAGAAAATTCATTAGTTTAATTGAAAAATGGTTGATTAGGGACCATGTTGTAGAAGTTTTTGCAAGTGGGATGCTTGGAGCACGTCAAGGTTGGATGGAAGCTCCTTACGAAAAAACACCATGTAATTTAAATAATATCAATTATGTCTCACCATTTATTAAAGATAATAGATTTTCACTTAAAATTTTTTCTGGTATTTCTCAAATAGATCCTCCAGATGTAATGAGAGGAGAAGAGACTCAGGTGGCAGGTTTTTTTTATAAAAACCTAAATTTTAAGGGTTCTATTTGTTTGCCTGGAACTCATAGTAAGTGGGTTAAAGTAAAAAATGGTTTAATTGAACATTTTAAAACTTACATGTCAGGTGAACTATTTGAGGTAATCAAAAAAAATACAGTTTTGACACATAGTTTAATNTCTGAAAAANTTGATAAAANAGAATTCTTANATTCAGCTAANAAAATTTTTCAAAANCCAGAANATTTAACTAGNGCCTTNTTTCAAATTAGAGCTGACGACTTGATTAATTCTAGGGGACCAGAGATTTATAATTCAAGGTTATCAGGATACCTTTTAGGTATAGAATTACTTGGAGCAAAGGAATATTGGGAAAAAAGAGATATTGCTTTGATAGGTAGTAAAAAAGTAATGGAACTTTATGAAAGTTTATTGGAAGATAAGGTATTAACATTAAAAAAATTTTCTGCTGAGGATATGGTTCTAGAAGGATTAAAAAGCTTTAGAAAAAATTTAATTAAGGATTAAATTTTGGATAACAAAAATAATATTTTCAATGAAAGAAGGCCCTTGATTGGAATATTAAGGGGGATTACACCGCTTGAAGCTGAGAGCATTTCAGATGTATTAATTGAGGCTGGAATTACTATCATTGAAGTTCCTCTAAACTCTCCAGAACCATATAAAACTATTGAGAGAATGGTAAAATTTCATGGAAAGAGTGCTATTTTTGGAGCAGGGACTGTTTTACATATAAATGAGGTGCAAACGGTTTCTGATTGCGGTGGACAAATAATTGTTTCGCCTAATTTAAATACGTTAGTTGT
This sequence comes from SAR116 cluster bacterium, assembly GCA_002691185.1. Classification (GTDB taxonomy): domain Bacteria; phylum Pseudomonadota; class Alphaproteobacteria; order Puniceispirillales; family Marisalimonadaceae; genus Marisalimonas. Next base: position 12,844 of record NZHB01000043.1, on the reverse strand, counting down.
TAAAAAAACAAAAAATTTAAACATGCTTAGTTTTCCAGGTGTCTTTACTCCAACCGAGTGCTTTGATGCATTACAAGCTGGTGCAGATGGTTTGAAGTTCTTCCCTGCATCGTTGNTAAGAGAAGAAAATTTTAAGGCAATAAACTCCGTNCTCCCTGCAAATACTATTTCAATAGCTGTTGGTGGNATAGATGAAAAAAAGTTTTCTAGTTGGTTAGATGTAAATATTTCAGGTTTTGGTCTAGGTTCTAATTTATATAAACCAGGGATGCTTGTAGAAGAAGTAAAGTTAAGGGCACAAGGAATTGTAAAAGCTTATGATAAGTATTTTAATCTATAATTTTGATTTATTAAATTAATATAGAATACTTATCTAAATTGTATATCATATTTATATGTCCTGGCAGAATAACCTTTTTGATATCCTTAAAAATGAAGGAGTTACAATCTTTTCGTATGTTCCTGATGCAGGTCATAAAATTTTAATTGATAGAGCTTTATCAGACAATTCTATTACAGCAATACCTCTTACATCAGAGCAAGAAGGTATTGGTATTGCAGCAGGTGCTTATCTAGGTGGTTCAAAATCTGTTTTGTTGATGCAGAGTAGTGGGGTTGGAAATTGTATTAATCAATTATCTCTTATAAAGCACGGACAATTTCCTTTTTTGACAATCATTTCAATGAGAGGTGAATTTGGAGAAGGAAATCCTTGGCAATATTCTATGGGTGAAGCAGTTATTCCATCGTTAGAAGCTATTGGTGTTAAATGTGTTCAGATTTATGATGAGAATGATGTAATAAAAACAATTCAAGCTGCATTGATTATGGCGTTTAAAGCAGAGAGATCTATAGCTGTTTTACTTTCGCAAAAATTACTTGGATCGAAAAAATTTTAGGAATTAAAATTTATGAATTTTTCAAATTTAGATAGAAAAAAAGCTATTCCTAAATTAATTGGTGATACAGACAAATTTTTAATTATTTCTGGATTAGCTGGCCCTGCAAAAGATATTGGTTTTTTGACAAAAGAAAGTCCAAATACTTTTTTGTTTGGGGGAGCTATGGGAGGAGCTATACCGACGTCTCTTGGGTTGGCAATTTCTAGACCAAAAGACAAAGTACTTTGTGTTTCAGGTGATGGTGATACTCTCATGTCTCTTGGCTCTCTAGCGACTATTGGAATAATGAAACCTAAGAATCTTATTATTTTATGTGTTGATAATTCTGCATATTTAGAAACTGGGGGTCAACAATCTCATACAGCACTAGGTGTTGATTTAGAGGCTATAGCTAAAGGTTCGGGTTTCACTATTACTAAGACTATAAATAACGAAACAGAATTATTAGAGGCCCAGAAATTTTTTACAAAAACAATTACAGGTCCAATTTTTGTACTTCTTAAAGTTAATCAATCAAATCCGCCTCAGTATTCAAGAAATTGGAATGCTTCTCAAGAAAAAGATAAATTTAGAAATAACCTATTATATAAAAATTGATTTTCATTTAATTACTAAATATGTTAACTAAAATAGTTTACTAGGAAACTATTTTGTAATAGGTCTAATCATGAAAGAAGTTTTTGAAGAAAATATTGGATTGTTAATTCATGACGTAGGGCGATTGCTAAGAGTTCTCTATGATCGTCAAATGGCTTCAATAGGACTAACAAGATCTCAGTGGTTATTACTAACTTACTTATTTTTTAAAGATGGAATAAATCAAAAGGAACTGGCTTCACTTATGGACATGGAAAAAGCCCCACTTAGTAGACTTTTAGATCGAATGGAAATTAAAGGATGGATTATACGAAGAACTGAAAATAAGGATCGACGTGTTAAAAACATATATTTATCAGAAACAGTAAAACCATTAATTAAATCAATTAGAGAAAAAGCTGCAAAGTATAGAAAAGATTCTCTTTCAATTTTATCAGATAAAGATCTGAATAAATTGAAGGATTTACTCCAAATTTTAAAAAACGATTTAACTTCTAAGTTATGAACTTTAGGAAAGAAATAAATGCAAGATACTAGTGTTAATGATGAACAACTTAAAAGTAATAAGCTGAAAAGATTTATATTATTATTCTTTTTACCTTTTGTAATTTTGTTAACAACTACAGGGTATTTTTATTCTCTTGGTAGGTTTGTAAAGACAGAAAACGCTTATATTAAAGCGCCAATAGTTTCGGTACAATCGCAATTACCAGGTAGAGTTGAGTTTGTTTATATTAAGGATAATCAAAAAGTCACAAAAGGACAAAAATTACTAAAAATTGAAACTCAAAAACTTGAACTTGATTTAATAGAACAAGAGCAAAATCTTTTAAATATTATAAAAGAGATAGAAAATAGAAAATTAACATATAAAGAAGCTAAGGAGGAAATCAAATTAGCTAAAGAAGAAATTAAATTTTATTCTTCAGAAATGAAAAGAATTAGGGACTTAGTTAATATTGAAGTTCAGGTAGCAAAAGAAAAAGTTGAATATCAAAAGTTAGAATTAAACAGAATTAAAAGTCTAGTGAATAAGAAAGTTGGTCTTAAAAGCAAACTGGACGAAGCCAATTATCTATATAAATCAGCTGTTAATAATTTAAAAATTGTAACCTTAAATAATGATTTAGAAGAAATTAAACATTCATATGTATCTTCCAAACAAAAACTAAAAATTTATGTTGATAAAGCTAGGTCAATTTTAACTACACTAAACGGTAATGAAAATATAAACCCGTCTGATCATCCACTTTATATAAAACATTTAAGTAAACTAAATCAAATAAAGTTTGATATTAAAAAATCAACTATTTATGCCGATCATGAGGGTGTGGTTGCAAAAATGAATATAGAAGTTGGTGAGTATATTAATTTAGGCAGGATGCTTTTTGCAATTGTTGATGAAAAAAAAGCTTGGGTAGAAGCTAACTTAAAAGAGACTGAATTAACTCATGTAAAAGTTGGGCAATCAGTTACATTTATCCCAGATACTTTTTCAAAAAATACATGGAAGGGTAAGGTCGAGAGTATTAGTCCTGCAACTGGGGCAGAATTTTCAATTCTACCTCCTCAGAATTCCTCAGGAAACTGGGTTAAAGTTGTACAAAGAGTTCCTGTAAGGATATCTATTGGTAAAATCTTGCAAGAAAGTAATCAAACTAATAAAGAATTAAGGATGGGAATGTCTGTATCTGTAAAAATTGATACTGAACATGAACCAAAAGTTCCACTAGTTATTAAGCCCTTTGCAAATATTTTTAAATTTTTTGAGTTATAATTGAAACCCCTTATATCTGAAAACAATACCTCTTTTAAGTGGTTTATTTTAGCTACNGCAACNTTTGTTACTATGCTATATGCTATGAATGTTACAATAGCTTCTATAGCCTTGTCNGATATGAGAGGNGCTATGGGTGCAACTCAAGATCAAATTTCTTGGGTTGTTACGGGAAATATAGTTGCAACAGCTATTTTTACACCTTTTGCAGGTTGGCTTTCTTCTAGAATACAAATTCGTCATATACTGACAGTTAGTGTTTTAGGATTTATAATTTCCTCAATTTTTTGTGGAATGTCAGATACCTTAGAAGAGATTGTAATTGCCAGAGTTGCTCAAGGAGTTTTTGGTGCACCTTTGCCTCCTCTCTCACAAACTTTAGTNTTAGCTGCGTTTCCAAGAAAACAGATATCAGTTGCAATGGCAATCTGGGGAATGGGCACAATATTAGGTCCTGTTATTGCGCCTACAATTGGAGGTTACCTAGGTGAACTATTAAACTGGAGATGGATCTTTTATACACTTGTTCCCTTTGGTTTTTGTGCTTTACTAGCCGTACTTGCTACTGTTCCTAAAAAGCCATCATCAGCAGCCATGTCCTTAGATTGGATTGGGTTTATTGCTTTGGCATGTAGTGTTGCTGCATTGCAAATAATGTTTGATAGGGGTGAAAGGAATAGCTGGTTTGAAAGTACTGAGACAATNATTGAATGTTTAGTNGCAATAATCGGTTTATATATTTTCATTGTNCACAGTTTTACTACAAAGCAGCCATTTATAAATTTAACTATATTTAAAGATAGAAATTATTCTGTCGGCTTAATATTAATTTTCTTTTTTGGAATGTTGAATTTTGTACCCATGGTAATTTTCCCTCCACTACTCCAAGAATTAAGGGGATATCCACAATCTGTGATAGGAATAATATTAGCTATGCGAGGATTAGGAACTTTTATTGGGTTTGCTATTATTGCATTTACCGGNCGAGTTGACCCAAGAATTATTATTTTTTTCGGCTTTGCTATTCAAGCCATTTCTGGTTGGTATATGTCTACCTTTGATATTAATATGACTTTTACAAATATAGCATGGGCAAGTTTAGTACAGGGCCTTGGTGTAGGGCTTACTTGGCCACCAGTTAGTGTGATATGTTTTGCAACTTTATCAAATAANTTTCATGGTGANGCAACAGCNATGTTTCATTTAGTTAGAAANATAGGTTCTAGTTTTTTTATTTCAGTAAGTGTTGCTGTTGTTTTACACATGGGNCAAGTCAATTTTGGAGAAATAGGTTCATTNGTCTCAGTATGGAATCAAGGTTTATCTTTTAATGGCATAATTAATAATTTAGATGACCTGAATATTCAAAAATTAACCAATGAATTAAATAGACAAAGCTTAATGGTTGGGTATATAGATGCCTTTAAACTTTTCTCTTGGGTTGCATTTTTTTCAATTCCATTGATTTTTTTAATAAAAATTAATAAAGAAAAGTAAAAATTCATTTTAATAGGATAAAAATTGAATAGAAAAATTACTCTTATTGATGGAGGTATGGGTCAGGAATTAATCCATAGATCAAAAATTAAACCGGATTACCTTTGGTCAGCCAGAGTTTTATTAGATCATTATGGATTAGTCGTTGATTTACATAAAGATTTTATAAACTCCGGTGCAGAGGCTATTACTCTTAACTCATACACAATAACACCTGACCGATTAAAAAAATTTAATTTAGAAGATAGTTTCAAACCACTTCAAGAANGTGCAATTAAAGCTGCTAAGGAAGCAATTAACTCCTTTTCAAATAAGTCTGATATTCTATTATTGGGATCATTACCTCCTCTAATTATGAGTTATAAAACAGAGCTCGGAAAAAACAAAAATGAAGCCAAGGATATTTATAAAAGAATAGTTGAGATACAACGCCAACATGTTGATATTTTTGTATGTGAGACTGTAAGTTCTATTGAAGAAGCAGAAGTAGTAACACAAGCAGCTTTAGGCTCTGAAAAAAAAGTATGGTTAAGTTTTTGTGTTAAAGAGGAAGATGGAACACAACTTAGATCTGGCGAAAGTTTAGAAGATGCACTCACCCAATTTGAAAACACAGAAATTAATTCTTTTTTAGTTAATTGTTCTCCACCAGAGGCAATACATCAGTCGATTGGAGTGATGAAAAAATCAAAAAAGCCTTTTGGAGGTTTGCCAAATGGTTTTAAATCAGTCAATTTATTAAATGATGAAAATGATGTTTCTGCCCTAGAAAAAAGAGATGATTTTAACATAGATAAATTTGTAAAGGATACATTGAGATTTATAGAAAATAATGCTTCAATAGTTGGTGGCTGCTGTGAGGTAAGTCCTAAGTATATAAAAGCATTAAAAAATAAAATTCAGACTATTAAATAACTTTTAAGAGAGAGTTTTTATGAAATTCGAAGGTACTAGTAATTATATATCAACTGATGAATTAAATGTTGCTGTTAACGCAGCTATTGCCCTCGAGAAACCACTTTTAATAAAAGGAGAGCCTGGGACTGGTAAAACAGAACTTGCTAGGCAAATATCAAAAAGTATGGATTTAGAAATCTTAGAGTGGAATATAAAATCTACAACTAAAGCTCAACAGGGTTTNTATGAGTACGATGCTGTCACCAGACTGAGAGATAGTCAATTAGGTGATAAGAAGATCGAAAATATTAGTAACTATATAAAAAAAGGAAAAATTTGGAAGTCTTTTGAATCAAAACATAGGGCAGTATTGTTAATTGATGAAATTGATAAAGCAGATATAGAATTTCCTAATGATCTCCTTCAGGAACTTGATANAATGGAGTTTTATGTTTACGAAACTAACCAAACTATTAAAGCTCATAAAAGACCTATTGTAATTATTACATCTAATAATGAAAAAGAATTACCAGAAGCTTTTCTCAGAAGATGCTTTTTTCACTATATTCAATTTCCTGATATTGACACATTAAAGAAGATAGTTAATGTGCATTTTCCTAATATAAAAAAAACATTACTTGATAGTGCCCTAAAACGATTTTTTGAAATTAGAGAAGTTCCTGGCCTAAAAAAGAAACCATCAACTTCAGAAGCTTTAGANTGGATTAAANTATTATTATTAGAAGATATTAANCCTTTAGATTTAAANAGTGATAGCAAAGATTTATTNCCNAAGCTTCATGGAGCCTTAATAAAAAATGAACAAGATATTCATTTATTTGAAAGATTAGCCTTTATGGCCAGAGGTAATAGATAAGAGGATGTTTTTAGATTTTTTTTTCAAACTGAAAAATGCTAAAATACCAGTAACATTAAATGAATTCTTTACTTTCTTAGAAAGTATCAAACTTGATTTTGTAGAGTTTGATATTAACAAATTTTATTATTTAGCACGTGCCAGTTTGGTAAAGGATGAAAAATTAATTGACCGGTTTGATATTATATTTAGTCAATATTTTAAGGGCATCGAATATTTAAAATTAGATGATATTTTAGATAAGGTAGATGTTCCTAAAGAATGGCTCCAAAAAATGTTAGATCGGCATTTTACTAAAAAAGAAATGGAAGAAATAAAATCATTAGGTGGCTTTGAAGAGTTAATGAAAACTCTTGAGCAAAGATTAAGAGAACAAGAAAAACGACATCAAGGTGGTAATAAATGGGTAGGTACTTCAGGTAAATCTCCTTTTGGTGCATATGGATATAATCCTGAAGGAGTTAGAATTGGTCAAATTGGAAGAGGGCAAGGGAAAGCTGTAAAAGTTTGGGATAAACGACTTTTTAGAGATTTTGATCATACTAAGGAGCTTGATACTAGAGGTATGCAAATAGCTTTAAAAAGGTTAAGGCANTGGGCAAGAACTGGTGTTGATGAAGAACTGGATTTAGAAGAGACAGTCAAATATTCCGCTAAAAATGGATTTCTTGATGTTAAAACAAGAAAAGAAAAAGAAAATTCAATAAAAATTATCCTTTTCCTGGATGTAGGTGGATCAATGGATGATTATGTTATGCAGGTAGAAAATCTATTTTCCGCTGCAAAAAACGTTTTCAAAAATTTAAATTTTTTTTATTTTCATAATTGTCTTTATGAAGGTGTTTGGAAGAATAATTCCAGGCGTTGGAAAGAACAATTCTCTACTGCAGAAATTTTTAGAACATATAGCAAAGATTATAAATGTATCTTTGTAGGTGATGCGGCAATGAGTCCTTATGAAATATTAGTAGAAGGCGGTGCCAACGAACACTATAATAAAGAGAGCGGTCAAGTATGGTTAGAAAGAGCTATTACTCACTGGCCGTCCAGTGTATGGATAAATCCAACTAATTTAGAATATTGGAACTATTCGCAATCAACAAATATAATAANAAATATTTTTTCTAATAGAATGGTNCCNNTTACTNTTGAGGGTATTGAAGAAGCCACAAAAATTTTATCTAAAAAATTATAAAATAGGTTTTNAAAATGACTGAAGAAAGAAAAATCATCCAAGGTCACAATGGTCCATATAATACTCCAATAGTGTTGCCATCTAAAAAAGTTCTTGCAGAGTGGATAGATTATAATGGTCATATGAATGTTGTCTTTTATACTCTTGCATTTGATAGTTCTTTAGATTTTTTTTTAGAAGAGATACTGGGTATTGGTGAGACACACGCGATTAAAAAAAAGCAAGGGCCATTTGTTCTTCAAGCTCATTATCATTATTTAAATGAAATGGGTCTGAATGACGAATTTAACGTACGTTTATTAGTTGTAGATTGTGATAAAAAGAGAATGCATCTTTGTTTAGATATTTTTTCAAAAAAACAAAAGCATGTAATAGCTGTTGCCGAAAAAGTTTTGATTAATGTAAATCTTAATTTAAGAAAAGTTGAGCCTTATCCTGTTTGGGCCTATGAACGCTTAATTAAAATAAAAAAAACACATGAAAAAGCTTCTTTCCCGGATGTTCTNGGNAAAAAAATTAGTTTAAAGAAATAANTAATTATGTTTTTNAAACTGNTATTAACAATNTTTTGTTGGCTTGCAGTTTTGCCAATTATATATGGTTTNAGTTTTGNACCAATATATAATTNTNTAATTATTGGCGTTTANTTGTCACTNTTATTTNTAATGTTTATCTTATCAAGGCTTACTACAAANTTAATGNTATGTGTTTTATTTNTTGGTACCTATTTAATTTTGTCAGAGNTACCNAATCAGGAAAGCTTATTAAAAGCAGGTAATTTTTTTATAATCTTNGCNGCATTTTTACCAAGTTTATGGTTACTTAGATCAACNGCAATGACAATGCCATCAGTTAAGAAAACTCAAAAACTTTTGTCTGATTTGNTATCTACAAANGTNTTNTCTGGAATTCAAGTTACTTCACATATNTTGGGAGGAGTACTNAATATTGGNACNTTNCCACTNTTATCGTCAGTTATACCNAAAAATACNTCTAATAAAATAAGACAAGCTGCAGGTGAGGCNGCAATAAGAGGAATGAANACAGCTGTTTTATGGTCACCATTTTTTGTGAGNTTTGCTGTTGGACAACTTTATTTACCTAATAATTCAGCNTGGTTAGGAATTATNTTTGGNNTATTCNTAGCNTTATGTTTTAANNNTTTTANTATTAGATTTTTAATTGGANGNCTAAGTTTAAANGACNCTATAGANGCTATTGCATGCGTTAAACCTATTTTTTCAAGACTTTTAATTTTGACTGGCTCAGTTCTGTTGGTTGGGTATTTTTTTCAAAAAACCGCTCTGAACGCAATTGTTATTGTTATACCTATTTTAGTACTTTTTCAGATGTTTAGAAGGTCTGAAACAATAAAACCAATTCTTGGTAATATTAGAAATTTAATAGAAAATTCGGGCGATGAAATGTTATTGATATCTATTTCTATGTTTTTAGGATCAATACTTAGTGGTTCAGTTGAAATCCAAAATTTTATAGAGAATTATATAGGAAATAATTTTCCCTTTTGGATAATGATAGTTTTTTTACCCATTGTTGTTTGGTTATTAGGTTTAATAGGAATACATCCTATAATTACATCAGCACCAATATTATCATTATTTGCNCCACTCTTATCTGTATGGGAAGCNGCATTTTTAATGCAAGCACATCTGATTGGTTGGTGCGCAGGAACATCTTGTAGTTTTACCTCTTTGTCNGTACTGACAACAGCTGAAAATTTTAAATTATCAATTTCCAAATTAGTTTTCGGTCCNAACTTATTTGCCATAGGTTGTTTAACTATTTTGGGTGCTATTTTTTTAATAATATTAAATTACTTTTTGTAGAGCTTCACTTGTGATTTTTTTTCCAAGTACGTGTTCTCTATAGGATACATAGCAAACACATATCATAATAACTGTACCACCTATTATAACAAATAGATCAAATTCCTCGTCAAATATAAATAGACCAACCATNGAGGCCCATACAAGTTGAAGAAATAGAACGGGTTGAGTTACTACCATAGGTGCTGCTTTAATTGCTTTAGTCATTGTTATATGTCCAAGCGTTGCTATAAGAGCTGTAAATGAAAGGATTAATAAAGCCTTAAGGGATAAAGGTTCCCAACTATAGATTGCCGAAGGTATTAAAAATATAGTGGTAAATATAGATAACATAGCGACTATTTCCGATGATGTTCTCTCTTTTGAAACAACTTTTGCTATAAGATATGATGCAGTGAAAACCATAGTTGCAATTAACATTCCTAGTTGNCCACTTTCAATTACTTTGAAGCCTGGCCTTAATATAATTAAAGCTCCGATGAATGAAATTAATATTGCTGATAATCTATGTTTGTGTAATTTCTCTTTCAAAAATATTGAAGCGCCAATCGATACAAATATGTAAGTAAGAAAACCTATAGCAGTAACTTCTGCAACTGGCATTACTGACATCGCATAAAACCATAATGTTACCCCAATCGAGTGTACAAATCCTCTTAAGATAAATTTATTAAACAAGGAACGATCAGGTTTGAATTTAGTAAGAGTTATAAGAGATGGAACCAACATGACTGTACCAATTGCATATCTTAAAAAAGCAGCTTGAGGTGCAGGGACTTCACCTTCTAGATATCGAACAGTAGCAGTCACACCAACAAATAGGATGGTGGTTATTACCATCCATAAAATACCAATAATAGATTGATTCAAATGATCGAACCCTTAAATAATTATCATGTTAATTAAATTTAACTTGTAAGTCTACTTTAAAGAGCAAAAACTTACATACCTTGATAATTTGGTCCGCCACCACCTTGGGGTGTTACCCAATTAATATTTTGGGTTGGGTCTTTAATATCGCAAGTTTTACAATGAACACAGTTTTGTGCGTTTATTTGCAATTTAGGTTTATCATTTTCTGTAATAATTTCATAAACACCTGCGGGACAATATCGAGTTTCGGGATTGTCATATAAATCTAAATTTACACTGATTGGTACTGTTTCATCTTTCAGAGTTAAATGACAAGGTTGATTTTCTTCATGATTAGTACCCGAAAATGATACATTTGTTAACCTATCAAAACTTATTATATTGTCAGGTTTAGGATAATCAATTATTTGGTGTTTATTTTTATTTTCAAGACTTTCATGATCCGTACCATGGTGGTCAATTGTCCAGGGTGCTTTTCCTCTAAATATATAAGTATCAATAGCGCTGTATGCTAGAGCTTTCCAAAAACCCCATTTAAATGAAGGCCTAATATTTCGTACTTTGTATAACTCAGACCATAACCAGCTAGATTTAATTAATTTTTCGTAGTTAGTTATTTCTTCAATTTTATCTATATCTTCAAAAATTGCTTCTGCAGCTAAAATTCCTGACTTCATAGCTAAATGAGTTCCTTTAATTTTAGGTACATTGAGGAATCCAGCTTCGCAGCCTGAAAGAAGACCGCCTGGGAACGTCAATTTTGGTAAGGATTGCACACCACCCTCATTTAAGGCTCTTGCTCCGTAATTTATTCTTCGACCACCTTCAAGAATTTTTTTAATTTCTGGATGATGTTTAAATCTTTGAAATTCCATGTAAGGTGATAAATACGGGTTTTTATAATCTAAGCCTATTACAAATCCAATCGAGACCTTATTATTATCTAGATGGTATAAGAAAGATCCTCCATAGGTGTCGCTTTTTAGAGGCCATCCAGTTGTGTGCATGATACTTCCTGGCTTACTTTTTTTTGGATCTACCTCCCATAGTTCTTTGATACCTATTCCATATGTTTGTGGAGATGAATGTGCATTTAGTTTGAATTTATTTACTAAAATTTTTCCTAAATGTCCTCTGCAGCCTTCTGAAAAAATTGTTTGTTTAGCACGTAATTCAATCCCTTGTTCAAAATTTGGACCTTCTGATCCATCTTTTAGTCTTCCCATATCACATGTTGCTACGCCAACCACATTATTTTTTTCATTAAACAAAATCTCTGATGCAGAAAAACCTGGATAAATTTCAACTTCAAGAGCTTCAGCTTCCTGTGCTAACCATTTTGTAAAGTCACTCAAGCTTATAATATAATTACCTTTATTGTGCATTTGAGGAGGTGTTGGTAATTTGTAAGATTTTGTTTCAGTAAGAAAGAGAAATGAGTCATCTTTAGCTTGTGTTTTCAACGGACTATTTTTTGAGTTCCAGTCTGGTATAAGTTCATCAAGTGCTTTAGTTTCAATAACAGCTCCTGAAACTATATGTGCTCCAACTTCTGATCCTTTTTCTATTACACAAACTGAAATATCTTTATTATTTTTTTTACTTAGTTGTTTTAGTTTAATAGCAGCGCTAAGCCCTGAAGGACCTGCTCCTACAATAACAACATCATATTCCATTACTTCTCTTGTACTCATTTAACTTCCTAAAAATTTTAATAGTAATTACTTAACAAAAAAAAATATATAGGTACTAGTAATTTTTGATTTTTTTTAATAAAACATTCTTATTAGAATATAATGTTAAAGAGGTTATAAAAAAAATGAATCCAGATGTAGGTATTATTTTACTAATAATATATCCAATAGTTCTAGTTGGAGCGATAATTTGGTTTGGTAAACACTCTGTCAAGCCTGATTAAATTTTATAAATCCTCTTTAATAGACAGAACTGCAGCTTCAAACGGCATCGAGATGCATTTATGCCTATTTTTAATATCTCTTATAGGTGTAAAAATTTCTATATCTTCTGGAAGTGATTTTGAGAGATTTTGATTTTTATCTCCCAACCATTTTAAAAACTCATCAATAAAATCTGATTTTGGTAACTCATTTTTTTTTAATATTTTTACCGTAAGACCAGCAGAAGCTTCACAAAGAGCACATCCTCTTACTATTGCCGAGATATTTTCGATTTGATTATTTAAAAGTTTAATTCGAATTTTAACCTCATCACCACACATCGGATTTTTCATTTCGTAAGATCTATTAAAATCTTCTATTGCGGTACTTTTTTTGTTTTCAGCGGCAAGGCTAAGTATTTTTTCTTGGTATATTGATAATTCGCTCAATTATTGGTTAACCATTAGTAAAACAACACTGGCAG